>JAJDZH010000073.1 GCA_022824725.1 Thermoanaerobaculia bacterium | reverse complement strand
TCGCCCGCGGGGCACGTCGAGCGATGCGGTGCTCGTCATCCTGGCCGTGGCGGCTGGACTCGTTCTGCTGCTCCTGCTGCGCACTCTCGGCGGCGCGGAGGTCCGGGCGGACCTAGCCGCCGGTGCCGCCGCCGGCCGCTCGTCCGCCCCCGCGGGGCAGGCGGTGGCGCTCGTCGTCATCGCGGCGATCCTGTTCCTCTACGTGGGGATCGAGAACGCGGTCGGGGGCTGGCTGGTCAGCCTGGCCGACCAGTTCCAGTCCGCTCGCACCGCGACGTCGCTGTGGATCGGATCGGGGTTCTGGGCGGCGCTGCTCGCCAGCCGGGCGATCGTGCCTCTCCTGCTGCGCCGGGTCTCCGAGCCGGCGCTCTACGGCGCAGGCATCGCGCTGGCCGGCGCCGGCCTGGTCGGTCTGCTGGTCGGCCGGTCGCAGGTGGAGGTGGCGGTGGCGTCGATTGCGGTCGGCGCCGGGCTGGCGCCGCTGTTTCCGCTGACCGTCTCGTTTCTCGCCGAGCTCACCGCCGCCACCCGGTCCCGTTCCACCGGCTGGGTCTTCGCGCTGGCGGGTACCGGCGGAGCGGCCTTGCCCTGGCTGACCGCGCGGATAGCCGGCGGCGCCGACCGCCTGGCGGCCGGCTTCGTTGCGCCGATGGCGGGCCTGGCTCTCCTGGCCCTGCTGTTCGGCGTCCTGCGCCGCGTAGCCCAACCACAACCTGTCTGAAGGCGAAAGTAGACTGAAACGATGACCGCCTTGGATCCGGATTCCACGCGTGCATGGAACTGTCCGCCGACTGGGTGCGCCGGCGCCCCCGCCGGCTGCCGCCGCAGGCGGCCAGGCACACGCGCCGAGGGCAAGGCCGGCTCCGCCGGTTCCCTGCGCGAGTCCTTGCTCGTTTCGACTGTCGTGATCGCAGGACTGGCCGCCGCCGTGCCGGGGGCCGTGGTCGCCCAGGCGCAGGACGCCGAGCCGCCCTCGTTCAGTGAAGTCGTCGACGTTCAGCTCGTCAACGTCGAGGTCTGGGTCAGCGACAGGCGCGGCCGTCCCGTGACGGGCCTGGGTCCCGACGACTTCGAGGTGCGCGAGGACGGCGAGCAGGTGACGATCGACTTCTTCAACGAGGTCACGGATGCGGTGTCGGCCCGGCGCGCTGGAGAGCCCGGCGAGCCGGCGGCCGCGGCGGAACCGGCCTCGACCGGTGGCCCGGCGGAACCCGCGCATCTCGTCCTCTACTTCGACGAACTCCATCTCGGTCCGGCCAGCCGCAAGCAGGCGATCGAGGACCTGAGAGCGTTCCTCGACCAGGAGACGTTCCCGGCCGAGCGCGTGCTCATCTTCCGCCAGGACCGCGACCTCGTCACCGAGGCCTACTTCGGCTCCAGCCGCGAGGATCTGGACGCGGCGCTCGAGCGCATCGCGGCCTCGCCGGGAATGGGCGGCCAGTCGCAGCAGGCGAAGCGGCTCGCGATACGGCGGTTGAACCAGCTCTGGCAGGACGCGAGGACGCTCGCTTCGGCGGGCAGCAGCCGCCGCAACTCGGCGCCGGCGCCCTGCGGAACGTTCGTGCGTCAGGCGATGCCCGAGGTCGAGAACGCCGCCAACATCGGCCGCGACCGGATCGGCGCCACGCTCGATCACCTGACGACGACCGTCCGCTTTCTGGCCGCGCTTCCCGGCGTCAAGACGCTGCTCTACATCAGCGACTCCCTCGAACGGACTCCCGGCAGCGACCTGCGGGATTTCATCACCGGCCTGTGTCCCGCCGGCGACCGCTTCCGCTCGATGTCGCCGGTGGCGGAACTGTCCACAGGTTTTCACGAACTCACGCGTCACGCCAACGCGAACCGTGTGACGGTCTACTCGCTTCAGACCAGCGGCCTCCGCCCGGCGTTCCTGAGCGCGGCGGAGCAGTCCTCGATCGACTTCCAGGGGGCGAACCCCTTCAACAGCTCGGTGCGCGAAGCCGAACGCGGGGGCATGGCCGTGCTCGCCGACGAGACCGGCGGCCGCGCCATCTTCAACCGCAACCAGTTCGGCGACGAGCTCGAACAGATCGCCAGCGAGATGGCGAGCTACTACTCCCTCGCCTACCGCCCGCCCCACGGCGGCGACCGCGGCGAGCATCAGATTCGCGTACGGGTCCGCGGCCGGAACGTGCAGGTCCGTCATCGTCGCGGGTACCGAGACAAAAGTTCCGACCAGCGGATGAGCGAGCAGCTCGACGGCGCGCTCTACCTCGGTCTGGTCGAGAATCCGCTCGGCGTCCGGCTCGGCGCGGGCCGCGTTCGCGCGGCCGGCGGCGGCAAGCGGCGACTGCCGCTCCACGTCATGGTGCCGGCCGCCCAGGTCGCCTTCCTGCCGTTCGAGGGCAAGGAGATGGCGCAGATCCGGGTGGAGGTCGCCAGCCGCCACGCCGCGACCTCGAAGGTGGTCAGGGACGAGAAGACCTTCCTGGTCGAGGTGCCCCCGGATCGGGAAACGCGGCTTCTCGACCTGGTCTTCAACATCGACATTCCGGACGGCCTGAACCTCGTCGCGGTCGGCGTGCGGGACGACGCCACTCGCGAGACCGCGTTCGTCTCGACCACCCTGGCCGTGGGCGAAGGGGCCGGTAACGCACGTTGAACTGGGTGCATCGCCGAACCGGGTGCGCCGGGGTCCCACCGGCTTCCGCGTACAGCACGGGACCGCACACTGGGTGCGCCGGCGCCCCCGCCGGCTTTAGGGAAAGACGCGCCGCGAAGCGGCGACCGTATTGGGCCCTCGCCCTGCTCCTGGCCGTCACAACGCCGACCGCCACGCAGTCCCAGGAAGAGCCGCCCGACGCCGCCATGCAGCGCGCCCTCTCGGAGGCCGAGACGATGCTCCGCCGCGACGAACCGCAGGCGGCCGAGAGCTGGTACCGCGAGGCGCTGCTCGAAGGCTGGCTGCTCCTCGGCGACCTGCAGCGCGCCGGCGGCGCCCCGGCCGAGGCCGAGACCGCCTACGAGCGCGCGCTGGTTTCGGCACTCGAAGCGCGCCGTCCGCTGCTCGCCCTCGCCGAACTCGCGCTCGAGCGCGGCGAACCCGAAGGCGCGGCGGACCACCTCCGCCGTCTTCTCGCGCGCAGCTCGGGAGACGGTCGCGCCGTGCGTCTGCTCGCCCGGGCCTTCAACGCGAGCGGCCAGCCGGAGATGGCGGTGCAGCAGTTGGAGCGAGCCGTCCAGTCCACGCCCGAAGACGTGGAAACCCGCTTCGCGCTCGCCAGCGGCTACCTCCGCCTGGAGCGTCCGGAGGCCGCCGAGAAGCTCTTCCGGGACGTGGCCGGGGAGCGTCCGATTCCCCAGACCTGGATCCTGATCGGCAGGACGTACCGCGACTACGGCGAGTACGGGAAGGCCCGCGAGGCGCTCGAACGCGCCATCGAGGACGACCCGCGGGTGCCGCGGGCCCGCTTCTACCTGGGGACAGTGGAACTGCTGGACCGCGGCCGCGGCGCCGTCGAGGAGGCCATCGACCACTTCAAGGAGGAGCGCCGCGTCTCGCCGGAGGATCCGGTGAACCACCTCTACCTGGGAATGGTGCTGGTCGATGCCCGGCGCTTCGAGGAGGCGCTGTCCTCGCTGGAGATCGCGGTGGAGTCGACGTCCACGCGTCCCAACGCGCTCCATCATCTGGGCCGGGCTCTGCTCGGACTCGACCGGCCGGGGGAAGCGGCGACCGCGCTCGAGAGTGCGATCGATCTGGCGGAGGGCGGCTACGGCGGCTCGTTCAACGCGAACCAGATGGAGAGCCTCCACTACCAGTTCGCCCTGGCGCTGCGCCGCACGGGCGACGAGGCGCGGGCGCTGCCTCACTTCGAGGCCGCCGAGCGTTTCTCGGTGGCCCTGGCCCAGACCTCGCGCGACCGCATGTCGAACTACCTGGACGGCCACGGCAAGGAACCGTCTGCCGGGGTCGTCGGCCTGTCCGTCTTCAGCGAGACGCCGGTCTCCGGCCTCGCGCCGGAGGTTCGCGGGCAGCTCGTTCGAACGGCTCGAACCACTTTGGCGCGCGCCTCGTTCAATCTCGGCGTGATGGCGACGCAGGCCCGGCGCTTCACCCGGGCCGCGGGTCATTTCGAGCAGGCCGCCTCGGTCGATCCGGCCTTCCCGAGGGTCCAGTACTCGCTGGGCGTCGCCCGCTTCAACGCCGGGCAGTTCAAACAGGCGACCTCGCCGCTGTCTGCGGCGCTGGAACGGCAGCCA
>JAJDZH010000049.1 GCA_022824725.1 Thermoanaerobaculia bacterium | reverse complement strand
CGCCAGGGCGAGCATCCCGTCGACGGTCCACTCCCGGCCGCAGCACATCGCGACGATCTGCTGCGCGAGGACGTCGAGCGGGTTCTCCGGCAGCCGCATCGACTCGATCGCGCCGCGCTGCATCTGGATCGCGGTCACCGTGCACTCCAGGAGATCGCCCCGGAACTTGGGGAAGATCAGACCGCGGCTCCGCTCGCCGACCGCGTGCCCCGAGCGGCCCACGCGCTGCAGTCCGCTGGCGGTGGACCCCGGCGCCTCGACCAGGAGCACCAGGTCGACGCTGCCCATGTCGATCCCGAGTTCGAGCGAGCTCGTCGCCACGATGCAGCGCAGGCGGCCGGCCTTGAGGGCGCCCTCGATCTCCCGTCGCCGTTCGTGGGAGATGCTGCCGTGGTGGGCCCGGGCCAGCGGCGCCTTGTCATCCGCTTCTTCGTCGTCCGTGGCGCGGGTCCGGTCGTCCAGCTCGTTCAGGCGCTGCGCCAGCCGCTCGCAGAGAGAACGGCTGTTGACGAAGACGATCGTCGAGCGGTGGCGCCGAACCGCCTCCAGGATGCGCGGGAAGACGGACGGCCAGAGGCCGGAGGTCTCCATGCCGCGCGGCCATCCTTCGCCGGAGGAAAGAGACTCGGGCGCCGGCGGCGGGGCCTCCATGTCCGGCACGGGCACGACGACCCGCAGGTCGATGTCCGGCGGCTCGGAGGCGTCCACGACCTCGACCGGCCGGTCGCCGCCCAGGAATCCGGCCGCCAGGTCCATTGGCCGCACCGTCGCCGAGAGGCCGATCCGCTGCGGATCCCGGCCGTCCGCCAACTCCGCGAGCCGCTCGAGCGACAGCGCCAGGTGGGCGCCGCGCTTGGTCGCCGCCATGGCATGAACCTCGTCGACGATCACCGTCTCGACGGTGCGCAGGTTCGCCGCCGCCTGAGAGCCCAGGACGAGGAACAGCGACTCGGGCGTCGTCACCAGGATCTCGCCGGGCTTTCGCAGTTGGCGCCGACGATCCGCTGTCGGCGTGTCGCCGGTGCGGACGTCGACGCTGACCGGCCGCACCGGAGCGCCGAGCCCGCGGGCCTCTTCGACGACGCCCACAAGAGGCGCCTGCAGGTTGCGCTCGATGTCGTAGGCGAGGGCCTTGAGCGGCGACACGTAAACGACACGCACGCCCGGGGCGGGAGGCTCGTCGCCGAGGCACAGCCGGTCGAGCGCCCACAGGAAAGCGGCGAGCGTCTTGCCGCTTCCGGTCGGCGCCACGAGCAGTGCGTTCCCGCCGCCGGCCAGCACCGGCCAGCCCAGTTCCTGCACCCGGGTCGGCCCGGAGAACGAGTCGTCGAACCACCGGCGCACCGGTTCCGAGAACGAGTCCACGGGGCATGCTACGCGCTCCGCACGGGGTCCGTGGAGTGAGAGCCCGGCTGCTAACCTCCCCCGAGCCATGGCGCAGCACGACCACGGGAAACACGGCGGAAGGAGCTACTGGCTCGACAAGAAGGCAAACGTCGCCAAGGTCTTCTACGCGCTGATCCTCATCGATGTCCTGTGGCTGGCGGCGGACTTCCTCTACAAGAAGAAGGCGGAGTTCGATGCCTGGGGCGGCTGGGCCGACGGCGGCTTCGGGTTCTACCCCGTATACGGTTTCGTCGGCGCCTTCCTCCTGGTGCTGGCGGCGAAGCAGATGCGGCGGGTGCTGATGCGGTCCGAGGACTACTACGAGCGGCGCCGCGGCGGCGGCTCCTCGACCTGAGTCCCGGATGGCCGAGTTCCTGCTGTCGCCGCCGCTGCTGCTGATGCTCGGCAGCGTGGTCCTGGCCGCGACGCCGCGCAACGTGCTGCCCCGGACCGTGCTGCGCGCGCTGCTCCTGGCTCTGCCGATCTACTCCCTCTGGCGCTTCTGGGGTCTCGAGTTCGGCGACTACGCCCAGTTCGAACTCTTCGGCCAGACCCTGACACTCGTCCGGATCGACCCGCTGAGCCGGATCTTCGTCGTCATCTTCCACCTGGCGGCGCTCATCGGCACCATCTACTCGTTCTACGTCCGCGACAACTTCCAGCCGCTGGTCGGCGTCTTCTACGCCGGATCCGCTCTCGGCGTGGTGCTGGCCGGCGACCTCTGGAGCCTCTTCCTGTTCTGGGAAGTGGCCGCGGTGTCGTCGGCGCTGCTGGTCTGGGTGCGGAGGAGCGGGCGAGCGGCCGGCGCCGGCCTCCGCTACCTGGGGATGCAGATGGTCTCGGGCGTCCTGCTGCTCGCCGGCATCGTGCTGCTTCGTCACGAGGTCGGCGGCGCTCCCGGCTGGGCGGAGTTCCGCAACCTGACCGATTTCCTCGAAGACGGCGGGCTCGGCTTCTCGAACCTGGCGGCGACCCTCATCTTCCTCGCCTTCGGTCTCAAGGCGGCCTTCCCGCTGCTGCACAGTTGGCTGATCGACGCGTACCCCGAGTCGACCCCGGCCGGCGCCGTGTTCCTGTCGGCGTTCACGACGAAGTTCGCGATCTACGCGCTGGCCAGGGCCTTCCCCGGCCAGTCCGAGTTGATCTGGATCGGCGCCCTGATGACCGCCTTCCCCATCTTCTTCGCCGTGATCGAGAACGACCTGCGCCGGGTGCTCGCGTACAGCATGACGAACCAGCTCGGCTTCATGGTCGTCGGCATCGGCATCGGCACCGAGTTGGCGATCAACGGCGCCGTCGCCCACGCCTTCGCCGACATCCTGTTCAAGGGGCTCCTGTTCATGGCGATGGGGGCGGTGCTCTACCGCGTCGGCCACGTGAACGGCTCGGACCTCGGCGGCCTCTACAAGTCGATGCCGATCACGACCGGGCTCTGCATCATCGGCGCGGCGTCCATCTCCGCCTTCCCGCTGTTCTCGGCCTTCGCCACCAAGTCGCTCATCATGAGCGCCGCCGTCTACAAGGAGTACTTCTGGCTCTGGCTCGTGCTCCTGTTCGCCTCCGCCGGCGTCTTCCACCACGCCGGGATCAAGATCCCGTTCTTCGCCTTCTTCCACCACGACTCCGGCATCCGCTGCAAGGAGGCGCCGCGGTCGATGATCGTCGCGATGGTGCTGGCGGCCGCCGCGAGCATGGCGATCGGCCTCTTCCCGCTGGCGGGGATGTGGTTCGGCACGGCCAACCCCTTCTACGAGCTACTGCCCTACCCGGTCCACTACGAGGTGTACACGACGACCCACGTCATCACGCAGAGCCAGCTCCTGTTCTTCTCGGCCCTGGCCTTCGCCACGCTGATGCGCACCGGCCTCTATCCGCCGGAGTTGCGCTCGGTGAATCTGGACGCCGACTGGCTCTACCGCCGGGTCGGCCTCCGCATCTGGGATGGCGTCGCCACCGCGTTCACGGCCACGCACCGCACCGGCTACGCCGTTGCCGGCCGGCTCGCCGCCGTCGCGCTCGAAACGGCGCAGCGTCACCTGGGCCCGCAGGGGTTCCTCGGGCGCTCCTGGCTCACGGCGTCGATGGCGCTTTGGGTCGCCGTACTGCTGGCGGCGTACCTGGTCGTCTTCTACTGGCGTTTGGGGTAGGCGGATCTCAACGGAGCCGGCCTTCGGCCGACGCGTGTCGCCGGCCGGCCTTCGGCGACAGCCGGCGGGGGCGCCGGCGCACCCAGTGGGAACCGATGACCTTGCGTCGGCGCACCCAGGGCCGCCCCAGCATCAGCTTCGCTAATGCCCAGCTCTTGCTCCATGAGTGCTGGCTAATGTAGGCTCTTGCACTTCCGATGCAAGGGCTCCGCATCTTCTGCGACGTGGCCGACCTGCGCAGCTTCAGCCGCGCAGCCGAGCTTCACGGCATCACCCAGTCGGCGGTCAGCCAGCGGATTCAGCACCTGGAGGAGCTCTTCGGCACGCGGCTCCTCGACCGCTCCAAGCGGCCCTTCGTGCTGACTCCCGCCGGCGAACTCGTGTCCCGCGAGGGGCGCGAACTCGTCGCGCGCTACGACGCCCTGGCGCGCAGCGTCTCCCGTCTCGATCCTGAGCGGGGCGGGACGGTCCGGATCCACGCGATCTACTCCGCCGGCATCGCGCTGCTCAACCAGTTGCGGGCCGAGTTCCAGCTTCAGCGGCCCGAACTCGACGTGCAGATCGAGTACGAGCCGCCGGCCGCGGTAGCCGAAGCGGCGCGAACCGGCCGCTGCGACTTCGGCATCGTCTCCTACCCGGAGCAGTGGCCCGGCCTGCAGTCGCGGCCGCTGCGCGAGGAGCGGATGTGCCTGGCCTGCGGAACGGGCCACGAACTGGCCGGGGCCGAGCGCGTCCGGGCCGCCGACCTCGACGGCCGCGAGTTGATCCACTTCACCCACGAACTCCCCGCGGCGCGCCACATTCGGAGCTACCTGGTCGAGAACGGCGCCGAGGCCGTGTTCGCCCAGCGTCTCGACAACATCGACACGTTCAAGAGCATGCTGCAGGCCACGGACTACGCGGCGATCCTGCCGCTCAGGACGTTCCTCGCCGAGGTGCGCGCCGGCCTCCTCGCCGCGGTGCCGCTCGAACCGAAACTCGAGCGGCCGATGGGGATCGTCTTCGCCCGTCGTCGGCTGCGGGCGGCCGCCGAGGACTTCGCCGCGTTTCTGGTCGAGAACGCGGGGCCGATGCCCGGGGACGACGAGGCCATCGTCGAGCAGGGAGAAGCGGCATGAAGCTGCGTCCCGGAAAGGTCGGCCTGTACGACCCGGCCTACGAGCACGACGCCTGCGGAGTCGGCTTCATCGCCCACGTGCGCGGCGAGCGCAGCCACCGGCTGATGCAGCAGGCCGCCCATATGCTGACCCGGATGGACCACCGCGGCGCCTGCGGCTGCGAGCCGAACAGCGGCGACGGCGCCGGCATGCTGACCGCTTTGCCGCACGCCCTGCTGCGCAGAGTCGCGGCGGACGAGTTCGGGGCCGAACTGGGAGCGCCCGGCACCTTCTCGGCCGGTGTCTTCTTCCTGCCCCAGGACGATGACGAGCGCGAGCTGTGCCGGCGTGTCGTGGAGGAGATCGTCGCGGAACGCGGGCAGGAACTGATCGGCTGGCGCAAGGTGCCGACCCGCCCCGAAGTCGCCGACATCGGCGCCACCGCGCTCGACTCGATGCCGGTCATCGAGCAACTCTTCATCGCCGCCGCCGAAGGACTCGACCAGGACGCCTTCGAGCGCGAGCTCTACCTGATCCGCAAGCAGGCAACGATCCGCCTGCGCGGCGACGAAGCCCTCGCCGAAGCGCAGATGTTCTACGTCTGTTCGCTGTCGACCCGCGTGATCATCTACAAGGGCATGCTGACCTCCGGCCAGCTCGTGCCGTTCTTCCCCGATCTCGCGGCGCCGGACTACGAGTCCCACCTGGCGATGGTCCACTCCCGATTCGCCACGAACACGTTCCCGTCCTGGGACCGCGCGCAGCCCAACCGCTTCATGAGCCACAACGGCGAGATCAACACGCTGCGCGGCAACATGAACTGGATGCATGCCCGCGAGGGAGTTCTCCAGAGCGACCTCTTCGGCGACGATCTGCCGCTTGCCTTCCCGGTCGTCGAGCCCGACTGCTCGGACTCCGGCAGCTTCGACAACGTGCTCGAGTTCCTGCTGCTCACCGGCCGCACGCTGCAGGAGGCGGTCATGATGATGATCCCGGAGGCGTGGCAGAACGACACGCACATGGACAGAACGAAGAGGGCGTTCTACGACTACCACTCCTGCCTGATGGAGCCCTGGGACGGACCGGCCTCGATCGCCTTCACCGACGGCCGCTACATCGGCGCCGTGCTCGACCGCAACGGCCTTCGGCCCAGCCGCTACTACGTCACGGACGACGACCTGGTCATCATGGCGTCGGAGGCCGGCGTCGTCCCGGTCGAGCCGGAGCGGGTGCTTCGCAAGGGGCGGCTCAAGCCCGGCCGGATGTTCCTGGTCGACTTCGACCTCGGCCGCATCGTCGCCGACGAGGAGCTGAAGAGCGGCATCGCCTCGCAGCGGCCGTACGCGGAGTGGCTCGAACGCCGCACCGACCTGGCCGACCTGGTCGCCCGTGCCGCAAGCAACGGCAACGCCCCCGCGAACCAGGCGGCGATGGACGACGACACACTGACCCGAAGCCTCCAGGCCTTCGGCTACACCGGCGAGACGATGCGCTTCATGCTGCGGCCCCTGATCGAGGAGCAGCGCGATCCGATCGGCTCGATGGGCAACGACACCGCCCTCGCCTTCCTCTCCGACCAGGACCGCCCGGTCTACGACTACTTCAAGCAGCTCTTCGCCCAGGTCACGAACCCGGCGATCGACTCGATCCGCGAGGAGGTCGTCATGTCGGTCGACTGCACGATCGGACCCGAGCGGAACCTGCTCGAGACGACCGCCGACCATTGCCTGCGCGTCCGGCTGCGCCATCCGATCCTGAGCAACCGGGAGTTCGCGGCGCTCGCCGATGCCGGCGACGCAGGCTTCGCCTGCCGCACCCTGGACGCCACCTGGCCCCTCGAAGAGGGCGCCTCGGGGCTCGGCAACGCGCTCGACCGCCTCTGCCGGGAAGCCGAGCAGGCAGTCGACGACGGCTGCGCCTTCGTCGCCCTCTCCGACCGGGCGGCCGGACCCGACCGCGTCCCGGTGCCGACGCTGCTCGCCTGCGGCGCCGTCCACCATCACCTGCTGCGCACGATCAAGCGCACCCGGGTCGGTCTGCTGCTCGAAACCGGCGAGGCGCGCGAGGTCCACCACCACTGCCTGCTCGTCGGCTACGGCGCGGACGCCATCAACCCCTACCTGACCTTCGAGGCGCTCTGGCAGGCGCGACGCCAGGGCCGGCTGCCCGCCGCGGCCGACGACCAGGCCGTCGTCGACCGCTACCGCAAGGGCGTCAGGAAGGGGATGCTCAAGGTGATGGCCAAGATGGGCATCTCGACGCTCCAGAGCTACAAGGGCGCCCAGATCTTCGAGGCGGTCGGGCTCTCCACCGAAGTGATCGACCGCTGTTTCGCCGGCACCGCCAGCCGGATCGAGGGTGCCGGCCTCGAACGGCTGGCCAAGGACGCGCTGAAGCGTCACGCCCGCGGTTTCCCCTCCGACGACCGCGAACGGGTCGCCGAACTCGCGAACCCGGGCGACTACCACTGGCGCGCCGGCGGCGAACGCCACATGTGGAACCCGCAGATGATCTCGCGGCTCCAGAACGCGGCCCGCACGAACAGCACGGAGGCCTACGAGAGCTTCGCCCGGCTCGCCAACGAGGACACGACGAGGGCGTGCTCGCTCCGCGGCCTGCTCCAGTTCCGCACGGATCGCGACCCCCTGCCGCTCGACGAGGTGGAACCGGCGAGCGAGATCGTCAAGCGCTTCTGCACGGGCGCGATGAGCTTCGGCTCAATCTCGGCCGAGAGCCACGAGACGCTCGCCATCGCGATGAACCGTCTCGGCGGCAAGAGCAACACCGGCGAGGGCGGCGAGGATCCGGCCCGCTTCACGCCGGACGCCAACGGCGACCTCCGCCGTTCGGCGATCAAGCAGGTCGCGTCGGGCCGCTTCGGCGTCACCTCCTGGTACCTGACGAACTCCGACGAGCTCCAGATCAAGATCGCCCAGGGCGCCAAGCCGGGCGAAGGCGGCGAACTGCCGGGCCACAAGGTCGACGAGATCATCGCCCGGACCCGCTACTCCACACCCGGAGTGGGGCTCATCTCGCCGCCGCCCCACCACGACATCTACTCGATCGAGGACCTGAAGCAGCTCATCCACGATCTGAAGAACTCCAACCCCGGGTCCCGGATCAGCGTGAAGCTCGTGTCCGAGGTCGGCGTGGGGACGGTCGCCGCGGGCGTCGCCAAGGCGCACGCCGACCACATCCTGATCTCGGGCCACGACGGCGGCACCGGCGCCTCGCCGCTGACCAGCATCAAGCACGCCGGCCTGCCCTGGGAACTCGGCATCGCCGAGACCCACCAGACCCTGGTGCTGAGCGACCTGCGCTCCCGGGTGATCCTCCAGACCGACGGCCAGCTCAAGACCGGCCGCGACGTCGCCGTCGCCTGCATGCTGGGCGCCGAGGAGTTCGGCTTCTCCACCGCGCCGCTGATCACGATCGGCTGCATCATGATGCGCAAGTGCCACCTGAACACCTGCCCGGTCGGCATCGCCACCCAGGATCCGGAGCTGCGCGCCAAGTTCGAGGGGACGCCGGAAGAAGTCGTGAACTACCTCTTCCTGGTCGCCGAGGAGACGCGGCGAATCATGGCGGACCTAGGCGTCGCGACGATCCGGGAGCTGGTCGGACGAACCGACCTGTTCCAGCGCGAACTCGCGGTCCGGAACGAGAAGACGGAAGGTCTCGACCTGTCGGCGGTGCTCCAGCCCGCGGTGCGCCGGCACGACAACGTCGAAGTGGTGCAGACGATCGAACAGGATCACGCGCTCGAGTACGCGCTCGACAACGAGCTGATCGAGCGGGCCCGGCCGGCGCTCGAGCGCGGTTCCCGCGTACGGATCGACCTGCCCATCGTGAACACCCAGCGCACCGTCGGAACGATGCTCAGCCACGAGCTGATGAAGGCGCGCGGCGAGCACGGCCTGTCCGACGACACGATCCACGTCTCGCTCACCGGCAGCGCCGGCCAGAGCCTCGGCGCCTTCCTCGCGCCCGGCATCACGATCGAACTCGAAGGCGACGGCAACGACTACGTCGGCAAGGGGCTGTCGGGCGGACGGCTCATCCTCTACCCGCCGCGCCGCTCCCGGTTCGCCGCCGAGGACAACGTCCTGATCGGCAACGTCGCGCTCTACGGCGCCACCGGTGGCGAGGCGTTCTTCCGCGGCCGCGCCGCGGAGCGCTTCTGCGTCCGCAACTCGGGCGCCCGCGCGGTCATCGAGGGGATCGGCGATCACGGCTGCGAGTACATGACCGGCGGCCGCGCCGTCATCCTCGGCCCGACCGGTCGCAACTTCGCGGCCGGCATGAGCGGCGGCATCGCCTGGGTCTTCGATCCGGACAGGGAACTGCAGCACAACTGCAACTTCGAGATGGTCGGCCTCGAGCCCATAGGCAGGGAGTACCGGAGCGAACTCCGGGAACTCGTCAGGCGGCACGCCCGCTTCACCGGCTCGACGGTGGCGCGCCGGCTGCTCGAGCGCTGGGGTGAAG
>JAJDZH010000316.1 GCA_022824725.1 Thermoanaerobaculia bacterium | reverse complement strand
TTTCGTGAAGCGGTCGAGGAAGCTCCAGAGCATCTCGTCGAAGCCGAAGTCCGTGTCGCCGAAGTCCCTTTCGCCGACGACGAGCGGGTTCGTCAGGCGATACATGTTGCAGTGCAGGCTGGGCGCGATGACCATGTACTGGTGATCGCGGACTTCCGGGTCGGCGTTCTCCCGGACATGGCCGTAGAGCGCCAGGTTCGGCGAAACGGACAGGTCGTACCAGGAGTTGGCCCAGAGCGCCGGCACGCCGAACGGCTCGTCGTCGTGGTAGAGGCCGCCTTCGTACCAGCCCGCGTCGTCCGGCATGCGGGCGGCGAACTGACCGAAGATTCCCTTCGGTCCGCCGACGGATTCGATCAGGGTCTGGATCGGCAGGTGCCACAACGCCTGTTTCCAGTCGACGGCCGGCATCTTCGCCGCCAGGTCGAAGTAGGTCGCGAGCCGTTCGAGGTCCTCGCGGCTGGTGTCCGGCGGGAAGGTCGGGCGCTGGGTGTTCTGCTCGCCGAAGAGCCAGACGGCCATCGGGAGCTGAAGCGCGCCGCCGCGGTAGAAGTTCCCCTGTTCGTGGAACGGCCCCATCCGGCCGATGCCGGCGCCCTGGCCCATCGGTACGGCGGCGGCGTGGGCGGGATGCCGCATCGCCGCCAGGCCCATCTGCCACTCGGCGGTCGACGAGCAGCCGAGCGTGGCGACCTTGCCGCTCGACCACGGCTGATCGGCGATCCAGGTCAGCGCGTCGTAGCCGTCGGTGCGCGGCCGGCCGAGGATCTCCCAGTCGCCCTCGGAGAAGAACTTGCCGCGCTCGTTCTGCACCACGAAGGCGTAGCCGCGCTCGATCGCGTCCAGGGCGAACTTGAGCAGCGCGCTGGGCCGCTCGAGGTTCGGCTCCGGCAGCGGGCTGAAGTTGTAGGGCGTGCGCCAGAAGATCGCCGGCACTGGTCCCTGGGCGTTCCGCGGCCGGTAGATTTCGGTGGCGAGGCGGACGCCGTCGCGCATCGGTACCATGACCATTCGATCGACTTCGGCCAGACGGTGAAGATCGGCCCGGCGCACCGGGTCCGGCGTGCGGTGGATCTGGGCCGTTACGGACGACCCCATCAGGCCAAGGGAGAGAGGAACTGCCAGCAGACGGATGACTGTTCGCCTGACATCCATTGGAACGTGGCTCATGGCAACTGACTCCTTCAAGGTGCGGACCGGTTCCGCTCCGGCGTGGACGGCCTTCTTCGCGGCTTTGCTGGTCGTGGCGCCGGCCATTGTGCCAGTTGCTTCGGGGTCAGACTCGCCGGGCGCCCAACTCCGGCGGATCGCCGTGCTGACCGCTGACGTCCAGGACGGCCGGATCGGGATGGTGGACGAGGCGGTGTCGTTCTGGAACGGATCCGCCACGGGGCTCGGTCTGGGCGCCGCGTTTGCCGACGCGGAGTTCGTGACGCCCCCGAAAGGCCTGCGGCCGTTCGAGAACTACGCGCACCAGCTCTCCCAGCTTGCCGGACGTCTGCATTCGTCGGCCCCCGGACCGGAGCCGCCGGAGGCGCTGTTCGCGGTCGAAGCGGAGGTCGTCGTGTTGCTGTCGGCGCAGAACCTGATGCCGTTCGCCTGGCCCTACGGGGAGGACGGACGCTACTTCGTTGCCGTTCCCGCCGGTGACGCACCGGAGAATGTCGTCCGCAACGTGATCGCCCACGAACTCGGGCACGTTCTCGGTCTGAAACACCTTCGCGAACCGGGCGTCCTGATGTGCCAGCCGTGCGACACTTCGCGTGCGCTCAGCGAGGGCCAGCCGCGATTCCTGCCACTCACCGAAGCCGACCACGAGCGTCTTCGCATCTTCCTCGGGGGAACCCCACCATGACGACGAACTGGACCCGCAGGCGATTCATCGCGAGTGCTGCTGCTGCGGCGGCCGGAACCGGACTCGGTCGTACACCGGCCGTCGGCCAGGACGGCTGGCGCGCCGGCCCGCTCCAGCACCTCATCCCGGCGGCGAGCCACGACCGTGTGGCCCTCAAGTGTTCCTTCGCCGATCCGCTCGACTTCGTGCCGGTGCTTCGAATCGGTAGCCGCCTCGTCGCGGGCCGGAGCACGGACACGGAACGGCGGTTCTTCTCCTTCGACGCGGCTGGCCTGGACCCCGACACGGAATACGCCCTGCAACTGCTGGGCGGCGGCGAGACGCTGTGCGATCCGTGGCCTCTCCGCACGTTCCCGCCGCCTTCGGCGCAACCCGAGTCGGTGCGCTTCCTCGCCTACACCTGCGCCGGGGGTCATCAGGAGTCGGGCTTCTTCCTGCCGCTGGCGGTCCGCCGCCGGTTGTTGAGGCGAGCGCTCTCCTTCCGCCCGCGGGCGTTGATCGCGATCGGCGACCACATCTACTGGGACCAGCGCACGGTGCTCTACAACCGTAGCGAGGAGCGCGGCCGGCGTTCCCGCGAGTTCTACGAGCGGATCGGCTGGCTGGACCTCAGCCTGCCCGTGCTGGGAACCAGCAACGAGACCTCGATCAAGGCCGCGGTCGGACCGCAGATCGCCGAGTTGTACGGGGTCATGCTGCGGTCGACGCCTTCCTACTTCGTCAGCGACGACCACGACTACTACGAGAACGACGACGCCGATCCCCAGATGGTCACTCTGCCGCCCGACCGCTACCAGGTCGAGTTCGCCAGGTTCACCCGCAACGCGTTCCTGCCCGAGTTCCTGCCGGATGTGGAACGTCCGCTTGCGATGTCCGGCACCGGCGCCGGCGACCGGGAGCCCGGCATCTCCGAGGCCTTCGGCACGTTCCGCTACGGCCGGTTGGCGGAAGTCCTGATCTACGACTGCGCCCGCTACCTGTCGCTCAAGGGAATCCACGCCGGTCTCGTGCCGCCCGAGACCGAACAGTGGCTGCACCAGCGCACGCGGGACCAGACGGTCTCGCAGGTGTTCCACGTTCCGTCCCACCCGTTCGGCTGGTCGGCGGGGAAGTGGCGCGAGTGGTATCCGGACGTCGCCGACCTCGACGACGGCGGGGCCACCGTGTCGCGAATCGGCGACTTTGCCGGCAGCAACTTCGGGTTGACGACGGAGCGGGAGAAGTACTTCTGGCAGGTGGGCTGGCTGCGGCAGCATCAGCGACTGCTGGAGTCGCTGACGTCCCAGTCGCAGCGGCCAGGCATCGTGCTTTCGGGCGACCTGCACGCGATCGGCCACTCCGTGCTCGAGCGAAGCGGCAGCCTGGATCTCTCGGCCAATCCGGTCCACGCGGTGTTGACGGGACCGCTTGGCACCCTGACCGGCTGGCCTTCGGCGGCCCGCGGCACGCCGCCGCTGGCGGCCACCGGGGTCGAGCACGACGTGCGCGGCGAGACCTTCGAGAAGAACGGCTTCGCGCTCTTCGACCTGACGCCGTCCGAGGTCACCGTGCGGCTGTTCGCGTGGAAGACGGGAGAGCCGGAGTCCGCGATCGACGACCTCGAGCCCTACCACACGGCCGTCATCCGGCGAGGCTGAGGCGGATGGCCCAGGCTCCGAAGCGGCGGCAGCGGCGAGAGGGACGCGGCCCCGGTCTCTTCGCCCGCTTTCTGAATGTAGTCGAGTTCCTCGGCAACCTCCTGCCGCACCCGGTGACGCTGTTCGCGGTGCTGGCGCTGCTCATCCTGCTGGTGTCGGGGATGGCGGAGTTGCTCGACTGGCAGGTGGCCGACCCGCGGCCCGCCGGCGTCTCGGGCCGCGCCGAGGACGGGATGATCCGCGCGGTCAGCCTGATGAACCCGGAGGGGATGCGGCGGATCGCGATGAACCTGGTGACGAACTTCACGGGGTTCGCGCCGCTGGGCACGGTCCTCGTCGCGCTGCTCGGGGTCGGCGTGGCCGAACGCTCGGGTCTGCTCGGGGCTCTGCTCCGGGCCCTCGTTCTGGGTGCGCCGCGGAACCTGCTGACCGCGGTCGTCGTGTTCGCTTCGGTCGTCTCGAACACGGCTTCGGAGATGGGCTACGTCGTGCTGATCCCGCTGGCGGCGGTCGTGTTCCGGTCGGTGGGCCGCCACCCGCTGGCCGGTCTGGCCGCGGCCTTTGCCGGCGTCTCGGGCGGCTACTCGGCGAACGTCCTGATCGGGACGGTCGATCCGCTGCTCGCCGGGATCACGACCGAGGCGGCGCGGATCATCGATCCGTCCTACGCGCCGGGCGCCGTGAACGAGATCCCGGCGACCGCGAACTACCTCTTCATGCTGGTCAGCACCTTCATGATCACGGCGATCGGCACCTTCGTGACGACCCGGATCGTCGAGCCCAAACTGGGCGTGTTCGACCCGAGCCGGGCGGCGAACGACCTGGAGGACCCGGAAGACGGCCTGAAGACGCTCTCACCGGAAGAGAAGCGCGGCCTGAAGCTGGCGGGGGTGACCGTCCTCGTCATGCTCGGGGGGCTGGCGTTGCTGGCCCTGCCCGAGAACGGCTGGTTCCGCGACCCGGCGGCGAACGCGCTCCTGATCGACGACCTGAGGCCGATGCTGCGGAGCGTCGTCTCCCTGATCTTCGTCTTCTTCATCGTGCCGTCGATCGTGTTCGGCCGGGTCACGGGGTCCGTCCGGAACGACCGCGACGTGATCGACGGCATGGGCCGGGCGATGAGTTCGCTCGGGCCCTACATGGTGCTCGTCTTCTTCGCCGCGCAGTTCGTCTCCTTCTTCAACTGGACCAACCTGGGGACGATCACGGCAGTGGTCGGCGCCGACCTGCTGACCCGTTTCGATCTCACCGGGCCGATCGTGTTCATCCCGTTCATCCTGATGTGCTGCTTCGTCAACCTGATGCTGGGCAGCGCGTCCGCGCAGTGGGCGGTGACGGCGCCCATCTTCGTGCCGATGCTGATGACCGTCGGTTACAGCCCGGAGGTCATCCAGGCCGCGTACCGGATCGGCGACTCGACGACGAACATCATCACGCCGATGATGAGTTACTTCGGCCTCATCCTCGCGGTGGCGATGCGCTACGACCGCAAGCTCGGAATCGGCACGCTGATCGCGACGATGATCCCGTACTCGATCACCTACCTGATCGGCTGGGTGACGCTGTTCTACGTCTGGGTGTTCGCGCTCGGCCTGCCCGTCGGACCCGGGTCGCCGACCTACTACACGCCCTGAGCCGGCGTCCGCTTTGCTGGCGGCCGCCTTACGGCGCGCTGTCAAGGTCCTGTTACCATGACTCGTTCCGCCACGGCCCCGAGTCGGCGCGGAGGAGGGGAGATCGCCTATGGCCAGACCTGGTCCGACTACGTTCGCGAAACGTCAACGAGAGATGCGGAAGCGCCAGCGGCGCCAGGAGAAGCTGGAACGGCGGGCGCAGCGGAAGATCGAGAAGGAACAGGCTGCCCTGGAGGCGCCGGAAGACACGAGCGGCGAGGATCCGGACATCGCGGGGATCGTCCCGGGTCCGCAGCCGATTCCCGACTGGGACGACTGACCGCCCCCACTGGGTGCGCGGGTCCTCTGACCCGCTGCCGCCGCAGGGGTGTGACCGCGGGTCTTCTGACCCGCGGTGGACAACCCGCCGCGAAGCGGCGACGATTCTGCCGGCCTACCCGCCGCCGGTCGCGGCCGCTTCGGCCTCCTCGGCGCGGGCGCCGGAAAGGATGTTGTACAGCCCGTAGTTGCCTTCGTGGCAGGCGTACTCGTACAGCGGGACGTCGCCCTTCTTCATCAGCAGGCGCGCGCTGAACGGGCGTGTGTACGTCGCGGGGTCGTTCACCGTGTACTCGTACAGCAGGGTGGTCTCGTCGACGCGCCGGAACCTCTCCGTGACGTGCATCTCCCAGGCGGTGCCGACGGAACTGAACACGTTGCCGCTGAAGCTCGACACCAGGTCGCTGAAGTTCCTCGTCTCGACGACCAGAGTGTCGCCTTCCCAGTAGCCGCGGGAGTCTCCCATCCACTGACGCACGGAATCGGGAAGGTGAGGGCGGCCGTCGAGAGGCACGATGCGGGTGTCATGGACCATCTCGTTCAGGATCGCCACGTGGTTGGCGGACTGGAAGATCTGGATGTTCTGGTTGTAGCCGCCCGGCGTGATCGGCGGCCCCACGTTGAAGCCGAGGATGCAGCGCTCGGCCAGTCCGCGATCCTCGTAGCTGTCGAGGCCGATGCCGCCGACCCGCAGCCGCACGGGCCGGTCGATCGGCTTGTCGTCGCCGAGTGTCTTTCGCTCGATGCCGGGCTGTGTCTCCGGCAGGCGGCCATCGGGTGGATCGACGATCAGCGACGTCCGGAGGTCGTCGACGACCGTGGCGCCGCGGTCGAACCAGAAGTTGTTGTAGCCGCCGACGTCGCCGCCGGCCTCGAGCCTTCTCTCCTCGGGGTCGCTGGGCAGATCGGCGACGCGCGCGCGTTCCACGGCCGCGGCCTCGATCTCGGCGGCCCGGGTCTCGTCGATCGCGGCTTCCTGGTCCTCGGGCCGCTGCAGCGGCGTCAGCGTGCGGAAGTCCCAGACGCCGGAGATGTCGGGCTTGCCGTCGGCGGCCCGCGGCGCGGTCCAGTCCGCCTCCTGCGCTTGCAGCGCGGCCGGCAGCGCAGTGATCGTCAGCCCTGCGGCGAGAGCCGGAATCCACGGGAAACGGAGGCGAGCGTTTCGATGGCGACGCATGTCGTCCCTCCTCGTTGTGTCGAACTCTGCCGTGAAGTGTAGCTACCCCCCGGCGGCCTCCACCGTCTCGGCCGGCGCGCTGAACAACCGCTCCACATGCGCTTCAGGCAGCGGCTGCGTCAGCTTGGAGACGATGTAGGTCCCGGCGATGGAGACCACTTCGCCGACCACCGCGCAGGAGTACGGGTTGATCTGGTAGTGCGCGAGCCACTGCGCGATACCCGACAGCGGGCCGAGCGAGCCCGGGTCGACGATCATCCAGGGCAGGCCGCTGCGCAGCAGGACGAAGGTGAGCATGCCGGTGACGAGGCCGGTGTAGGCGCCGGCGAGGGTGACGCCCCGCCAGAGACCGCCGACCACCAGCGGGCCGGCGAACGCGGCCATCATGCCTCCGGTGCCCACCCAGACCAGCAGCGCGATGTTCATGTCCTGCATCGCCCACGCCATCCACGTGCAGAGGATCAGCACGATCACGGTGCTCCAGCGGCTGATCACCAGCACCTTGCGGTCGACCTCCTTGTCGCTCAGGTGGGGGCTGTACTTGGGGACGATCGACCGGCGGTAGATGTCGTTGGCGACGATCTGGGACGACGAAACGACGAGGCCGTCGGCGGTCGACATGATCGCGGCGAGAATGCCGACCCCGATCAGCGCTGCCAGCCAGGTCGGGAACAGCTCGATGAACAGAGCCGGCAGCGCCTCGTTCGGGTTGCGGCCGCCCGCGAGGAGCTCTGGCCCGAGCACGCCGCGCGCCAGGATGCCGCCCAGGCCCAGCATTCCCATCGTCAGGCCGACGGCGAAGGCGAGCTTGACGAAGCGCATCCGGTCGCCGTCGTTCTTGAGCGCCCATACCTTGTTGCCGATGTGGGGCAGCATGCCGAGCGGAATGTGGGCGAACAGCACGCAGGCGATCGCCCACCACGAGTCGTAGAGCGAGTTCGACTTGTTGAGCGGTCCGACCAGGTGTTCGTCCTGGGCGCGCAGGTTGTCGACCATCGCGCCGAGTCCGCCGTCCATCCCGGAAGCGAAGAGGAACATGACGATGACGACGACCGCGACGCCAAGCATCATCATCCCCTGGATGCCGTCCGTGAGGATGTCGGCGTGCGCACCGCCGAGCACGACGTAGACGAGCAGCACGCCGGACGTGATGATCAGGGCTGTCATCGGCTTGAGGC
Source organism: Thermoanaerobaculia bacterium (assembly GCA_022824725.1). GTDB lineage: Bacteria > Acidobacteriota > Thermoanaerobaculia > Multivoradales > Multivoraceae > Multivorans. Next base: position 154 of record JAJDZH010000316.1, on the reverse strand, counting down.
CGAGCATGATCTCGAACATGACCAGCCCCGACACGAGCTGGCCGGCGATGTAGAAGAAAAGGACCAGCGAGAAGATCGAGACGAGCAGGCGTACGCCGTCGCTCTGGTAGCGGTCGCCCAGGTACTCGGGGATCGACCGGTTGCCGAACTTGTG
>JAJDZH010000033.1 GCA_022824725.1 Thermoanaerobaculia bacterium | reverse complement strand
GGAAGCAGTTCGAGGAGCTGGGACAGCGGCCCCATGCGGCGAAGCTGCCGCAACTGGTCGCGCAGGTCCTCGAGGGTGAACTCCTGGCGGGCGATGCGCTCGGCGAGGCGCTCCGTTTCTTCGCGGTCGACGACCCGCTCGGCCTTCTCGATCAGGGACAGCACATCGCCCATGCCCAGGATGCGGGACACCATCCGGTCGGGCGCGAAGGGCTGGAGGTCTTCCGGCTTCTCGCCGACGCCGACAAAGCGAAGCGGGACCTCGGTGACGCCCCGGAGCGACAGCGCGGCGCCGCCGCGGGCGTCGCCGTCGAGCTTCGTCATCACCGCGCCGGTGAGCGGCGCGCCCTCGGCGAACGCGGCCGCGCTCCGCACCGCGTCCTGCCCGGTCATCGCGTCGCAGACGAAGAGCGTCTCGCAGGGGTCGACGCGGTCCGCCAGCGCCACGAGTTCGGCCATCGACTCGTCGTCCACGTGCAGCCGGCCCGCGGTGTCGAAGATCAGCGTGTCGAAGCCGCCCTCCCGGGCCGCCGCCAGGGCACGGTTCGAGAAGGCCGGCAGATCCTCCCCTGCTGAAGGCTCGATGACCGTGGCGCCAGCCGCGGCGCCGACCTGCCTGAGCTGCTCCACCGCCGCGGCCCGCCGGAGGTCTCCGGCCGCCAGCACCGGGTTCCTGCCCTGCCCGCGAAGGCGCACCGCCAGCTTGCCGGCGGTCGTCGTCTTGCCCGAGCCCTGGAGGCCGCAGAGCAGCACCACCGCCGGCCGGCCCGTGAGCTCGAGCTCCGCCCCCGGCTCCCCCAGCACCGCGATCAGCTCGTCGCGGACGATCCGGATCATCTGCTGGTCCGGAGTCAGGCTGCTCAGCACCTCCTCGCCCAGCGCCAGCTCCTGGACCCGGCCGATGAAGGAGCGGACCACCCGGACGTGGACGTCGGCCTCCAGGAGCGCGAGGCGGATCTGCCGCACGGCCCGCCGCACGTGATCCTCCGAGATCCGGCCTTCCGAGCGCAGGGAGCGGAAGACGCCCTGGAGCTTGTCCTGCAGACCCTCGAACATCAGGTTCCCCGCGCCGCGCGCCGCCGCCAGCCGAGCGCCACCAGAGCCGGCAGCAGCGTGATCGAGACCAGGGCCGTGGCGACCGCGCCGAGGATGGCGACGATGCCCATCGAGCGAAGTCCCGGGTAGTGCGACAACGCCAGCGAGCCGAAGCCGACGCTGGTCGACGCGGCGGCGAGCACGATCGCCTTCCCGGTCTCGCCCAGGCCCGCGACCAGGCGGTCACTCTGAAGCGCCTCCGGCCCGTAGCCGATCTCGCGCCAGCGGTGCACCATGTGCACGCCGTAGTCCACGCCGATGCCGATGATCATCGTGACGACGAAGACGTTGAAGAAGTTCATGTCGATCCCGGCCAGGACCATGATCCCGAGCATCCATACGACCCCGACCGACAACGGCAGCAGGGAAAGCAGGGTGCTCAGCAGCCAGCGATAGTCCAGGAAGAGAAGCAGCGCGACCAGGACGAAGCCGAGGATCGAGGCGGTGACGGCGTCGACCCGGATGCCGTTCCGGAGCCTCTCGCCCACCACGTTGACGCCCGACAGCGCCGCCTGGGGACCGAGGCGCTCGACCATCTCCGAAGCCCCGGGCGGCGCGCTGCGGCGCCACTGACCCGGCGGCGGATACAGGTAGACGACGAGCTTGCGCTCGTCCGGGTTCCGGCTCATGTAGCGCTCCAGCAACCGCTCTATCCGCGGGTCGGCACGGAGCGAGGACAGCGTCACCGTCGTTCGATCCGCCGCGGCGTCGGCGAGGAGGTCGATGCCCGCCTGGAACGGCGCCGCCCGAAGACCCTCCCCTGTCGCGTACCGCTCGAACAGGGACTGCAGCCGCTGCCGCTCGAAGAGGTCCCGGCGCTCGTCCAGCCACTCGTGTGCCGCCGCCTGCCGGGCTGGCAGCGGAACCAGGCTGCCGATGCCGTTCACGCCGGTCAGGATGCCGCTGTCGACCAGGGCTCCGGCCTCCTCTTCGGCCCGGTGCGAGAGCTCCATGACTTCCTGCTCCGTCGCGGCCGAAAGCACGACCATCGTCGGTCGGAGCCCCGAGCCGAAGTACTCTGAAACCTCGTCCTCGACCTCGACGCCCGGGTTCCCCTCCGGGCGGAGCTCCCGGATCGCGTCCTCGAACTCCAGCCGGGGAGCGATCGCGCCGGCGGCCGCGGTGACCGCCACGCAGCAGCAGATCACGGCGACCGGCCGCTCGAAGCTCCAGCGCACGAGGCGGCGAGCGCCCAGTCCATGAAGAACCAGCCGGGGCTGCCTTCCCGAAGCCGGGCGGTGATCTTCCCGCCAGGCGAGCATGGCCGGCAGCAGCAGGAGCACCGAAACCATGCAGAACAGGATGCCGGTGCCGGTCAGCAGCCCCATCTGGCGAAGCCCCACGAAATCGGTCACCAGGAACGCGTAGAACGTCGCCGCCGTGGTGATCGCGCCGGTCCAGACCGCCCTGCCCGAGGAGCGGCTCATCGCCACCAGCGCCGCTTCCAGGCCGGCGCCCCGGCGCCGTTCCTCGACGTAGCGGCCGTAGGAGACGATGACGAAGTCGATCCCCAGGCCGACCAGGAGCGCCGCGAAGCCGCTGGTCAGTGCGTTCAGCTCACCCAGCACCGTGCCGGCGAAGCCGAAGGCGAGCACCAGGCCGAAGGCGAGCGGAACGAAGGCATAGGCGATGAGGCCGACGCGCCGGAACGCAAGAGCGAACAGGAGCAGGACGCCGATCAGCGAAGTGGCCATGTTCGAGATCAGCCCCGTCACGATCGTGCCCGCGTCCGAGACCGCCGTCACATAGGTGCCGCCGAAGGCCACCTCGGGGAGCGGCAGCAGTTCGCCGTCCCGGTCCTCGCCTCCGATCTCGGGCCAGCGCCTCCCGAGGTCGGCGGCAAGGTCTTCCACCTCCGCCAGCAGCCGGCGGCCGAACTCGACCTCCTGCGCCGGTTCGGCCGGCCGCGCGATCAGGAGCGCGCGCGACCGGTCGTCGGACAGGAAGTAGCCCGTCGCCCAGTCGAAGGGCGGGCCGCCGCGGGTGAGTTCGAACTGATCGAGGAACACCTCGTGGATGCCCAGCGGATCGAGCAGGAACAGTTCGCGAAGCGCCAGGCCCTCCGGCGTGGCCAGCCGGCGGCTCAGCTCCTCGACCTTGCGCCTGAGCCCGTCATCGGTCAGCCGACTCGCCACCTCCTCGCGCCCCTTCTCGTCGAGATAGACGAACGCGTGGGCGAAGAAGGTCTCGGCCAGCTCCTCCACATCCAGGGTGTAGTCGACGTAGTCGATCTCCTCGAGCGCCTCCATCGAGGAGCCGAGCTCCTCCACGAACGACAGGTACGGATCGAGCGGCACGTCCGGCGGCAGCCGGACCAGGACGAGCAGGTAGTCGAGGCTGCCGAAGTCCTCGATGGTCGACCGGAAGGTCGTGACCACCGGGTCGTCCTTCGGCAGCAGATTCAGGATCTCCGTGTCGAAGCGGAGTCGCGTGGCCGACCACACGGAGAGGACGACCAGCACGGCCCCAGCCAGGAACACGGCCCGATGGCGACGCCGGGCGAAGCCGGCCAGCCAGGCCAGAACGGACTGGATCATGGCCGCCGCCCCGCGCCGGCGAGAGGCAGCGCGGGCGCGGCCGGGAAGCGCACCGTCATTGCTCCGGGGATGCCCCGAACGCTTCGAGCACACGCCGGCCGTTGCGCACGAAGTACTCGATGCCGGAGTAGAGCGTCGCGACCAGGGCCACCCACAGCGACACGGGCGCCAGCACGTCGAACGCGCCGAGCTGGTCCGAGATGATCAGCAGCGAGATGGCGACGATCTGGGTCACCGTCTTCACCTTGCCCGCGAAGCTCGCCGCGAGGACCACGTCCTGGGCCGCCGCCAGCGAACGCAGCGACGAGACCGCGAACTCGCGCGCGATGACGACGACGACCATCCAGGCGGGCGCCAGACCCAGACCGACCAGCGAGATGAAGGCGGCCGAGGTGAGGATCTTGTCCGCCGCCGGGTCGAGCAGCTTGCCGAGCGCGGTCACCTCCTTGCGGCGTCTGGCCAGGAAGCCGTCCAGGAAGTCGGTCAGCGAAGCGACCAGGAACAGTCCCAGGCCGATGAACTCCCGGCCCTCGATCTGCGTCAGCAGGACGACGACGAGCACGGGCACGATCAGGATCCGGCTGAGCGTCAGCGCGTTCGGCAGATTCAGACCGGCAAGAAGGGACGGCGCGGGAGCCGGCCGGTCGCTGTCGCGCTCAACCACCATGCGCCTTCAGGAGCGTGCGCCGCAGGACATGGCGATGTCGATCTTCCTGGGTCGCACGCTGCTAGCTCAGGCTGTCTTCGATGTAACGCTCGGCGGCGGCGAAGGCCGGCAGCAGATTCTCGGCCCGGCCCCCGGCCTGGGCGAAGTCCCTGCGGCCGCCGCCGCTGCCCGAAATCGCCGAGCCCATCGCGCGGGCCACCGCCGACGCGTCGACCCGGTCCTGGAGGTCCTTCGTCACCGAGGCGACGAGCTTCACCTTGCCCCCGTCCAGCGCACCGAGGACGACCACCCCCGAGCCGAGCCGGCTCCGCAGGACGTCCGCCAGGTTGCGCAACTCGCCGACGTTCGATGCCGGCACCTCGCGCAGGACGACGTCGACGCCGCCTACCTTGCGCGCGTCGCCGTCCGCCGACGGACCACGCGCCGCCGTCCCGTCACCGGCCAGCAGCCCGAGACGGAGCTTCGACAATTCGCGTTCGGCCTCGCGCAGCCGCTCCTTGAGAGCCCGGACCTCGACCGCCGCCTGCTCGCCCGAAGCGCCGATCTCCGACTCGAGCGTCGACAGCAGACGGGCCCGGTCCCGGTGCAGGCGCTCCGCGCGGTCGCCGGCGAGCGCCTCTATGCGGCGCACGCCCGCGGCCACGCCGCGCTCGCCGGCCAGGGTCACGGGGCCGATCTCGCCCGTGTTCGCCACGTGGCAGCCGCCGCAGAGCTCAAGACTGAAGCCGGGCACCTCGACCGTGCGCACGCGGTCGCCGTACTTCTCGCCGAAGAGCGCCATCGCGCCGGCCGCCACCGCCTCGTCGTAGGAGCGCTCCGTGATCTCGACCGCCACGGCGCGCCGAACCCACTCGTTCACCGTGTCCTCGATCGCCTCCTGCTGCTCTTCGGTGACGGGGGCCCCGTGCGTGAAGTCGAACCGTAGCCGGTCCGGGTGAACCAGGGAACCCGCCTGGCGCACGCCCGGGCCGAGATGCTGGCGCAGGGCGGCGTGGAGCAGGTGGGTGGCCGTGTGGTGGCGCTGGGCGGCTTCTCTCTTCTCGCGGTCTACGTGCAGTTCGACGCCGGCGCCCACTTCGATCGCACCCTCGGTGACCTCGATCTGGTGAACCGTCAGTTCTCCATCCTTGAAGGTGTCCAGGACACGGGCTTCGTCGCCATTCGAAGTCAGGAGACCGACATCACCGACTTGTCCGCCAGACTCCGCGTAGAAGGGAGTCTGATCGAACACCGCAAGACCGGCGCCGTTCAATCCTGCGACGGTCTCGCCCTCCGCCGTTCGAAGATCGACCACCCGGGCATCCAGTTCGAGGTTCCGATAACCCGTGAATCTGGTCGCGGCCAGATCCGCGCCGAACCTGAGGCGCGTAGCCATCGCACTTCCACTGAGGCTCTTCGCCCGCGAGCGCTCCCGTTGCTCCTCCAGCGCCGCCTCGAACCCCGCCTCGTCGATCGAGAACTGCTCCTCCTCGGCGATCTCCCGCACCGTCTCGATCGGCAGGCCGAACGTGTCGTAGAGACGGAACACGGCCTCGCCGCCAAGCACCGAACCGCCCCCGGCGCGCGCCGCCTCGATCGCCTGCTGGACCTTGCCGGCGCCGACCGCGACCGTCTCCAGGAACCGCGTCTCCTCGGCGGTCA
>JAJDZH010000109.1 GCA_022824725.1 Thermoanaerobaculia bacterium | reverse complement strand
GCCAGCGTGCCCCGGATCGAGTCGCCGCCGCGGCCGCCGAACCACTTGAGATCGCCGGTCATCGTGTCCCGGATGGCAAGACTGTAATCCGCGTCCGTCGCGGCGCCGGTGTACAGCTTGAAGTAACCGCTCCCGCTGCAGTCGTCGACCAGCCGCACCAGGAGCTCCGGGTGATCGCCGCCGAAGGTGAACAGGCCGGCGGCGCCGCCTAGGCCCGCCGCGACCGTGCCGGCTGACTGGCCCGGCATGCCCGGCATCGCGTACCGCGCTCTCACACGGAAGCGATCGTTCTCCAGCAGGCAGAGTCCATCGTCGCAAGCCGATTCCGGGTCCGGATCGGTCTCGGGGGTCTCGGGGGGCTCGGGGGTCTCGGGCTCGGCAGCCTGGACCTTCTCCAGGAGCAGGCGGACGCCGATGGCCTTGAGACCACTGTTGCGAGGAGGAGTCGTCGGCCGGGGATTCATCCATCCATCGTTGGACGAATCTGGCGGGCTCACCTGAATCGCTCTGTACCTGATCTCCGTCGCATGCTTCGCATTGCCGTTCCCGTCGACTTCCGCCATGTCTTCCGACGTGTAATGGTCGCCGGCGAGACGCTTCATCGTTCTCGTGTCCCACTCGACGCCGAGCCAGTGCAGGCCCTTGCTGAGCTCCTTGCCGACAATGTGGCCTCTCAGCCACGGACAGGCGTGCTTTCCGGCGCTCCTGATGTCCCCCTCGACGTTGTAGACAAGCCCCCCCCGGCGACCGGGATTGTCGACCTTGTTGGTGACCTCGTTGGCGTAGAAGCGCACCTTGAAGTCCAGAGCTCTGCTCAGGTCGTTTTCGGGCCTCTGGAAGCACACCTTGGCCCAAACCACGGTGCTGTCCGCCGGTACCTTGAAAAGCTGTGCCCATTCCACCAGGCCCTCCGCACCACCCATCTCGCGGTCGTTGTTGGGCGACAAGGCGGAGTTATCTTCGAAGTTCTCGAACTTCCCGTCGTCGTACCTCAGCTCCACCCTGTGGTTGCTCGCCTGGACAAGGCCGCTGGGGCTCACGTCCAGCGTGGCTCGGACGGTCGCTGTCCCGCCGGCCTCGCCGGACAGCTCGGTGGCCCGGCGGACCTGCTCCGCGTCCAGCAGGTCGATTCCCGTCTGGGCCAGGAGCGGCGTCGAAACGAAGGCGAGCAGGCTCGTCAGGCAGATGAGATGTCGTGTGGTACGGCGGCTCAGTCTCATGGTCTTCCCTTTCCGGCGGAGCGCTCCGGCGGAGCGCCCGGTGTTGAGTGGGAAATCTATACGTACCAGTAGGTTACGCCCAAGTTATGGAAGAATGCAAATCGGTATGGCGGCATGGGCGGCGTTGCCGCGGGCAGAGGCTGGCCGGAATTGACGGGCTTCGCCCGGCGAGTTGACGCCGCCTTCCGGCGGATGCGGGTCAGAAGACCCGCGCACCCAGAGGCAGAGAAGGCGAGACGACGGGCAGGCATGACCGCGGCCGGCGGGCCTACGGCGCCTGGCAGGCGAAGGCCTTCAGGTCCTGCACCGGCTGGAACGCGGTACCGACCGGGTTCTCGTAGACCTGCTCCAGGCCGGTCTCGGTGTCGGTGACGGTCATCGTCACGCCGACGTCCGTCAGGCCGCCCGCGAACACCCAGCGGTGCTGGTTGATGCCGCAGCCGTCGAGCACCTTGAGCACCATCTCGACGTTGGTCGGAGCGAAGAACCAGTAGAGGCCCGTGTCTCCGGTCAACGGCCAGGCGACGGCATCGCCGGTTTCGCCGTCCGGCTTCTCCCAAGACGCCCGGACCGCGTAGCGGCCGCCTTCGAGGCAGAGGGTCCGTTCGTCGGGCACGCAACTGCCACCGCCGTCCTGGGCCCGCGCCAGATGGAACGGCAACGGCGCTTCGAAGCCGGGCTCGGCGGAGCCGGCGGCCGCCGCGAGGTCCATGCCGCCGCGCAGCGCCTCCATCTCCTCGTCCCCGAGCAGGTACCGGCTCTCGCCGTAGAGGTTGGCGCCCTGCGGACAGACGGCGAAGGTTTCCTGGTCCTGGACCGGCTGGAAGGAGGCGCCCGGCGGGTTGTAGTAGGTGGCGGCGACGCCGGTCTGCGAGTCGATCACCTTCATGACGACCTCGACATCGGTCAGTCCGCCGGCGAACACCCAGTAGCGCTGATTGATGCCGCAGCCGTCGAGGACCTTGACGACGACCTCGACGTTGTTCTCGTTGAAGAACCACGAGTAGCCCGTGTCGTTGGTCAGCGGCACGGCGGCGCCCGAACCGGCGTCGTCCGCCGATTCCCACTCGAGTTCGACCCGGAAGCGGCCCTGGTTCAGGCACACGGTGTCGGCGTCGTCCATGCACTCCGCGACTTCGGCGAGCGTCGTGGCGCCGACTTCGAGCGTCGGGCTCGAACTGCCGCGGTTGTTCCTGGCGACGACCTGGTAGGCGCGGAAGGTCTCCGGCGGAATGTCCCGAATGACGACGGACGTCGTGTTCGCCGGCAGCGTCCTGATGCGCATGAACTCGCTGTCGACCATCCGCTCGTGGATCTCGAAACCCGTCTCGTTGCCGGAGCGGTCCTGCCAGTGGAGCTCGAGTGCCGTCTGGCTGATCGCCGTGACGGTCAGGTCGGCGGGCGCGGCCGGCCCCACCGGCCCCACCGGGCCGGTCAGCGGGTAGAGGGCGCGCACCGCGTTCCGGTCGTCGCGGTTGAGCGCCCCGCCCCGGCCGTCGCCGTGGGCGTTCGCGCGCATGATCGCCTCGTCGGCCAGACCGCTGCAGGAATCGCCGATCTCGCAGGAGTGACCGATGCCAAGGGCGTGCCCCAGCTCGTGGGTCATGATCTCGTCGTGCGCCCGCCGCGGGTTGGCGCTCAGGGCGAGCCACTCGCGGTAGCCGTCCTGGGTGGCGATGTTGGCCTCGACGATCTCATAGGCCTCGGCGCGCCCGCCTCCCGGCACCGGGTGCGGCGGGTTCGCCGCGTTGCACCAGAAGTACGCCGCGGTGAGCGCGAGGATGCCGCCGATCTCCGGGTCGAACGAGCCCGGAATCTGGCCCCGCGGGTCCTCGAAGCCGACCGAGTTCTCGCCGTTCGGCGCCAGCGTGAACTCTTCGTTCGTGAAGCCGCTCAGCACCAGGTGCGCCCGGCTCCTCGGATCCCCGTTCCAGGCCCGCATGCCGGCCAGCAGCGAGGACCGGCCTCCGGCCGGGGCGCCCGGCTGACCGTTCGCCTGAACCACCATGCCGACGCTTTCGCCCCGGTCGAAGCCGCGCCAGCGCAGCCGGGTCCCGGGCCGCTCGCAACCGGCCGGAGCGCGCTGCAGGTTGTAGGGCGACGCGACCGCCACGGGACCCTCGGCCAGGTCGTCCGCGAAGTAGTCCGCCGGCTGCTGCCGGCCGGCCGCGCGATCGGCGATCCACCGCCGGAAGGGTTCCGCGTGGCGCGGCAGGCGTGCCCGAACGCGGTCGTTCGAGCGGGCGTCGCCGGGCGCCGGCGCCGCCCAGTGCAGGGACGACTCGCGCATCAGCAGCGTCCGGCCGGCCGCCTCCACTTCGAAGAACATGCCGAGCGCGAGCTCGACGGTGCGATAGACCCCCTCGACCGGGTCGAGGAACAGCAGCACCCGGTCTCCCTCGACGAGACCGGGAAGGCCCATGACCCGCGCCGCCATGCCGCCGGCGCCGAGGCCCCCTGGCTGGCGCACGACGATCGTGCCGCCGGGAACGAAGCCCTTCAGCACGTCCTCGACCTGGAACATGAAGTCGGTCGAGGGGATGCCTTCCACCGGCGCCGGTTCGGCGGCGACGATCTCGCCGAAGACGATGACGGGCGAACGGTCGACCATCGCCTCGTCGGTGGGCATGACGTAGACGAGGGCGTGGGCGGCGGGGGCCTGGGCGACGAAGGCGATGAGGAGCGCGGTGGCGGCCAGAAGAATCGACGGGCTTCGCCCGGCGTTTCGACGCCGCCTACGGCGGCAGCGGGTCAGAAGACCCGCGCACCCAGCGGAGCCGAGGCAGCGGGTCAGAGGACCCGCGCACCCAGTGGAGCCGAGGCAGCGGGTCAGAGGACCCGCGAACCCAGTGGAGCCGAGGCAGCGGGTCAGAAGACCCGCGCACCCAGTGGAGCCGAGGCAGCGGGTCAGAAGACCCGCGCACCCAGCGGAGCCGAGGCAGCGGGTCAGAAGACCCGCGCACCCAGTGGGGATGCGAAGAAAAATGTCGATGAAACGATGGACAGGCATGGGCCAAGCCTCCACCCGTGACGCACGGGCGAGGAAAAAGCGCCCGGATTCTAGCATTCTCGCGGGTTTCACGGGGGTTTCCATCGGACGGGAACACGG
>JAJDZH010000054.1 GCA_022824725.1 Thermoanaerobaculia bacterium | reverse complement strand
GCTGTAGTCGGCCTCGGTCACGCTGGCCGGCATCGCCCGGTTGAACGGAGGGTTGTCCTTGGACAGCGAGTGGACGTTGTGCAGCAGGCCGTCCGAGTTCTTCACCTTGAACTGCTGCCCGACCTGGATGCCCATGACGCGCGGCGTGTAGATGCAGCCGTTCTGGTCCATGACGACGGGCTGCGAAGGCGCGTCGAAGGACTTCCCTTCGAGGCCCTCGGTGATGACCAGGAAGACGTTGGCGAAGGCGCCGCCATCCCCGATCGTGAAGGTCTGGTCGAGAACCGTGCCGCTGTGCTTCTCGGCGCACTTCGGGTCCGCGTCCATCCTCATCGGACGCTGCGGGGGCGTACGGCCTTCGTAGGTGACCTTGCCGACGATCGTGCCGCCGAGCGCTACCGAGGAGGAAGCCAGGGCGAAGGCGAGAAGAACGGCACAGACGCGGATCGTCTGCTTCGGAATCATGTCGATGCTCCTTGACAGGGGGAGTGTTGCAAGAGGTCCTGGAACGCTGCGCAGCGTAGCAAGGACCGGCGGGTGGAACAAGACGAACGGCTGACGGACGTGCGGCCCCCGAGTGCTTCGGATGTTCTCGGCCTCAGATGTTCTCGAAGGCCAGGGACTCGACCAGCCGCGGATCCCGGGACGGCACCAGCGAGCCGCGGCCCAGGAGCCAGCCCGCGGTGGCGAGGAACAGGCCGCCGACGCCAAGCAGGGAGGTCACGTCCAGCAGGCTGAACGCCATCTCCCGATGCAGGTTCGGCATGACCAGCCAGAAGACGTCCCAGAGGTGCATGGCCAGCATCCAGACGGCGGCGATCAGCAGCAGGGTGCGGTTGCGCTTGATCGTCCGGGGCATGAGGAAGAAGAACGGGACGGCGAAGTGGCCGATGGCCAGCAGCATGGTCGCCGGGCGCCAGCTCGCCGGATTGAGGTCCGTGCCGTCCAGCCGGCTGAGGAACCAGTTCGTCTCCTCGGGGATGTTCGCGTACCAGATGAGGAAGAACTGGCTGAAGGCGATGTAGGCCCAGAACACGGTGAAGGCGAACAGCAGCTTGCCGAGATCGTGGAAGTGCTCGCCGGTGATCACGCCGCGGAAGTGGCCCGACCGTTCGAACGCCAGCGTGAGGACGGTCAGCGCCGCGAACGCCGAGACGACCGTGCCGGCGAAGAAGTAGACGCCGAACATCGTCGAGTACCAGTGCGGCTCGAGCGACATCAGCCAGTCGAAACCGGCGAAGGTCAGCGTCACCGCGAACAGGGCGACGGCAACGGGGCTGAATCGCGCCATTCGGTGGGAGAGCGCTTCGTCTCCGCTCTCGTCCTGCCGCCGCGACGCGTTCCGGAAGTAGAGCGCCAGTCCGCTCCAGACCACGAAGTAGATCACCGTCCGAATCCAGAAGCCCGTCTCGTTGAGCCACGGTTCCTTGACCTGCAGCAAGCGGTCGTGCGCCACCGCGTCGGCGTGGGTCCAGTGGAACAGGTCGTACATGCCGAGCGCCACGACCGGAATGAAGAGGACCGCCAGCACCGGCACGGTACACGCCAGGTTCTCGGCCAGGCGGCGCACCACGACGCCCCAGCCGGCCTTCGTCGCGTGGTGGATCAGCACGAAGAACAGGCAGCCGAGGCCGATGCAGAGGAAGAAGACGACGGCCACGAGCCAGGAGTGGAAGAACTGCTTCGTGCTCTCCTTGGAGCCCATCGCCAGCACGATCGACACGACGGTGAAGACGACGCCGACAGCGCCCGCGATCAGGGGCAGGCGCGCCCAGCCGCTTCCCGGCTGGATGACCAGCTGGTCCAGACGAACGATGCGGGGCCCGTGAGCCATCAGGCGGCGCCTCCCCCGTCACCGTCTTCCGCCGGATCGTCGATCGGCACGTGCTCCACCTCCACCGCCCCGAGCCCGCTCAGGAACTCCGCGGTGTCCTGGTCGTCGTACTTGGGATCCCAGGCCTCGATGGCGATGAACAGGCCGTCGTCCGTGACGCGGGCGAAGTTCTCCGACCGGAACAGCGGATGGTGGTACGTCGGCAGCTTGTTGAAGGCGAACATCCCGAGCACCGCCCCCAACGCGGCGCCGAGCACGCCCAGCTCGAAGGTCACCGGCACGAACGCGGGCCAGGTGAACAGCGGCTTGCCGCTGATGATCAGCGGGTAGGCCTTGATGTGGACCCAGCTCTGCAGGGCGAAGCCCAGGCCGGCGCCGGAAAGTCCGGTCGCCAGCACGAGGAAGGGCAGCTTGGACGGCTTCAATCCCATCGCCTTCTCGAGTCCATGGACCGGGAACGGCGTCAGCGCGTCCCACTTCGAGTACCCGGCGTCGCGAACCGCCTCGCAGGCACGGTAGAGCGCCTTGGCGGTCTCGAAGCGGGCAAGCACGCCGTAGTGGCTGTAGCCCGCCGCCGCTTCCGGCACGTCCAGGGTCATCAGGCCCATGTCAGGCGCCTCCTCCACCGGCCGGGGCCGCCTGCGGCGAGGGCTCCGCTCCCGACCCGGCAGGCACCACGCGTACCAGTTCCTCGCCCTGGTGCGGGTCCGCCTCCGGCAGCACGGTCTTGACCTCGGCCGTGGCCACCATCGGCAGGAAGCGAGCGAACAGGCAGAACATCGTGAAGAACAGGCCGAAGCTGCCGATCAGCGACGCGAAGTCCCAGAAGGTGGCCTGGTAGTAGTCCCAGTTCGCGGGCAGAAAGTCGCGGTGGAGCGACGAAGTGACGATCACGAAGCGTTCGAACCACATGCCAATGTTGATCAGGATCGAGGAGATAAAAAGCCAGCCGATGTGGTTGCGCATCTTCTTGAACCAGAACAACTGCGGCGTGATGACGTTGCAGCTCACCAT
>JAJDZH010000095.1 GCA_022824725.1 Thermoanaerobaculia bacterium | reverse complement strand
GCGTCGATCTCGCGACGCGCCTTGCCCACGCCGCCGTTGACGCTGGTGATCACCGCGCCGTCGATGGCGATGTCGCCCTGGAACTCGGCTGCGCCGGTGCCGTCGAGGATGCGGCCGTTACGGATTGCGATGTCGTGCATGGTCTGTCCTCCGTCGATCCGGGTCCCTCTGAGACGGTGTTGAGCGTCGGGATGATAGCGGCGCCCCGAGAGACCCGCTCAGAAGTAGAGCTGGATGGCCTCTCCGTGGAGTTCCGCCAGCGTCGACCGCCTGCTGGTCCACATCGGCTCGGCGAGTTCCGCTTCCCAGGACTCGAGTGCCGCTTCCAGGCGCTCTACGACCTCCGGGTGTTGGTCGGCGACGTTCTCGCGCTCGCCGATGTCCGCCTCCAGGTCGTGCAGCACGGTGATCTGGCCGTGCGCCGACACCGGCGGGTGGTCCTCCTCCGGCAGCAGGCGGCCGCCGAGTCCGAGCACGGAGGCCGGGTCCTGGTCGGTCAGGTCTACCCGCCACAGCTTCCACTTGCCCGAGCGGACGGCCGCGTTGGGCAGCGACCGCCAGAAAAGGTACTCGTGGGGCGGTTCCTCGATCTCGCCGCGCAGGTACGGCAGGAGGTTCACGCTGTCCTCGGTGCCCGCGTCCGACCCGGCCGCCGCGGCCATCGTCGCGTACAGGTCGAGGACGCTCGCGGGCCGGCTGTAGACCTCGCCACGGGGAAGACCGGCCGGCCACTTGACCAGGTAGGGCACGCGGATGCCGCCGTCCAGGTGATAGCGCTTGCCGCCGGAGAGCGGCGAGTTCGTGCAGATGACCGCCGGCATGTAGTTGATGCAGCCGTTGTCGGAGATGAAGACGACGAGCGTGTTCTCCTCCAGCCCGTGCTCCCGGAGCGTCGCGGTGACGCGGCCGACCATGTCGTCGACCGACGACACCATGGCGGCGTAGATCCGGGCACCTGGTTCCTCGATGTGCGCGTAGCGGTCGACGTACTTGCTCGTCGCCTGAATCGGCGTGTGAGGCGCGTTCGGCGCCAGCATCAGGAAGAACGGCTCGTCCGCGTGACGCTCGATGAAACTGACGGCGCGGTCCGCGAACACGTCGGTCAGGTACTCGTCGACTTCCACCACCTCGTAGCCGTCCATGATCGCCCGCGGACCGTCGCCGCGGTCGCCGACGACCGGCGTCCACCCGGTCGCGCCCGGTTCGGTCGCGGCAGGCTCGCTGCCCGGCCAGCGATGGGCGTCCGGATCGTTGGGATCGACGTAGCTCGAGCCGCCCCCCAGATGGCCGAAGAACTCGTCGAAACCGCGCTTCAGCGGGTGGTACTGCTCGCGGAAGCCGAGGTGCCACTTCCCCACCAGGCCGGTGACGTAACCGGCGTCGCGCATCATGTCGCCGAGCGTCGTCTCGTCCTCGGGCAATCCGAGTTCGGCGTCGGCATTGCGCTCGTAGTTCGCGGTCGGGTTGTACTCGTAGCCGAACCGGTTCTGGTAGCGGCCCGTGAAGACCCCGGCCCGCATCGGACTGCAGACCGCCGCCGAGACGTAGCCGTCGGTCAGCCGGACCCCGTTCGTCGCCAACTCGTCGATGTGCGGCGTCGAGATGACGGTCGAGCCGTTGGCGCCGATGTCGCCGTAGCCGAGGTCGTCGGCAAGGACGATGATCACGTTGGGCGGAGCGGCCGGTTCTTCAGCCGCGTCCGGGGCGGGAGCGCAGCCGGTCAAGGCAAGGACCAGCCCGAGTGCCGGCGCGAATGCCGGAGCGAGCGCCGATGTCCTGGTGGTTCTCAGACGTATCTCCATGTCGAACTCCTTTCTTCCGTTCGCCGTGACGCGGGCCTACCTGCAACTCCAGTTCGCCGCGTCGTTCACGTCGCCTTCGCCGTTGTACTTCGCCGCCTTGGGATACGCACAGAGCGGCCGGGTGAACTCCGGCTCCGGCCCAGGGCGGCTCGCCTCGATCCGGTCGGGCGCGATGCCCTTCTCCGTCCACGCCACCAACGGGTCGACGTAGTCGGCGACCCAGGCGCCGGGGCCGCGGGCGCAGTGGATCATGCCGGGGACCATGAACATGCGGTAGAAGTCCGCCGCCGCTTCCGCGCCGCCGTTCTCCTTCTCGACCGCGTGCAGGTAGTCGATCGCGCGCTGCGGGCGTAGCGGGTAGTCGTTCCAGCCCTGGTACATCAGCAGCTTGCCGCCGCGTTCCCGGAACGCCGAGAGGTCCGCGGTGAGCACGTCGAGCGGCGCGGTGGCCGCGGCGAGCAAGTCGCGGTCGGCGACCGGGTCGAAGGTCTCGACGTCGAAGTCCGGCTCGAAGCGCATCAGGGCGTCGAGCAGCACGTCCATGCCGTCGATCAGGGACCGGTCGGGCTCACCCCGCCGGGCGGTCGGCAGCATCCAGGCGGCCCAGTCGCCAGCGTCCTCGGAGCCCGGGGGCACGCCGGGCGAGAGGACGTTGCCGTCCGCGTCAACGACGTCTTCGTACATGTAGCGGGCGGTCTGGAGCTGGCCCGCGGTGAGGCAGTTCTCCGTCGAGTCCGGCGGGCACTGGAGCGCGTTCAGGTCGAAGACGTCCGCGGTGCACTTCGTCGGATCGTCGATCACGCCGTCCTCGACACCGTCCAGCGTGTCGCAGGCTTCGCGGGACGCCTTGCCCAGCAACTGGAACGACTCCGCGGTCAGGGGATGCTTCGCCTGCAGGCGCGCCCCGCCGATCATCCACGGCACGAACTCCTGAAAGCGGAAGGCCGGCGCTCCGGCCAGGACGCCGTCGTAGTCGTCCGGGAAGCGGGTCGCCTCCAGCATCGCCGCGCGGCCGCCGTTCGAGCAGCCCTTGACGTAGGAGTAGTCGATCTCCCGGCCGTAGTAGTGCTTGATGACCCGCTTGGCCGCCCCGGTCGCGAGATGAACGCCGCGATAGGCGTAGTCGAGCAGGGCCTCGGGCTGCCGCACGTAGTCGCGGTCCTGGCCCTCGTGGCCGGTGTCGGTCGAGGCCATTGCGAAGCCACGGCCGAGCAGGCTCGTCGTGTCGCCGATGAAGCCCGCGGCGCCGCCGACGGTGCTGAACATCATCCGGCCGTTCCAGTCGTCGGGGAGGGTGACCTCGAAGCGGATCGCCCGGTTGACGACGCCGCGTACCCGGCAGTGGGCCGGCACACCTTCCGCGGCGGGCACCCGGAACCCCGGCTCGACCGCGTGGTCGAGGTCGGTCAGGGCGACCAGGCCACGGCAGTCGCGGCCAGTGTCGTTGGCGGCAAGAGGCGCTACGGCAACCAGAAAGAGCAGCAAGGCGAGGGCAAAACGTCGAGTCGTCATGGATGCTCCTGTACGGGAATGTGCCGAAGTCAGGCTGCAACGCCGGCACGGGCGATGAGCGCGATTGTGCCGTCCGCCTTGGCGATCCAGACGAAAGCCATCTGGCAGCCTGGGTTGGGGGATCGGCGGGAGCCTATCGCCCGGCGGTGCTACGCACCCGCCAGCAACGGCCAAAGTCCGTCGGCGCCGGCGCCGATCGCCAGTGTGCCCACCTGCGCCTGCCAGTAGCCCTCGTCACCGTCCGCATCCCGCCAGGTCCATAGCCGCCGGGTGAAGCGCTGCAGATCGTGCTCGCGCGTGTAGCCGATCGCGCCATGGAGCTGGTGCGCGATCCGCGTGACTTCGTAGCAGGCCTCGCTGGCCCGCGCCTTGGCGCAGGCCGTCGTGAAGGTGGCGTCGACGCTGCGGTTGTCGAACGCGGTTTCAACGGCCGCAATCGCGGTGTCGGAAGCGACGCCGACCACGGCGGCGTGACTCGCCATGACGGCAACCATCTGCTGAACGGCCTGGAAGCGTGCCAGCGGCCTGCCGAACTGAACCCGGCCCTGCACGTGTTCGATCGTCAGGTCGAGTATCCGCTCCATCGCGCCGGCGATCATCGCGGTGCGGGCCGTGGCCATCAGGACCGACGGCGACGGGCCTGAACCCCGGCGGCTCGACTGTCCCGGCGGGATCGGCGGCAGCTCTCTCAATCGCCCCACCGGTTCGCCGGCGCTGTTCGTGCCGCGTTCGAAGTCAAGGTCACCGGCGGCGACCCAGCCGAGCGAGTCTTCCCGAGCGGCGACGACGAGGGCCGCGATCTCGCTCGGCCAGGGCACGCCGGCATCAATGGCTCCGGTGACGAACCCCAGCGGCCCGGACGGCGCCCCGAGTCCGGCATCTGCCAACACCCGCCGTCCGATCATCGTCTCGACGAGGGGCAACGGCAAGG
This sequence comes from Thermoanaerobaculia bacterium, assembly GCA_022824725.1. Classification (GTDB taxonomy): domain Bacteria; phylum Acidobacteriota; class Thermoanaerobaculia; order Multivoradales; family Multivoraceae; genus Multivorans. The sequence continues at coordinate 240 of JAJDZH010000095.1, read as the reverse complement.
CGAACGACCCGCCCGCGCGCGCCACCGCCATCGCGTCGCCGAAGTCGGTCCCGGCTCCCCCGGCATCTTCCGGCAGGAGCATGTCGACCAGGCCGTTGGCCTCGATCTCCCGCCAGTGGCCCGCCGGGAAGCGGCCTTCCTCCACCGCATCGAAGACCTCGTCCTCCGACGCCGCCTCGAACAGGCTTACCGCCGTGTCCACGAGGAGCTGCCTCATCTCGCTCATCGCAACCTCAGCCC
>JAJDZH010000161.1 GCA_022824725.1 Thermoanaerobaculia bacterium | reverse complement strand
GCGGCGGCAGCCGGCGGGGACGCCGGCGTACCCAGTGGGCGGCCAGTTCCCGGCACCTCTCCGTGGCGCTACCGCCAGCGCACGCCCAGCCAGGCGGCGGGGTGCAGGAAGATCAGGACGGTGATGATCTCGAGCCGGCCGATCCACATGTTGAGCGACAGATAGACCTTGATCGCATCGGGGAAGTGGGCGTAGCTGCCGAACGGACCGACTTCTCCCAGGCCCGGGCCGATGTTGCCCAGCGTCGCGATGCTGGCGGTCACCGCGGTGGGCATGTCCGTGCCGGCCAGTCCCACGACGCCGACGCTCAGCGCGAACAGCACGAGGTAGAGGAGCAGGAAGGACACGACGGCGCGGATCACGTCGTCGGGCACTCTGCGGCCGTCCAGACGCAGCGGCCGCACGGCCCGCGGAAAGACGGTCTGGAACAGTTCGAGCAGGGTCGACTTTGCGATCAGCCATACCCGCACGAGCTTCGGACCGCCGGCCGCTGAACCGCCGCAGCCGCCGCAGAACATGAGCAGCAGCAGGATCGTCTGGCTCGCCTGGGCCCAGAGCGCGAAGTCCTCCGTCGCGAATCCGGTCGTCGTGATGATCGCCAGCGCCTGGAAGCCGGCGCGCCTCAAGGTGTCCTCCGACAGGGCGTCCGTGGCGATCCACTCCCACAGCGACACGTCGTCGCTCTTCAGCGTGCAGGCGAGCAGCAGGGTCGCGCAGACCACGATCAGGACGTAGAGCCGGAACTCCTCGCTTCTCAACAACGTGAGCGGTCGGCCCCGAACAACCTGGAACTGGAAGGCGTAGTTCGCTCCGGCCAGGAGCATGAACGCCATGACGGTCCACTCGATCAGGCTGCTGCCGTAGCCGCCGATGCTGTTCGGGTTGGGAGAGAAGCCGCCGGCCGACACGGTGGAGAGGGAATTGCAGACGGCGTCGAAGGCCGGCATGCCGAACCCGATGAGGAGGCCGATCTCGAGAGCGGTCAGGCCGACGTAGAGCGTGTACAGGTAAAGGGCCGTGTTGCGGATCCGGGGCGTGAGGCGCTCCTCCGTGGGTCCCGGCGCTTCGGCGAAGAACATCTGGCGGCCGGCGATGCGGAGCGCCGGCAGCACGGCGATGAAGAGGGCGATGATGCCCATGCTGCCCACCCACTCGCTCAGGCTGCGCCACAGGAAGATGCCCTCGCTGACCGCGTCGAAGTCGGTGAGGATCGTGGCGCCGGTGCCGGTCAGGCCCGACATCGACTCGAACAGCGCGTCGGCCGGGGCGAAGCCGTTCGCGGAGTAGGGGATGGCGCCGATCAGGACCAGCAACAGCCAGGCCACGGCCACGGTCGCGAGCCCTTCCATCCTCCGCATCTCGAGCCCCCGGCCCGGCAGGAGCCTGGAACCCAGCCCCAGCAGGATGGCGAGCAGGGCCGCGCCGAAGAAGGCGATCGCGCTGCGGCTGTGTCCGTAGGCCGCCTCGACGGCCGACGGCGCCAGCAGGACAGCCCCGAAACAGCCCACCAGGGCCAGGGTCGTGCGGAGGACCAGGGAGACGCGCACGGGCGGCGCTACGAGGAGTCCGGCGTCAGACCGAAGGCCGGACCCACGGTCTCCGCGCCCTCGGGCGTGGCGACGACCAGCAGGCGGTCGCCGGCCCGCACTTGATCGTCGCCGCCGGGGACGATCGTGTTGTACTGCCGCAGGACGGCGCCGACGATGACGCCGGTCGGCATGTCCATCTCGCGCAGCCGCCTCGTCTCGAAGTCCGGCGGCACGGCGACTTCGACGACTTCCGCTCGCCCGGCCTCGAGCGTCGCCCGGTATTGCAGGCGCGGCGCCTGAATCTGGTGCAGCACCTCGGCGATCGCGGCGGCCCGGGCGTTCAGGGTGACGTCGATTCCGACGCGCTCGAACAGGGCGCTGCTCGTGTCCTGGCTGACGCCGGTCACGACCTTCGGAATCCCGAGCTGCTTGGCGATCAGCGAGCAGAGGAGATTCGTCTGGTCGTCGCCGGCCATGGCGACCAGAGCGTCGCTGCGCGCGACGCCGACTTCTTCCAGGACGTTCAGGTCCGTGCCGTCGCCGCAGAAGACGATGGCACGGCCGACCTGGCTCGCGATGTCCTCGCAACGGCGTCGCGAGACCTCGATGACCCTTACCTCGGGCCAGAGGCCCTGCGTCAGCTCCTGCGCCAGGAGCCTGCCCGTGCGGCCGCCGCCGATGATCGTTACGCTGCGCACGACGGTCTCCGGCGCTGCGAAGAACTGCTTCGCCACCTGCCGCAGCGCGTTGCGCCGACCCATGAACAGCACCTTGTCGCCGGCCTCCAGGCGGTCCTGCCCCCGTGGAACGATCAGTTCGCCGTTGCTCACGCGGCTGACGACGAGGGAGTTCGGCGGCAGGGGCGCCTGGGCGAGCGTCTTCCCGCAGAGGGGAGAGTCCGCCGGCAACCGGTACTCCATCAGCCAGACCCGGCCGCGGTGGAAGTTCTCCACGTCGAGCGCTCGCGGCTCCAGCACGATCCGCGCGATCTCCCTGGCGAGTGACCATTGGGGCCAGATCAGGTGGTCGATCACCTCTTCGAGGGTCGTCTGCTCCGGGTCGTTGAAGCTCTCGTGGTGCTCGTCCTGCGAGATGAAGCAGTACGTCGTGGCCTGCGACCGGCCGCGGGCCGCGAGGCAGGCGATGATGTTGCGTTCGTCAGAATCCGCGCAGGCGATGAACGTGTCCCGGTCACCGAGACCGACCTGCTGCAGCGTCGAGCGGCTGGCCGCCGGGCCAACCGTGATCTGCAGGTCCAGGTGCTCGAAGCGGCCGCGGTTCGCTTCGGACGGCAGAACGACGAACACGTCCTCCTCGCGCGCCAGGGAG
>JAJDZH010000482.1 GCA_022824725.1 Thermoanaerobaculia bacterium | reverse complement strand
CCACCGCGTGGCGTTCTTCCCGTCCGGCGCGAACCTCTCCGGGCGGCAGGGCCTGGTGCGCATCGTCAACCAATCCGCCCGGGGCGGCCTGGTGCAGATCGAGCCCACCGACGGCATGGGCCGGCGTTACGCACCGCTGCGGCTGGCGCTGGGCGCCGGCGAGGCGGCGAACCTGAGCACCTGGGACCTCGAGTTCGGCAACGCGGCCAAGGGATTGAGCGGCTACGCGGGACCGGGGACGGGCGGCGACTGGCGGCTGGAGATCACCAGCGACCTGGATATCGAGGTGGGCGCCTATACGCTGACGAACACGGGCTTCATCGAGCCGGCGCCCGCCGACGAGGCGGCGCGTCTCCAGAGGGAAGCGCCGCGGCAGTAGCGGCGCTCCCCTTCGGCGCGCCGGCGCCCCCGCCGGCTTCATCGCCGCTGGGGCCGAGGAGTTCCTTCCGGCGGCGGTCGCCGATCGGTTGATCGATGGCGAGCCGCCGCTCCGTGTCTGGCGCGAACACCGCGGCTTGTCGCAGTCGGCTCTTGCCCGCGCCGCCGACGCCAGCCGTGTACAGATCGTTGACATCGAAGCGGGACGCCGGACCGGCTCCGTTCACACGCTTCGGCGACTTGCCGATGCTCTTGGTATCGGCCTGGACGATCTCGTTCCGCGCCGAGTCCAATCTCACGGCCGTGTATGCAGTTCCTCGCGCGTCCAGGAACGCTCGGAACCGTAGCTCTCCTCGGCCCAGAGCGCGTCCAACCTGGCGGCCACTGCTTGGGCGTCGTCGGTTCGGACAAGTTCTTGGAGGTAGTCCCGCACGAGCCGGTTCAGGCTGGTTCTCCGGAGGGCGGCGATCCGCCGGGCCTCGGCGACAAGCCGCTCGTCGATGGATAGTGTGACGTTCATCGCGACTTGGTGCATCGACGGCGTTCGAGGTCGGCTGGAGGTCCTGTGCCACTGGCTTGAACGGCGACGGCCCGATGTCGTGGCCCTGCAGAAGATCCGCGTCCCCGAGGAGAGGTTCCCGGCCGAGGCGCGCCCGTGTATGCGCCCTACGGCAATCCGGCGGTTCGGGGAAAGGACGGTGCGCTCACCGTGGACCTCGCTGCTCCGGCGTAGGGGGCGATCGCGGCCGCGCGGTCGTTGACGGCGCCGTCGATTGGCGTTTCGATATCATTACCGATACTGTTCCCTCGTGGCGAGGGTCGTTGCGATCGTGGCGAGGCTTCGCCGACACCCGAAGGACGTTCGCTTCTCGGACTTGGCCAAGGTCTGCGACGCCTACTTCGGGGAGCCGCGCCAGAAGGGTACGAGTCATCGTGTCTACCGGGCTCCGTGGTCGGGCGACCCGAGAGTGAACATCCAGGATGCGAAGGGGAAGGCAAAGGCCTACCAGGTCCGGCAGGTGCTCAAGGCGATCGACAAGCTGGAGGAGAGAGAATGAGCGACCACTACACCTACCGGGTCACCTGGTCGGCGGAGGACGAGGAGCACCTGGGCCTTTGCGCTGAGTTCCCGTCACTCAGTTGGCTGGCGCCGACGCCTGATGAAGCGCTGGCGGGCGTGCGAAAGCTCGCTTCCGACTGCGTCGCAGACATGCGAGCGAACGGCGAGGAGCCGCCGCGACCGTTCGCTGACCGCGTCTATAGCGGCAAGTTCATGGTCCGGGTGCCGCCGGAGATGCACCGTGCCCTTGCCATTAGCGCCGCAGAGGAAGGGGTGAGCATGAACCGACTGGTCGGCGCGCGGCTTGCGGGACATCGTCAGCACCAATGACCGCAACCGCGACGATCCAGAGGCCGAGTGCCATCGCCCGTTCGCGGGCGATGTGGCGCTGCGTCGGACGAACGGAACGACCGGCCTGTAGCTCATCGCCGGTTCGGCAGTCAGCCGTTCTGCCAGCTCACCACCCACATGAAGAACTGAACGTCGATAAAGTCCCTCGGCTCGAGTTCTTGCAGTTCGTCGCGGACGCATCGGCAGAAGTCACGGATTCGCCGATAGCAATCCCAGGTCACCTGCGGGCTGTAGCCCACGTCGTGGCGCCATGCGTCGGCAGCGGCCTTGACGCTGTTGGGTTGGACCAGGACTTCCTGGTCCGGGAAGCGAATCCACCGGAAGTACGTTGAGGGTGGCCATTTGGCAGCGCCCAGGTTGTCCAGCCACGACACGAACTGATCGAAACGCGCTTCCTCATCTCTCACCCCGTAGAGGAGGGTTCGTAGTCTTTGGGCGAATGCCCTTTCCAGGGGCCTGTCGCCCAGAACCTGTTTCCACAGGAGGTCGGAGTCGCGCCAGTTGACGACGTTCGTGAGGTTCTTCTTCGCTCGTCTGCACACCTCCGAGTAGTCGCCCTCGCGGAGAAGACCATCGAGGTCGTCACGGTTCAGCAGGGCGACCGCTTCCCGGTGCGCGGCTTCCTTGTAGTTCCGTTCGCCGCCGAGGTACTTCTCGCCGTAGAACCCGTCGGGGTACTCCGAGATGAAGTACTCGATGCACTGCCGAACGCTACGGTACGGTCGTTCGGGCGCGCTTACCGAGGCCGCGCTCAGGTCGAGTTGGTCGAGGCGCCAATGTGTCGGTTTGGGGACCAACGGGGCCAAAGGGAACCTCGTGGTTGCGATCTTCCTGAGACCTGCGTCCAGGAAGAAGATCTCCGCCTTGTCGCCTTCGACCTCAAGCACTTGGCCCAGGCCGAGCTTCGGATGGCGAACGCGGTCCCCCGATCGAAGAGGTGCTGGTGGCTTGCTGGTCATCCTTGGTGGGACGCATTCTAGTCATCGAGGCGGTCG
>JAJDZH010000293.1 GCA_022824725.1 Thermoanaerobaculia bacterium | reverse complement strand
TCGTTGAGTCCGCGGTGAATCTCGTCGGCCGTCCAGCCCGGGAATGCCCGGCTGGACGCGGCCACGACGTACCGCTCACCTTCCAGGACGTGGATTGTCAAGCCAGAGCGGCGGGCGGCGGGGCGGCGGGTCCAGCTTGCGTCCGGCACTTCGATCCACACTTCCGGAAAGCCCCAGGACTCGTAGATCCCGAGCTTGCGCCGCCTCGCGTCGGTGCTGTAGTCGACTTCCAGGACGACGTCCGGGAGATGGTCCGAGCCTCGCTCGATTTCACTGCCGCGCGGCGCTGTCGTGGCCGGATGCAGGTAGACGACCTGGTCGGCCGCCAGAACGCGCTGCCGTTCGCCATCGGCGTCTCTGACCGCGAGGTCCGCTGCACCGATCACGTCAATGGGGGAGCCGCGGCGCATCGCGATCCTCTCGGTCAGCCGGGCGAGTCGCTGCACCCCGTACTCGTGGTACGTGGTCGTCGGCTCCGCGACGAAAGCGGCCTCGCTGCGGGCGTCCCAGTACTCGATCCGGCCGTCGTGGTCTTCGATCGCGTCGCGGCTGATCGGCACCTCCCGGCAGCCGGGGAAGTCCTCCGCCCGGGGCGGCGCTCCTTCGTCCGGCATCTCGGCGGTGGGTGAGGTTAGCGGTTCGGCCACGGGCCGAGTCTAACGCTGCCGCGGGGCGTCTCTTCCTGCTGCTGGAACTCAGTCTGGTGGGCTCGAGCCGCCGACGGCGGCGCCCCACAGGCCTCTCCGGTTGTCCTGGGCCTCGCGCTCGAACTGCCGGAACGCTTCCATGTGCCGGAAGGGGAACCGCGTGTAGGCGTGGCCGTAGCCCCGGCGGATGATCTCCGCGTTGACGAACGTCCCGTCGGCCAGGTACACATAGGCCAGGGTGCGGCCGTAGCGATCCTGCCGTTCCTGGTCGTACTCGAGCCGCACCCGCTTTCCCTCGAGCAGCCGCTTCGTGAAGGCGCTCGCCTCCTTGCCGAAGAACTCGACCGGCCGGTTCGGGTGCACGGTTTCCGGCGTGTCGACCCCGATCAGGCGGACGCGGCCCACCTCTTCGACGATGATCGTGTCGCCGTCGACGACGCGTTCCACCAACTGGCCCGGCGCCGCGGCGGCGGCCAGGACGCTGAACAGGAACGCGATTCCGCAGCGGACGGCTGATGGATGGCGGAGCAGGGGACGCACTTCGCGAGGGCGCGACGGCGGCGTCCCTGCAGGACATCTCCGCCGGCGAACCCGAAGTCAAAAGAACTTGACGGTTTGGAAGTGCGCATTCTGACGGTGTCCAGGTTTCTTGTCCAGGCCGCGCCGCGCACGGATGCCGGGTCACGCGGCGGGTTTCCGTCCATGGAAGCGGTGGCCTCAGGGTTCCGAGGGATGCTCACGTCGAGGGCGTTCCACGTCGCCCTCGAGCCGGCAAAGCACAGCCCCGGCAGTCCGTACCGTCAGTTCGGTTTCCGGCGAGCAGGTTGTGTTGGTGCGTGTGCGCCTTGTCGCGAAAGCCGGGGTCGGAGCCTGCGAGCGTACTCCGTTCACCGTTGCGGTGACCCGACTTCGCTACCAAGGCGGTGGCGCACCTTCCCCGGGCAGATACGAGAGCTGCCCGCAAGGGGCACTTGGAAGCTGCGCCGTCCCGGAAGCTAGCACGCTGCGGCTTGTGACCCGTTTGGCGACGCTGGCTGTCTGCGGGTCCTCTCCTGCTTACGGTAGGTTCCCTCCCATGCGGCGTGGAGTTGTAGCGGCGGCGGCTCTGGGCGCGACCTGTCTGCTGCCGCTTGCGCTTGCAGCCGAGGATGGCGGCGCGGCGGGTGACGACGCGCACGTCGTGGTCGCCTTCGCAGCGGAGCCGACGCAGATCGACCCGACGCGGACCTCGGCCGGCGTCGACCAGTACTTCATGGCGCTGTTCTACGAGCAGTTGCTGGCGGCGGGGCCGGACCTCAGGCAGCGGAACTGGCTGGCCGAGTCGTGGCGGCTCTTCGAGCGCGACGGGGTCTGGCTGATCGGCGTCGAGTTGCGGCAGGGCGTCCGCTTCCACAACGGGGACGAACTGACGGCTCACGACCTGCGCTACTGCTATCTCCGCCAGCGGGATCCGGGCCTGTCGCGGCAGGCCGGGCGCTGGCGGCATGTGGCGGATGTCCGCGTGCTCGGCGACTACGAGCTGGAGATCGTCTTCAAGGGTCTGCCGGACTCGGCGCTGTTGCCGCTCAACCTGGACCTCTGGGCCATCCCGCGGCGGTACTACGAGGAGGTCGGGAACGAAGGAGTGCAGGCGCATCCGATCGGGACCGGGCCCTGGAAGTTCGTGTCCCGCAGTGTGCGCGAGGAGATCGTCGTCGAGCGCTTCGACGACTACTGGGATCCCGACGCGTTGCCGGGCATCCGACGCCTGACGATCAAGATCATCCCCGAGGACACGACCCGGGTCGCCGCCTTCAAGACCGGCGCGGTCGACTGGATCGACGCGGTGCCTCCTGCCCAGGTCGCGGACTTCGAGCGGACGCCCGGCGTGAAGGTCGCTTCGCTGCCGACGAGCAACAACCTGTTCCTCGCCTTGAACGCTCTCGATCCGAGAAGTCCGCTGGGCGATGTCCGGGTGCGTCGGGCGGTGGCGCACGCGATCGACTTCGACGCGATCATCCGGTACATCCTCCACGGGCAGGGCATCCGGACGGTCCAGGTGACGCCGGGGTCGCCGGGGCACGATCCCGCGCTCGAGCCGTACGCCTTCGACCCGGACCGCTCACGCGACTTGCTGCGTCAGGCCGGCTTCGCCCGCGGCATCAACGTGAACTGCTACAACTTGACGACGCCGCGGGAACCGTACCTCAAGGAAGTGGGCGAGGCGATGTTCGCCTACCTGACCGCGGCGGGAATCCGCTGCCGGATCGTCCAGCTCGAGTACGGAGCCTGGATCAACCTCGGCCGGCGGGACGCCCGTCCCGAGATGGACGGCATCGCGAGCTGGATGTGGGGGCACGGGGCTCTCGGCGATCCGACGGACCCCTGGGGCGGCCACCTCCATTCCTATCGCGACGGTTGGGGCTGGTACTCGTACCACGACGACCCGGAACTGGACGAGATGGTCGAGACGCTGCGCGTGACGGTCGACCCGGAGGCGAAGGAGGCGCTGATCCGGGAACTTGCCCGGCTCAAGCACGAACGCGTGGCCGGCGGCGTGCCGACCTACCGGCCGCTCGTGACCCTGGCCTGGCGTGACACGCTGCGCTTCGTGCCCTGGCCCCAAGCCAATTGGCGCATGATGCGGGACATCGGCCTGGCGGCCGACTCGCCGTCTCGCTGAGCGCGGTGGAGCGATGCGCGCCTATCTGATCCGCCGTCTCTGGCAGGGAGCGGTGGCGGTGCTCGGCGCGCTCCTGATCGTCTTCGTGGCGCAGCGCCTGGCCGGCGACCCGGTCGCCCTGCTGCTGCCGATGGATGCCTCGGAGGAGGACTTCGCGGCGATGCGCGAGGCCCTGGGGCTCGACCGGCCGCTGCCGGTCCAGTTCGTCGTCTTCCTGCGCGACGCGTTCACCGGCGACTTCGGCGAGTCCTACCAGTGGCAGGCGCCGGCAATGCCGCTGCTGCTCGAACGGTTGCCGGCGACTCTGGAACTGGCCCTTGCCGGCCTGGCCTTCGCGCTGCTCCTCGCGGTACCGCTGGGTGTGATGTCCGCCGTCTACCGTGGCCGCTGGGTCGACCGTCTGGCCAAGGTGCTGGCGCTGCTCGGTCAGGCGATGCCGGGCTTCTGGGTCGGCCTGCTGCTCATCCTGTACCTGGCGGTCCGGCTTCAGTGGCTGCCGGCCTTCGGCCGCGAGGGGCCGCTTCACCTCGTGCTGCCGGCGATCGCCCTCGGCTGGTACCCGGTGGCGGCGATGACGCGCACGCTGCGCTCGTCGATGCTCGACATCCTGGACAGCGACTACATCCGCACCGGCCGGGTGATGGGTCTGCCGGAACGGACCGTCATCTGGCGCTACGCGCTCCGCAACGCCGCCGTGCCCCTGGCGACGATGATCGGCGTCTACTTCGCGAACATGCTGGGCGGCGCGTTCGTCATCGAGGTCGTGTTCGCCTGGCCGGGCGTCGGACGCGCGGTGGTCGACGCCGTCTTCGCGCGCGACTTTCCGGTCGTGCAGGCCGGGGTCGTGCTGTCGGCGGTCATCTTCGTCGTCGTGAACCTCCTCGTCGACCTGAGTTACGGGCTGATCGACCCGAGGATCCGCCATGGCTGAGCGCCATGCCGCCGTCCATGATCGGCGGATGCCCGTCGTCTCCTGCGCGGTGCTCGGCCTGGTCCTGCTCTGCGCCGTCGCGGGACCGTGGCTGGCGCCCCACGAGGCCTCCGAGATCGCGCTTGCCGAGTCGATGACGCCGCCGTTCTGGCGGTCCGGCGGCAGCCTCGACCACCCGCTCGGAACGGACATGCTGGGCCGCGACATTCTGAGCCGGATCATCGCCGGCGCCCGCGTTTCGGTGACGGTGGCGGTCTACGCCATTGTTCTTTCCGGCGGCATCGGCGCCGCGCTGGGCATCTCGGCGGGCTACTTCGGCGGGTTCGTCGACGCCGTGATCTCACGGCTGATCGACATCCAGATGTCGATCCCGGCGATTCCTCTCGCCATGCTGTTCGCGGCCGTGTTGCCGCCGGGCGAGGGCATGGTGATCACGATCATCGTGCTGACCTACTGGACCTGGTACGCGCGGATCGTGCGCGGCGAGGTGCTCAGCCTGCGCGAGCGGGACTTCATCACCGTGGCCAGGGTGGCGGGTGTCTCGAGCCCGATGATTCTGATCCGCCACCTGACACCGAACGTCCTCAACACGCTTCTGGTCCTGGCGACGCTCCAGTTCGGCAGCGTGATCGTCTTCGAGGCGGGCTTGAGCTTCCTGGGGCTCGGCATTCAGCCGCCCCAGGTGTCGTGGGGCGGGATGCTCGCCGACGGCCGCAACTTCATCGAGGTCGCCTGGTGGCTGATCACGATGCCGGGGATTGCGATCATGGCTTCGTGTCTGGCGTCCAACCTGCTCGGCGACTGGCTGCGGGACACGTTCGACCCGAAGAGGCGGATCACGTAGTGGCGCTCTCCTGGAAGGACCTGG
>JAJDZH010000349.1 GCA_022824725.1 Thermoanaerobaculia bacterium | reverse complement strand
GAGAGCCGCGATGACCATCCCGATCGCCAATCCGCTGCGCCGAGCACCGGCCCTGGTACTGACGCTTCTGCTACTGGGGTGCGGCGCGGACACGCCCGCCGAGGGAGGCGTCGGCGCCCAGGCGCCGGAGGCCGTCGAGCTCTCGGAACCGATCAGCGCCAGCGGCCAGACCATCGCGCTTCCGGCGGCGTGGAACCGCCTCGAGTCGAGGTCGGCGATGCGCATGCTCGAGGCCGAGATCCCGGGTTCCGACGGTCCCGGTGAGATCTCCGCGTACTACTTCGGGCCCGGCGGGGGCGGCGGGCTGGCAGCGAACATCGAACGCTGGAAGAGCCAGGTCGTCCTGAAGCCCGGGGCTCCGGAGCCGACCACGCAGAGTCGCGAAAGCGGCGGCGTCCGCCGCACCTGGGTCGAGCTCGAAGGGACGGTCAAGGCGAGCACGATCGGCAGTTTTCCGACGACCGACCTGCACGACGGTGCGCTCTTCGGCGCCATCATCGAGGCGCCCGGTGGGCCCTGGTACCTACGCGCCGTGGGACCCGGCGCGACGATGCGCGAGCAGCGCCAAGCGTTCCTGGCGATGCTGGACAGCGCGCGCCCGCAAGGCTAGCAGTCCGTGGCTGGGGCCAAACATGGAGCCTGCGACAGGTTTGACGGCGCTGGCCCGGAAGCCGCGCGCGGCCGAAACGTGGTGGAGCCGATGGGAGTCGAACCCACGACCTCTTGAATGCCATTCAAGCGCTCTCCCAACTGAGCTACGGCCCCACGGGTCGGCGGCGCGAGAGTGTAGCAGCCCCAAACGGAGCCGGCCTTGCGGACGGCGCGTCCTTCCGGCCGCCTGCGGCGGCAGCCGGCGAGGGCGCCGGCGCACCCGGTGGGCGGCCAGCGCCACGCAGGCTGCTAGAAGTGGTACGCGACTCCGGCGTGAACCGTGGCGTGGGTGCTGGAGGCGTCGAGGTCCGCGTAGTGGCCCACCAGCTCGATCAGGATCGAGAACCGCTCGTTGATCGGGAAGTCGCCCGTCACGCCCAGCGTCAGGCCGACTCCCTCGTCGCTCTCGACGCCGTCCCCGAGCTGGTAGACGCCGAGGCCCATGAACACGCCCGATTCGTAGTAGAGGTCGTTGAAACGGTACTCGCCGGCGATCGTCGCGTAGCGGAAGGTGGGGCTCGCCAGAGTGCCGATCTGGTCGCCGCCCAGATCCGTGCTGCCCAGCCGGAGGCCGACCGCGGTGCGCGGCTGGGTCCGCCACGAGATGCTCGCCAGGAAGCCCGCGTGGTCGAGGCCGCCGTCGGGCTTGCCGTCCAGGCTGCCGCCGAAGGTCGGTCCGAGCGAGACGGTGTAGCTGTATCGCTCCTGGGCGCCGGCGCTCGCCGCGCCCGCGAGCAGGAGGAGGACTGTCGCCAGCGCCGGCACGACGGCGGCGCGCAGCTTTCGTTTCCGTGAGGTCAAGAGAGTCTCCTTGGTCCGCGCGCCGGGCAGTATAGACGCGGGCTGAATCCGTCCTGGTCGGCAGGAATGACCGCGGACGGCCCACCCACCCGAAGAAGACTGCCCATCTGTTTCTACGGATCAGCGGCGCAAAACGTCTGTCGATTGGGGCGGCGTCTTCTTGCCTTCGCCGTCGGGCTGCTCCTGCCCCGGCCCTGCCTCGCCTGCTCGGCCCCGGCCGAACGGGAACTCGGACTGTGCAGCCAGTGCCGGCGGCTGCTCGAAGCCCGGCCCCGGGGCGCGGCCCGCGGAGACCGGCTGGAAGGTTGCGACGGTTTCTTCTGGCTCTGGGGCTACCAGCCGCCCTTCGACCAGATCATCCTGGGCCTGAAGTACCGCCGCCTCGACTACCTGGGCCTCCACATCGCCGACGAGGCGAACACTCGACTGGGAATCGAGCTGCGCCGCGCCGAGGTTGTCGTACCCATGCCCATGCACTGGCGCCGGCGGCTCGCTCGCGGCCGCAACCACGCGGACTCGATCGCCCGGCCGCTCGCCCGCCGTCTCGGGCGGCCGCTGTCGCCAGCGCTGAGACGGCGGACCCTGGGCAGGCCGCAGGTCGGCCGCGGCCGCCGTCAACGCCTCCTGAACCCGGGAATCGCCTTCACCTGCCGCAGGCCCGCCGCGGTACGGGACCGCGTCGTGCTCCTGGTCGACGACGTCGTGACCACCGGCGCAACCTCCGGCAGGGCCGCCCGTACTCTCAAGGCGGCGGGCGCGAGGAAGGTCATCGTCTTCGCCGCGGCCCGCACACTCACCTGACCGCCGTCCGCTATAGTGATTCCCGACATGACCTGCCGGATGCATCCCGGCGACTCCCGGTCGACCGCAGTGCGAGTGCGCATGCTCTCCGCCGGAGTCCTGGCGCCCGTCGCCGCCATCGCCTTCCTGGGCGCCGCGCCGCTCCAGGCCGGCCTCGACCTGCCGAGCCTGGGCGATCCACTGGCCGGGCGGCTGGTGGGCCGGGTCCACGCCGGCGAGGCGGCCCTTCCCGCCGCCCGCGTGTACGTCTACGACGTCGCCGATCGAAGCAAGCGCAGGACGACGACCGATCGTTTCGGCCGCTACGCCTTCCAGCCCCTGCCCGCAGGCGTTTACCGCGTGATCGCTCACCGGCCGGGCTTCGTGCCCGCGGTGGCGGAGCTGGTGCGCACGACGGGCGAGTCGGTGCAGGCGCTCGACTTCGAGCTGGGCGCCCGCGAGCGCCGGCCCGCAGGCGAGGAGACAGGCGCGGGCGAAGACGATTTCTGGTCCGTCCGGGAGCGCATCCCGAACGACATCCTGCGCCAGATCCAGATCGCGGAAGCGATCGCGGACGATCAGGGCTGGGCGCTCGAGTCGGCGGTCCAGCGCGAGCGTTTCGAGGCCGAACTGCGGACGCTTTCGGGCATCGAGGACGCGGGCGGCGACGCCGGCGCCCGGGTGCTCGGCAGTCAGTTCGATCTTCGCAGCCGGTTCGGCAAGACCCAGCTCGCCCTGCGATCCGACCTGCGCGAGTTCGAACGTCAGGTGTTCAACGAAGACCACCAGCAGCTCGGCGACAGCCAGGCCTTCGCCCTCGACGTGAACCACCGGGGTTCGAACGTCCAGATCACGTCGCAGCGACACCGTTTCCACGGCGGCGACGGCGCGGCCTGGGACGACTGGGGACCGGCCCCGTTCGCCGGCCTCGAAAGCTACGGCCTGCGGGTCGAACAGGCGGCCGGCGCCGGCGACGCCCACTTCGAGGCCCGGTACACCGCCGACCAGAACTTCCACCACGGTTTCGGCGACCTCTACTCCGGCCAGAGCGGTCTGCACAGCCTGGCGCTGGCTGCCATCGACTCGCCGATGTCCTCGACGACCCTGGAGTTCCGGGGCGGCTACGAGCGGCAGATCACCGCCAACGCCTCGCTCGAAGCCGGACTCTCCTTCCGCGAACGGCAGGCGTACGGGACCGGCCGGTTCTCGACCTGGGGCGAGGAGCCCCACCAGCGCTTCGACGTGTTCAGCCAGGGCAACTGGGAAGTCCAGCCCACGGTCGTTCTCGAGTACGGCATGTTCAGCACGCTGAGCGACGGCAACGTCTCCTTCACGCCCCGCGCCGGCTTCGTCGTCGAGCTCGGTTCCAACTGGCTGGCCGCCGTCTCGGCCAGCGAGAGGGTCGACTCGGAACACCTCCTCTTCCGCGATTTCCTGCAGGTGCAGTACCACGACGACGACGCCTGCACCGCCACGTTCGAGCACTGCTACCGGATCGAGCTCAGCCGGCGGCTCGGCGCCACGGACGACAGCCGCCGCCTCGAGTTCGGCATAACGGAGCGCCAGTTCGCTGACAGCGTCCGGTTGTACTTCAGCCGCGACATCTTCGAACGGCTGGAGAGCCTGCTGCTGCTCGACGGAGACCAGGTCGCCGAACTCCACTTCGGGCTGCAGCAGCGCCTCGGCGAGAAGATCCTCACCCGGATCAGCACCTCGGCCGCCTCGGGCGGCGGCGGGCTGCTCCGCGCCGTCGACGGTAGCGGCAACAACCTCGAGAACCAGGTCCGCTACGTGATCGCCAGCGTCGACACCCAGTTCGAACGCAGTTCCACCGGCGTCCTGCTCGCCTTCCGCCGGGTGGACCAGGAACTGTCGCCCGTCGCCCGGGACGCCCGGTTCCCGGCCGCCGGCCCGAACTCGGTGCTCTCCGTTGAGCGCCTGCAGCTTCTGCTGACGCAGGGACTGCCCTGGGTCACCGGCACCGGCATCCAGAACTGGGCCCTGCAGCTCGAGATGCAGCTCAGCCGCGGGCATCTCCCGGTCGACTCCAGCCACGATCCGGATCAGTTGCGACGCCGGGTCGTCGCCGGCCTCGCAGTCCGCTTCTAGGGCTGGGTACGGTTCTGCTGGGTGCGCGGGTC
>JAJDZH010000091.1 GCA_022824725.1 Thermoanaerobaculia bacterium | reverse complement strand
CACCCGGCCAGCCCACATCGCGTCGCCGTCGCCACGGTCCTCGAACACGCTCAGTTCGGCGACCAGCAGCCGGCCGTCCGGCGCCGGCATCTCCAGGCGCGCCGGAGCGGACCGGATGAGGTCGATTTCGAGTTCCACCGTGTACGGAATGACACCGGGTTCGACCACCTCCGGCGCCACCATGACGGGGCCAAGGTCCAGTAGACGCTGCGCCTGGACGCCGGTGCCCGGCAACAGCAGGAAGAGACAGAGCGGCACGAACCGCCACTGTCGAAAAACGGCCCGACCCGGGGCGCCCCCGGAGTGGCCCAAGAGAGAAACAGTCATGAAGGCACTATAGCGCCGGGCGGCGGCCACCCGCGCGCCGGTTTCGGGCCCCCGCGGCGAATCCGACCGCCCTAGCGGACGTCGACGCCGCCCCTCAGGAAGGACTGACGTCCCCCGATATCGTCCCGCAAGCCGATGCCGAGGTCGTGGTAGCCGCCCTCCATCGTGAGCTCCAGGCCGTAGCGCCAGGTGCCGCCCTCGATCTCGGCCAGGCGATCCGCGGGCACGGCGATCTTGAGTTCCGTCCGCTGCGGCTCGGTCGCGTGGTCCTTCTCGTCCCGCGCCGCCATCCAGAGATGAATGCGGCCGTGGTGGACGCCGTCGCGCGGAATGAGCGTCAGGTCCTCCCAGGCCACTTCGATGACCAGGGGCACGTCGTAGTTGCCGTCCGGACGCCGCTTCGGCGGCAGGTTGTGAAGCCGGACGCCCAGCGGGTTCTCCAGCATGTTCAGGTTGAGGGCGGACAGGGTCCCCTCGATCATCCGCGACTCGAGCGTCTTGTCCCGGTAGCCCTTGCGGTAGCGGACCTCGGCGCCCCGCGGACTGTTCTTCCACTTCACTTCGATCCGGTGGTAGGCGCCCTCGCCGGCCAGATCCGGCATGTAGCCCAGGGAGTAGTAGTTGCGGAAGTCGGCGGCGACCTGGAGCAGTTCCGGCATTACCCGGTTCGCGTTGATGATCGCCCGGCCGCCGGTCTCCTCCGCCATCAACTGCAGGGGGCTCTGCAGGTTCGTCCGCAGGATCGTGTCGATCTGGGCCATCTGCCCCGGCAGACCGGCGACCTGACTGTCGACCGTGCCCTGTGAGTAGACGGTCAGCCCGCGCGCGTCGATCGCGTAGAAGCTGACCCGGTTCGCGTTAGCCGACGCGGCAAGCTGCTGGAAACGCCGCGACATGTCGTACTCGGTCATCTCGATCAGCGAGACCGCCTGTTCCCACACGCCGTGCAGGAAGTAGAAGATGTCCTCGCCGGCGATCATCGGGATGCCGTCTGCGACGTAGACGACTGCCTTGCGTCCCGGAGCGGCCGACAGGTTCTCGACCAGCCGCATCAGGCCGTCGATCGCAATGTTCGTCTCGTTGCGGACCGACCCTGCATAGTTGATCAACTGCTCACGCGCCAGGACCGCGCTGCCGCCGACCAGACCGCCCTGCCGCGCCGCCTCGATCAGCCGTTCGCTGTTGGTCCGGTTCTCGATCTCCGTGTTCACGTCGTTGATCGTCTCGAACAGGTCGCGGCGCTCGCTGTTCCGGTGCACCCGCTGGCCGGTGAACTCCTCGAGTTCCAGCAGCGCCCGCCGCACCTGGTCCCGGTCGTTCGTGAACGGCATGTGCGAGTTCAGGTACCGGTCGAAGCTCGCGAGCATGATCCGGTCCTCGGGCCTCAGGTGCTCGCGGATGAACGCCCGCAGTTCGCGCATCACCCGGTTGCGGTTCGGCGGCGTCAGGTTCAGGTTGTCGATGTAGATGACGACG
This sequence comes from Thermoanaerobaculia bacterium, assembly GCA_022824725.1. Classification (GTDB taxonomy): domain Bacteria; phylum Acidobacteriota; class Thermoanaerobaculia; order Multivoradales; family Multivoraceae; genus Multivorans. The sequence goes on along the minus strand of JAJDZH010000091.1, from coordinate 4,001 downwards.
TGGAGCGCCTGCTCCGGCGGCACGGTCACGGGTTGCCGCGCGGCCGCCTCCCGTTCGAGCGGTTCGGCGGGCGGCGGCGGCAGCAGCGGCTCCGCCTTGAGTTCGCCGCCGCGGCGAATGAGGAGCTCGTCGTCCTCCTGCTCCACCGCGTAGAAGTTGCTGATCGGGACGCGCCGCCCGTCGACCCGGAGCTCGAAGTCGTCCGGGCCCAGGCCCAGGACCGGCTTGCCGTCGGCGTCCCTCACGTAGACGTCGACGTTGACGACCTCGACGTTGACGACCTCGACGAAGCCGGGGCCCGAGGGCGAACGCGCGTCGCCGGGTTGGGCGGCCGCGGGAAGCGAGGCCGCGAGCGCCAGAAGGACGGCGGTGAGGAGGATGGCGCAGCGAGGGATCGCGGTGGAGTCCGCAATGGTCATGCGGAGAGCCTACCGCTTCGCGGTCGTCAAAGCGGAGCCGGCCAGGCGGCCGGCGCAGTTCGAAGCCGCGTTCGGCGGCAGCGGGTCAGAAGACCCGCGCACCCAGTGGAGCGCGTTAGAAGGCGCGGGCAGCCGGCAGGGAGCGGAGTTCGTCGCTGTCCGGCCAGCGGCGCAGCGCTTCCGAGAGCACGGCCCCGGCGGAGCGGTCGTCGCGCATCGCCCGCAGGGTGCGCACGGCCTCCGCGTAGGCGGCCGGCGCCGGGTTGACGGTGACCATCTCCTGGAGCGTCCTGCCGGCCTCGACGGCGCGCCCTTCGATCGCCAGCAGGAAGGCGAGCGACGAGTAGGCGCCGAGCAGGCCGCGGTCGAGCGCGATCGCCTCCCGGTGCGACGCCTCCGCCTCCACCGGCCGCGAGAGCGCTCCGAACGCCGTCCCGCGATGGAGATGGAGACGCGCGAGGACGGAACGGTCGCGGCGGTCGCCGAACTCGGCCAGCGCCTCCTCGCTCTGGGCCAGCGCCTCCTCGAAGCGGCCCTGAGCGTTCAACAGGCTCGTTCGGACGACAAGGGGCGCGATCCGAGGCCCCCGCCCGGCCAGAGCCCGCTCCAGGTGCCGCGCCGCCGCCGCCAGGTCTCCCTCGGCGAGGGCGGCCTCAGCGAGGAGCTGGGGAGCTAGCGGCGAACGGCCGGCGACCGCCAGGGCGTGCTCCCGCGCCTCCGCGACGCGGCCCGCCCGCAGCAGCAGTTCGGCGACCTTGATCCCGGACGCCGCGGCATCTCCGCCGGACACCTCGAAGGCCCGGCGGTAGGCATCGAGCGCCGCCCCGGGACGGCCACGGCGCTCCAGGATCTCACCGAGCTCGTGCCACGCCAGGACGAGCCGCGGCTCGGTCTCGAGCACCGAGCGCAGCGCCGCCTCGGAACCGGCCAGATCGCCTTTCGCGCCGAGGCGGACGGCTCGCGCCAGATCCTCGACCGCGCCGATCCGGCTCTTCGGGTCGGGTAGAGGGCCTTCTCCGGCGCCGGCGCCGCCGGAGAGGTAGCCGAGCGACTCGAGCCGCCGCCGGGTCTCCGGATCCTCCTCCGACGGCGAGGCGAGCGACCGGTCTATCGCTTCGAGCGCCGCGCGCAGCCGGCGCGCCGCCGCGCGCTCCTCCTGGATCACGTTGTTCCGCTCGCCCGGATCCTGGGACAGGCGGAACAGCTCCGGCTCGGGCGAATCGATGAAGTGAAGGTCCCCTTCGACGACCGAGCCGAGATCGCTCCAGCCGAAGTGAATGCGGGGATAGACGCTCTCGGAGACGATCTGCCGGGGCGTTGCGTTCGGCGCCGAGTCGGCGCCGAGGCCGAGCAGATCGGCGCCCGGAAGGCCGGCCGGCTGCTCCAGGCCGAGCAGCGAGTGGACCGTCGGCGCCACGTCGCCGAGCTGGGCGTTGGCGGCGACCCGCTCGCCGGCCCGGTCGCCGGCCGGCAGCTTGACGATCAGCGGCACCTGAAGCACTTCCCGGTAGACGAGGATCAGGTGGTCCATCTCGCCGTGGTCCATCAGGCCTTCGCCATGGTCGGAGAGGAGGATGACCAGGGCGTCCCGGTAGAGGCCTCGCTCCTCGAGCCGGCGGACGAGTTCGCCGACCACCGCGTCGGCGGCGGCGACCTCGCCGTCGTAGGGATCGTCGTAACGGTCCGCGAAGGGCGGCGGCGGGTTGTAGGGAGCGTGCGGCTCGTACAGGTGGAGGAACAGGAAGAACGGAGAATCCCCGACCTCGCCGAGCCAGCGCGAGGCCGCGTCCAGCGTCTCCAGACCCGGCCGCTGCAGCTCGCCGAAGTCGCGGCCGGTCTCGAACCGAACGCCGTCGTCGTAGACGTCGAAGCCGCGTTCCACGCCGGTTCCGGCGCGGAGGACATAGGAGGAAACGAAACCGCCGGTGGCGTATCCCTCCGCGCGCAGCGTCTCCGCCAGCGTCGGGATCCCCTCGTCCAGCCGGTAACCCGAGTTGTCCCGCACGCCGTGCTCCGGCGGCAGCAACCCGGTGAACACGCTGACGTGCGACGGCAGGGTGACGTTGACGTGGGTGTAGGCCCGCTCGAACAGCACGCCGTCGGCGGCCAGGCGGTCGATCGCGGGCGTCTCGACGCCGTCGTAGCCGTAGGCGGGCAACCGGTCCGAACGCAGCGTGTCGATCGAGATCAAGACGATGTTCGGACGCGCCGCGGCGGCAGCCCGGGCGCCGTCCGGGGCCGGCGGGACCGCGCAGCCGAGGAGCGCGCAGCCGCAAGCGAAGGCGATCGCCGCGGCGCGGCTCACTTCAGTTCGAGCGTCCGGCTCGCGGCCTGCGGCAGGCCGGCCACGTCGCCGACCGGAGTCCACACCTCGACCGTCTCGCCGTCCTCCTCGACCTCGGTCACCTCGACCCAACGCGCCGCGCGCAGTCGAACGACGACTTCCAGCTTGCCGTCGGCGGGCGCGGGCCGCCCCTGCTCGGACGTCCAGAAGTTGTAGAGGGCCACTTCGCCGGACGCGCCCGCCTCGATCACCTGCAGGAAGAGCTGCTGCTCGTACACCGGCAGCGCCCGGCCGTTCAGCTCGACGTCGAAGCCGAAGCTGTAGACGGCGCGATCGCCGTTGTTCTCGACCGTCGCGACCAGCCGGCACAGGGTCTCGGGACCGGGCGCCGCGGGCGCCACCTCGAACCCGGCGAGCAGGACCTCCGAAACGTCGTCGTCGGCGCCGGCCGGCGAGGCGAACGGCAACTGTCCCAGAACCGACAGGGCCACCACCGCCACTGACGCCGCTGACGGGCGCCGTGACGAAACCCTGGCGCCGGAAGCCCCGGCGGCAGCCCCCACGTTGGACACCCCATGGATAATACTGCCGGGGAGACCCCCATCGTGTCCCTCAACCTCATGCTCCGCGTGACGGCGGCCCTGGCCGGCCTGGCCCTCCTGGGCTCGGCCGAGCTCTCCGCCCAGCTCAACGAGGAGGACGACCCGACGCTCCGCCTCGCGGACCTGCCCTCCGCGGAGACGCGGTCCGAGCCGGCCTTCTACGACCGCCTGCGACGCCTCATGTCCGGCAAGGCAAAGGCGCGGAAACGGGCCGCCAAGACACTCGCCAGGGCCGACGAGGCCGTCCTCGTCCCCTTGGTCGACGCGTACTTCTTCTCTCCGAACGAGGCGCGTCCGGACCTGAGGCAGGCTCTCGAGGAACTCTCCGGCGAACGGCTCGGCAGCCGCTACCGCGACTGGTTCGAGTACGTGGGAGGCCGCGAGGATCTCGACGCGCCGCCCGGCTACGCCGCCTGGAAGGGCGAGCTGTTCTCGCGCATCGACCCCTCCTACCGGCGCATCCTGAGTCCAGACGCGACCATTCGACTCCGGCTGCGCGAGGTCCAGTGGGGCGGCGTTCCACTCGACGGAATCCCCACGATCGACGATCCGGAAGCGATACCCGCCGACGCCGCCCGCTTCATGCGCGACACGGACACCGTGTTCGGCGTCAGCCTGGGCGGCGAGCACCGCGCCTACCCGGTCAAGGTCCTGAGCTGGCACGAACTGCTGAACGACACGGTCGGCGGCCGGCCG
>JAJDZH010000475.1 GCA_022824725.1 Thermoanaerobaculia bacterium | reverse complement strand
TCGTTGCCGAAGTAGATGTTGTCCGTCTCGTGCGAGACGGCGCTGGCGCGGAACACCCAGTTCCGGCTGAACTGCCAGTCGAGGCCCACCGCGACCTGGTCCTTGTAGAAGTGGTCGACGCGCTGGATCTTGCCGCCGCCCGCCGGCCTGACCTGCCTCCGGAACCGGTCGTAGCGCAGCGTGGCCGGGTTCCAGTTGTACTCGGTGTAGGACTGCTGGCCGGTCGGCAGCTCGCTGTACTCGCGGTAGGCGAAGTCGAGCGGGATGTTCTGGTAGTAGCGCCCGACGCTCGCCCGGAACAGGAGCGAGCCGTCGGCGTTGATGTCGTACACGGCCGTCAGACGCGGCGCCACTTCCTGGGAATCGTCGACCTCGCGGCCGACGTCGTTCTCGATCGTCTGGTCGTCGAGGCGGAGACCGACGTGGAGGCTCCACCGGTCGCCGACGTCGATCCGGTCCTGGGCGTAGAGCGCTGCCTCGATTCCCTCGCTGTGGGAGGGCACGGAGTCCTCGAAGATCCGTACCCGTTGTGGCCGTTCGTAACCGCCGGGCAGGGTCGGGTCGTAGCCGCGGCCCCTGAACTCCTTGCCGACGTTGCCCAGGTTCGTGAAGGCGATGTCCTGGACGTCGATGCCGAACTTCAGCTCGTGGTTGCTCCGGAAGATGCTCACCGAGGCGCTCGCGGTGTCCCGCGGGAAGTCGTTGTAGCCGATACCGGACCCCGACGCCGGACCGTTGTGTCGCAGGTTGGTCAGCAGGTCGCGATAACGGTAGTTGTTGCCGGGCGGGTCGTCGGGCGAGGCGTTCGGGTCGAGGCTCTCCTTGGGGAAGAGGAGGTTGCGCGGGAAAAGGTCCTTGCGCGCTGAGGCCTTCATCTCGAGGAACACCGAGTTGCTGGCGGCGACGCTCCAGGTGACTGTCGTGAGCTGGGCGAAGAGCGGCCGGTCCATGAGAGAGAGAAAGTCGCCCGAGTTGCCCGGGCTGGCGATCCCGTTGCCGCGCGAATCGATCCAGGTGCCCGCGAGCTGATGCCGGTCGCTGGGCTGGAAGTTCAGCTTGGCGATGCGGGGCTCGGACGTGCGGCTGCTGTCGATGACCGTGCCGTCTCGCAGCCTGTCGAGCAGGTTGTTCGTCATGTCGGCCCAGGAGACGAAGAACCAGGCCTTCTCGCGGCGGAGCGGGCCGCCGAGCGAGGCTTCGAAGCTCGGGGTGTGGTCGTCGGGCCGCTCGAGTTCGAGCTGGTTCAGGGCCCGCCACTTCGGGTTCTGGCCGACATACAGGAAGTTGCCATGGAGTTCGTTCGTGCCGGTCTTGACCGTCGAGTTGATCACGCCACCCATGACCCGCCCGTACTCGGCCCCGAAGCCCTGGGTTTCGAGCCTGGACTCGGCGAGGGCCGTGGCCGGCATGATGAGCCGCGCCTCGCCGCCTCGGCGCGTGTTGCTCGTGTCGACGCCGTCGATCAGCACCTGGGTTTCGGTCGAGATGCCGCCGTTCACCGCCGGCAGGTTGTCGGACTCCGCGACGCTCACGACGCCCGGCAGTTGACGGAGCGTCGAGGCGTAGTTACGGGTGGCGTAGGCGACGTTCTCCACCACTTCGGCGGGAGCCGTGCTGATGACCCCGGTGTCGTACTTGCTGATCAGTACCGCGTCGGCGGTGACCGTGATCTCCTCCGCCTCGGCCGGGATCAGGGTGAGGTTGACGCCACGGCGCTGGCCCGGGTTCAGCGTCGTGGCGAACTCGGCTCGGCCGAGTCCTTCCAGTTCGGCCGTGATCGTGAAGTCGCCGGCCTGTAGGAGGGCGAATCGGTAACCGCCGTCGGCATCGGTGATCGCGCTCCTGGTCCGCTGCGGCCCGGTGAGGGTGACGGAAACACCGGGAAGCGCGTTCCCTTCGGTGTCCGTGACCCGACCGTCGATCGTGCCGGTCTGCGGGCCATCGGCCAACAGCGGCGGGGCGCAGCACAGGAGCACGGCGAGAAACCAGGGGAGAGCGTGGTTCGCGTGTCGCCTCATGGTCGATCCTCCGGGCCGTTGCTATCGAGACTCTTGCTCCCTACAGTATTGCGAACGCGGTTCGAACTTTCAAGTGGCGCGGAAGGAGGCGCACGCTCCTAGATCAGTCCCTGGTAGGCGCCGCCGTCGAGCAGGATGCTCGTGCCGGTGATGAACCGTGCGGGCTCCGAACAGAGGAAGGCGACCGCCTTGCCGAAGTCCTCCGCGGTGCCGAGGGTGCCGGTGGGCACTCGCTGCGCCACGACGTCCGTGTTGCCCAGGGACTTGATCCGGTCGGTTGCGTGGATGCCGGGCTGGGCCGAGTTGACCGTCACGCCGTCGCGGGCGACCTCGGCCGACAGGGTCTTGAGGAAGCTGCTGACGCCGGCGCGGGCGACCGAGGAGGCGGCGAGGTTGCCGATCGGCTGGCGGGCGCCGATCGAGGTGATCGCCACGATCCGCCCCCAGCCGCGCTCGCGCATGCCCGGGAGAGCCGCCTGGCACATGACGATCGTCGACAGCAGGTTGAGGTCGAGCGCCTCGCGGTAGCCGTCGATCGACGTGGTCGCCGGGGAACCGGGCGGCGGACCGCCGGCGTTGGCGACCAGGATGTCGACCTGGCCCAGCTTCCCGGTCGCCTGCTCGACGAAGGAGCGCGCGCCGTCCTCGGTGGACATGTCGGCGACGATGGGCACGGCGCCGGGGCCCAACTGTTCGGCGGCTTCCTTGATTCGCTCCTGGCTGCGGCTGCAGACCGCCACCTGGACGCCGTCCTCGATCAGTGCCTTCGCGCAGCCGAACCCGAGTCCCGTCGATGCCGCGGCCACGGCCGCCTTCCTGCCCTGGATTCCCAGATCCATCTTTGCTTCTCCCCTTGGTTGCCGGTTTCTTGAGGTGTGGCGGCGGTCTGGCGCCGTCGCGGTGCTAGCGCCTGCGGTCCCGGGCGAGCTCGGCCATCCGGGTAAAGAGCTCCTGCACGTGCGTACGGTCGCCCGCGCCGCCATTGAACTCGCGGTACAGCGAATCCACGTTGATCGCGATCCGTTCGCTGTCGCCCCAGGATTCGAAGTCGCCGAGGGCGATGTCGTATGCGGCGTCGCGGGCGCTGAGCCCGGCGTCGAACCGCTTCCTCGCCTCGTCGCGGATGTAGACGAGGTAGGCCCGCATGGCTTCCACGCCACGGTTGTCGGTGATCGGGCCGTGGCCCGGCACGATCGTCTCGAGGTCCCAGCTCAGCAGCAGGTCGCAGGCGTCGATCCAGTTCTGGACCGGTCCCGCCCAGATGATCGGCGCGCCCTCGATGAACAGGATGTCGCCGGTGAACGCGGTCCGGTCCTCCAGGACGTGGACCATCGTGTCGCCAGCGGTGTGAGCCGGCCCGACCTCCGTCAGCTCGACGCGCTTGTCCCCCACCGTGAGCGTCAACCGGTCGTCGAAGGTCCGGTTCGGCAGCGTGTGGGTGATCCCCTCGAAGTCGAAGCTGCCGAAGCACTCGACCAGGAAGTCCCCGACGAGGCCGCCGTTCGCGCGGGCGCCGCGCATCAGCGCCGCGAGCGCCTCCGGCGTGGTCGCCTCCATCTCGGCGGCGGCGGTCTTCGAGGCGACGATCTCGGCGCCGGCGACGAGCTCGTTGCCGTGGGTGTGGTCGCCGTTGGAGTGGGTGTTGACCAGCCGGTCGATGTCGGCGGCCGCCGTGTGCGCCTTCTTCATCGCGTCGAGCATCTCGCGGGTGTTCGGCAGGTCGAACAGCGTGTCGACGAGCAGCGACTCCTCGCCGCTCACGATCAGACCTGCGTTGCTCCAGCCCCAGCCGCCGTCCGGCTGGAGCCAGGCGAAGGCGCCGTTGCCGAGGTCGTGAAGGCCGCGTTCGAAGGCGAAGCGCGGCGTACCGAGTCCGGTCCAGGGTGATCCGTTCGTCATGGGGCGCACTCTAGCGCCGCTTGGATACGATGGCGCGATGACCGCCCCGACCGCGGTCGAGCGATCCCGGGTCACGCTCGATCTCGATACCTTCTGGAACTGGCTCGTTCTCCATCCGAACTGCGTCATCCGGGCCGGATCGGTCGACGCCCTGCTCTGCGACGACGAGGACTTCCACTGGCAGTTCGTTGCGGAGGAGAACACTCTCCTGATCGCGCAGCTCGTTTACGGCAAGCGCCTGGTTGGAGAGATCCTGATTGACCGCGAGCGCGTCGCCTATGTCCAGTCGTTCCAGGGCGAGCACGAGCACGAGTACGTTTTCGAGTTGATCTCGGAGACGGAGAGTGAGCGCATGGCCGCATGGGTCTTCGTCATGTCCCACGGCCTGGACGACGAACCCCAGGAGTCGGCCCACGCGACTCCTTCGCTGGTTCACTGACGGCCGAACGGCCGGGAGACCGACCTTGCCGCTGCGCATCCTCGGCGTCGTCGATCTACGTTGGCAGCGGCGAGGGACTTGGCCTTGACACTTCGTATTCTCGGCGTCGTCGATCTACACTGGTCCGGCAAGAGGCCGCCGCGCCTGCCGGACCCGTCCGGCTTCGACCTGGTGCTCCTGGCCGGGGATCTGACGAACTTCCTCGGCCCGGACCATGCCCGCCGCATCGTCGAGCCGCTGCTTGACTCCGGCGTGCCGGTGTTGGCGGTATGCGGCAACTGCGACCAGCCGTCGGTCGAGGATTACTTCCGCGAGATCGACATCGACCTCGATCGCCGGGCTCGCGTGATCGACGGCGTCCGGTTCATCGGCCTCTCCGGCGGTCTTCCCTTCGGCGATCTCCCCTACGAGCGGACCGAGGAAGACTACGAGCGGGTTGCCGCCGAGGCCTTCGGCAACGCGGCGACGGTAGAAGGCAGGCCAACGATCCTGGTCTCCCACCA
>JAJDZH010000361.1 GCA_022824725.1 Thermoanaerobaculia bacterium | reverse complement strand
CGAGGTTTCCCGGGGCCGCTTCTGGTTCGGCGTGGGTGTCAGCCACGCTCCCGCGCATGCGCGGCTCGGCGTTACCGTCGGCAAGCCGCTGGGGGACATCCGCGCTTTCGTGGACGAAGTGAAGGCGGTGCGGGGCGCCGGCGAACTGCCGCCGATCGTCCTCGCCACGCTGCGCGACCGGATGATCGCCACGGCCGCCGAGATCGGCGACGGCATGGTGTTCGCGAACGGCGCGCGCTCCCACATGGCGCATTCCCTGGCGGCCACCGGGGGAAGGGCCGCCGATTCCGACTTCTTCGTCGGCAACATGATCCCGACCGTCATCTCCGACGACCGCGACCTGGCGGCGGCGCGCAACCGAAAGACGCTGTCCCGCTACGTCCTGCTGCCGAACTACCGCAACTACTGGAAGGCGGCCGGCTACGTCGAGGAGATGGAGGCGGTGGAGAAGGCAGTCGAGGAGGGCGAGACGGAGCGCATTCCGGCCCTCCTCTCCGATCGCTGGCTGGCGGACTGCACCCTGTTCGGGACAGCCGCGGAGGTTCGCGAAGGAGTCGAGCGCTGGTTCGACGCCGGCATTCGTACTCCCATCCTCGTCCCGTCGTCGGCGGCGGGCAATCAGATCAAGGCGTTCGAAGAGTTGTTCGCCGCGTTCGACGGCGGGAGTTGAAGAGCTGACGGCAGTCCGTTTCAACGCCGCTTGAAGCGCCGTTCCAGGTCGCGGTCGGTGAGTTCCAGCACGACCGGGCGACCGTGCGGGCAGGTGTAGGGATGCTCGCAGGCGAACAGCTCGGCGATCAGGCTTTCCATCTTCTCCGCCGACAGCGCCTCGTGCATCTTGACCGCGGCCCGGCAGGCCCGGCTGGCCGCCAGTTGCGTCAGGAGGTACTCGCTCAGCGCCTCCTCCTCGCTCGGCAGTTCATCCCCGCCGGCGACCTGCGTCGCGATCCGCAGCACCAGGCTCTCCGCCTCCTTGTCCGGCAGCACGGCGGGGATCGCCGTGATCGCGGCACTGCCGCCAGAGAAGCTGCTGACCGAGTAGCCGCAGCGCTCCAGCCCGGCGGAGCACTCCGCGAGCGCTGCGTTCTCGGCGGCGGAGAGTTCCAGCACCCGCGGCACCAGCAGGGTCTGGCTGGCTGACTGCCGCTCGGCGAGACTGTGACGGAACCGCTCGTAGAGAATGCGCTCGTGGGCCACGTGCTGGTCCACCACCAGCAAGGACTCCGGCCCCTCGAGCAGGATCATCGTGCCCTTGTACTGCCCGATCAGCCGCAGCGACTCCCGGGCCTTGCCCGACAGGCGGACCGGGCGGGACGGCTCCGGCCTGTAGGCGACCTCGGCCAGCTTTCCCGCGGGTCCCGGCTGGATGCCGCCATAGCGGGCGGCAAGCTCGGCCGCCCAGGCGGGCGCCTCCGGCGCCGGGGCCCCTTCTTCCCGGTTGTCTTCCCCTGCCGCGCCGGACCGCCGCCACGCCGCCGCGGCCCCGGTCTCGCGCAGTTGTCCGGCGCCGGTCCAGGCCGGCGGCGCCACCGGTCCTCCCAACTCACGCAGCGGCGCCGGTTCCTCCCCCTTGGCGGCCTCGAGTCCCCTGCGCAGCGCGCTGCCGACGCGGCCGAGCAGCGCCGCGTCGCGGAACCGGACCTCCGCCTTCTGCGGGTGAACGTTCACGTCGACGGACTCGGGCGGGATGTCGAGGAACAGGAATAGAGCGGGCGGCCGCTCTCCCTTCATCAGGTCCCGCACCGCCTTGTAGTAGATGCTGAGCACGGCTCGGTCCCTCAGCAGCCGGCCGTTCACGAACAGGAACAGGCGTTGGCCCTTCGTCGTCTCCCGGTCGCCAACGAAGCCGGCAATCCCCTGCTCCCTCCTTGCCTCGGGCAGGGGAGTCAGGTGCTTCACGAGGTCTTCGCCGAACAACTGCGCGATCCGGTTCAGCCGGCCGGCCGCGTCGACTCCGGTCGCCTGGGCCCGCAGGAGCTCCCGCACCGGCGACTCGGCGTCGGGAGCGTGGCGCAGGACGAAGGTCACGTCCGGCCGCGCCAGCGCGTAGCCCTGGGCCACGGTCAGCGCGTGACGGAGCTCCGTCGCGGGACGCTTCAGGAACTGCTTGCGGGCCGGCACGTTGTAGAACAGGGACTCGACCGTCACGGTGGTGCCGCGGGGGCGGCTCACGGGTTCGTCGACCGCCAGCCGACCGCCTTCGACCACCCGGCGATGTCCGTCTCCGGCAGACCGGGCGGTCAGGAGCTCGCACTTCGACACGGCTGCAATCGACGCCAGGGCCTCTCCGCGAAAGCCCAGGGTCTCCACCTCCAGCAGATCCTCGAACGATGCGATCTTGCTGGTCGCATGGCGTTCGAGTGCAAGGGACGCGTCCTCGGCGGCGATTCCGCTGCCGTCGTCGGCGACCGAGATCAGGTCGCGGCCGCCGTTCTCGAGTTCGATCTCGATGCGGCCGGCGCCGGCGTCGAGGGCGTTTTCCACGAGTTCCTTGACCACGGAAGACGGCCGCTCCACCACCTCGCCCGCCGCGATCTTGGAGATCAGGGCGTCGGGAAGCCGCTGGAGGCCGGGGGGTTCCGCGCCGGCTCCGGCCATCAGGGCGCCACGTCCCGCAGGGTCCGCTGCATCACGCCGTAGCTCTTCAGTTCCCGGCCCAGGAAGGCGCGGCGCACCTCGCGCGTCAACGACTCGACCGATCTGAGCGTTGCCTCGTCGACCTGTCCGTTCGCCTGCAGGCTCGCGAGATCCGAGCCGCCGATCCGGCGCAGGAAGTCCAGGGGCTCAGCCCCCACCCTTCGGTTGGCGCCCGCGCCGCTCCCGCAGGAAGGACAAAGGAGGCCGGCCGCGTCGACTGCCAGGAAAGCCTCGTCGGCGATGGCCTTGCCGCAGGCGGGACAGCGGCGGGGCGCGGGGAAGACGCCGCTCAGGCGCAGGGTCCAGCATTCCAGGTAGCGTGCGGCGAGCCAGCGGTCGCAGCCGTCGAGCAGCGCCTGGACCGTGGTGTCCAGGAGGCGGTAGAGGTGGTTCTCCGGCTCGTCCTCCTGCGCGAAGACCTGCATGTGCTCCGCCAGGTAGGACGAAACGAGGATCCCCTCCAGGTCCTCGTGCAGGGATCGCGCGCTGCGGATCATCTCCGCCTCGCCGAGGCGAACGAGTTCGCGCTCCGGCTTCTCGAACCAGGTCAGGTGGACCTTGGCGAGCTGCTGCAGCTCGCCGCCGAAACGGCTGAAGCGCGTCCGCGCGCTGCGGGCCGCTCCGCGCTTCAGGCCCCGATCGCGACTGAGGAAGACGACGATGCGGTCCCGTTCGTGCAGGTCCGTCGTCTGGAGCAACAGCGCCTCGCCGCTGTGCTGCTTCATGCCCGGAACCCGCCGCCGCTCAGCGGACCAGCCAGTCGATCATCAGGGTCGCCAGCCCGAAGTAGACGAGGATGCCGGTGATGTCGCTGCTGGTCGTGACCATCGGACCGGAAGCGATCGCCGGATCGATCCCGATCCGCTCGAACGCCATCGGCAGCAGCGAGCCGATCAGGGAGGCGAGCACGATGGCCAGGAACAGCGAACTGGCGACAACCGCGCTGTACGCCGGGTTCTGCTCCAGGAAGGCCGCCGCCGCCGCCGCGACGGCGGCGCAGACGAGCGCCACGACAAGCCCGATGCGGATCTGCTGGAACAGAAACCGGCGCATCCGGCCGCCGCCTTCGCCGATCCGGCCCGTCGCCAGGCCGCGCACGGTCAGCGTCATCGTCTGGCTGCCGATGTTGCCGCCCATGCCCATGACGACCGGAGCGAAGGCGAGCAGGAAGGCCTCGTTGAGCCGGAGCTGAAACTGCTTCATCAGCACGCCGGTCAGGGTCAGGCCGATGAGGTTGACCAGGAGCCAGGGCAACCGGATGCCGGCGACCCGCCAGGCCCGCTCCCGGTACAGCAGCTCGTCGTCGGAGGTGCCGACCATCTTGTAGAAGTCCTCTTCGGCCTCCTCCTGCACGATGTCGATCACGTCGTCGACTGTCACCAGCCCCAGCAGGCGCCGGCCTTCATCCACTACCGGAATCGCCAGGAAGTCGTAGCGCGAAGCGAGCTGCGCCACCTCCTCCTGATCCGTGTCCGTCTTCGCCGTCACCAGGCCGCGGTTCATGATCTCGTTCAGGGTGCGGCTCGGGACGGAGAGCAGGAGCTCGCGCAGCGACAGGACGCCGACCAGGCGCCCCTCCGGATCAACGACGTAGAGGTAGAAGATCATCTCCACCTCGCCGTGTTCGCGTATCTTGGCGATCGCGTCGCCAACCGAGGTGTTCTCCGGCAGGGAGAAGAACTCGGTGTTCATGATCCGCCCGGCCGTGTCCTCCTCGTAGGCGAACTGCGTCTGCAGCTCGTCGCGGTCCGGCCGGTCGAGCAGAGCCAGCACGGCCTCCCGCAGTTCGTCCTCCAGACCGTCGACGATCTCGACGCTGTCGTCGACCGCCAGGGGCGACAGCAGGCCGGCGATCTCGGACGGAGCGAGCGCTTCCAGCAGCGGCCGCCGCTCGCCCGGCTCGAGCTCCAGCAGCACCTCGCCGGCCGAATCCGGATAGTCCTCCAGGGCCAGACGGACGACGAACAACTGCTCGGTCGGCACGAGTTTCCTGAGCGCGGCGGCGACATCGCCCGGCCGCACCTTGCTGAGTACGCGGGACAGGTTCCGGCGAGCGCCGCGGCGGGCCAGCCGGCGCATCGTGTCGCCCAGAATCTCGACTCGCTGGGTGGACATGACGCGCTGTCAGCCTTTCAGTCGACCTCGAAGACGGCGTCGATCTCGACCGGCACGTTGAACGGCAGCTTGTTCGTCCCGACCGCGAAGCGGGCGTGCCGCCCCTTCTCGCCGAATACGTCGACCATCAGGTCCGAGGCGCCGTTGATCACCGCCGGGTGGTTCTCGAAATCGTCGCTGCAGTTGACGAAGCCGCCCAGCTTGACGCAGCGCTTCACCCGCTCCAGGTCACCTTCGCAGGCGGCCCTCACGACCGCGACGATGTTGATGCCGACGAGGCGGGCCGCCTCCTGCGCTTCCTCGAGGGAATAGTCGACGCCGACCTTGCCGCGGTAGGCCAGCTTCCCGTCCCTGACCGGGACCTGACCGGAAACGAAGACGAGGGAGCCGATGCGCACGAACGGAACGTAGTTGGCGGCCGGCGCCGCCGGTTCCGGCAGTTCGATGCCCAGTGCTCCCAGCCGCTCCCTGACCGTGGTTTCGCGCGTCATTCCCTTGGAGCCCCTTCGAGCAACGCCGAACCCTAGCAGCCGGCACTCGACGCCGCGCTCGGCAGGAGAGTCCTACCGATCCAGGGCCAGTTTCATCCCGGCCAGTGCCCGGGCGGCGGCACGACGCTCGGCTTCCTTCTTGGAGTGGCCCGACGCCGCGGCCACGGCGCGGCCCCCGACCCAGCACTCGACGTGGAAGACGGGATCGTGGTCCGGCCCGTCACGGCCGACGTGGCGGTAGAACGGGGGGTCGAGTCCCTGGCCCTGGAGCGATTCCTGCAGGTCCGACTTCGCGTCCGGTGCGTCCATGGCTTCGGTGGCCTCTACCTCGATCCACGGTTCGACCAGGCGCCGGGCGGCCTGGAGGCCGCCGTCGACGAAGACCGCCCCGATGACGGCCTCGAGGGCGTCCGCCAGGAGCGACTGCTTCCCGCGGCCTCCCGACTGGTCTTCGCCGTGGCCGAGCCGAAGCGCCGACCCGAGTTCCAACTCCCGGCCGCGCCGGGCCAGAGCCTCGGCGCTGACGACGTGGGACCGGATTCGCGACAGCACGCCTTCCGGGGCCGACGGATGATGCCGGAAGAGCCAGGCCGCCACGACCAGTCCGAGGACCGAATCGCCCAGAAACTCCAGCCGCTCGTTGTCGTGTTCCAGACCCCGTTCGTTCGCGAACGAGCTGTGGGTCAGGGCCTGCTCGAGCAAGGCGCGATTGCCGAACCGGTGGCCGAGACGCGCCTCGAGCTCCTCGACCGGGTCCGTCAGGGGTAGATCCGGTCCATCGTTCGCGGATAGGGGATGGTCTCCCGGAGGTGGGGCACACCGGCCATCCAGGCGACGAAACGCTCCACGCCCATCCCGAAGCCGCTGTGCTCGAAGGTGCCGTAGCGGCGGATGTCGAGATACCACTGGAAGGCGTCCAGCGGCAGGTCGTGCTCCTTGAGCCGCGCGAGCAGAAGATCGTGGTCGTGGATGCGCTGGCTGCCGCCGATGATCTCCCCGTAGCCCTCGGGAGCGATCACGTCGAGCGCCAGAGCGAGCGACGGATCGTCCGGATCGGGTTCCATGTAGAAGGCCTTGAGCGAGGTCGGGTAGTGGGTGATCATGACCGGACGGTCGAACTCCTGGGTGATCGATGTCTCTTCCGGGGCGCCGAAGTCCTCGCCGAACTCGATCCCGGAACCTTGCGTGCGCAACAGGTCGATCGCCTCCGCGTAGCGGAGCCGCGGGAAAGGTGCCTGGATGGCTTCGAGCTTCGAGGGGTCGCGCTCCAGGATCGCCAGCGGCTCGCCGCAGTTCTCCAGCACCCGGCCCGCGAGGTAGACGAGGAAGTCCTCCGCCAGGCCGCACAGCCCCTCGAAGTCCAGGAAGGCTGCCTCCGGCTCGACCATCCAGAACTCCATCAGGTGCCGCCGGGTCTTTGACTTCTCGGCCCGGAAGGTGGGGCCGAAGCAGTAGACCTTGCCCAGGGCGGCGGCCGCAGGCTCGAGGTAGAGCTGGCCGGACTGGCTGAGATAGGCGTTGCCGTGGTCGAAGTACGGGGTCTCGAACAGCGTCGAGGTGCCTTCGCATGCCGCGGGCGTCAGGATCGGCGAGTCGACCAGGTAGTAGCCGCGTTCGCGGTGGAAGTCGTGAATCGCCTGGCAGACCTCGCTGCGGATTCGCAATACCGCACGCTGGCGGCTGGAGCGCAGCCAGAGGTGGCGATGGTCCATCAGAAAGGCGGTGCCGTGCTCCTTCGGCGTGATCGGATAGCCGTCGGCGCCATGGACCAGGGTCAGGGACGAGACCTGGACCTCGACTCCGCCGGGTGAGCGCGGATCCGCGGCGGCGGTGCCGGTCACGGCGACCGTCGATTCCTGGGTCGCCTGCTGGAGCACCTCCCAGGAGGCCTCGTCGACCTCCTTGCGGCTGACGACGAGCTGAACGGTGGCGCCCGAGTCCCGGAGCTGGATGAAGCCGATCCGGCCGCTCGAACGGCGGCCGTCAACCCAGCCGCGCAGCCTCACCTCCTGACCGATCAGGCCCCCGAGCTCGGGAATCGAGTTCCATTCCGTCACCGATCGAGCCCCACGGCTGGGATCATACCGATGCCGCCGTGGCGGCCAGCAGGGACGAGTCGCTAAACTAGCGCCCGATGCTTCGCCGGCAGCTCGGGGTTTCGACCCGAAGCGTTTCTGCCGTGCCTTCCGGGAGGGCCGGCCGGGGGCGCGTCAGGCTGTCAGCGCTGGTGACGCCAGGCCGGTTCACCGCGGCCGCCGCCGCGGCGTGCTGCCTGGTGGTCGGAATGGTCGTGGCGGCGCCGCTTGTCGCCGCCTCCGGCGGTCGCGCGGCCACGTTTCTCTACGAGGTCTTCGCCCCGGTCTGCCATCAGCTCGCCGAGCGCAGCTTTCACCTGGCAGGCCACCCCCTCGCCGTGTGCCATCGCTGCTTTGGCTTCTACGCCGGCTTCACTCTGGGACTGATCGTGCTGCCGCTGGTTCGTCCAGCGCGTGACTGGCTGCTCGATGAGCCCAGGCGCATTCTCCTGCTTCTGGCGCCGACGGCGGTCGACTGGCTGCTGCCGATGAACACGCCGGCGAGCCGCTCTGTGACTGCCGTTCTCGCCGGGGCCGGGATCGCCGTCCTGATCTGGGCTGCGATCGGCCAGATCGTTCAACAGATGCCCCGAAACCTGCCACCGGGAGAAGCCGTAGGGCGTAATGTCGGCGCGCTTTCCGGTTCGACTTCTGAGGAGACTCCATGACACCGAAGAAACTGAAGGCCGCCGCCATCGGCGGCGGAGCGGCCGGGATCGCCTCCAGCATTCCCCTCGTCAACCTGGTCAACTGCGCCTGCTGCGCGCTGGTCGTGGGCGGCGGCATGCTGGCGGTCTACCTGGCGATGCGGGGCGAGCCCGCTACCGAGAAGGCGCCGCTTGGTGATGGCGCCATGATCGGCGTTCTGGCCGGCGTCGCGGCCGCCGTGGTCGGTGCGATCGTTGCGATCCCGCTGGCGGCGGTCGTTGGTGATCCGATGGAACAGATGCGGTCGATCATGGAAGGGATCGAGGGCATGCCGCCGGAGGTGCTCGAGGCCCTGGGCGGTGAGGAGGCCGACATCGGGGCGGCGCTGGGGTTGATCGGATTCCTGTTCAACCTCGTCACCAGCGTCATCTTCTCAGGCATCGGTGGTGTCATCGGCGCCGCGGTGTTCCACAAGAAGTCCACGCTCGAGACCACGGACTACTAGGAGGTGTCATCGTGACGGGAAAGAAGGTCGGTGCGGCAGCCATCGGTGGGGGAGCGGGCGCCGTCGCCTCGCAGATCCCGGGCCTCCAGTTACTCAACATTGCCTGTTGCGCCCTCGTCGTTGGTGGCGGCATCCTGGCTGTCTACCTGGCGCTGAAGGACGATCCGCCCGGCGCGACCGCGCCCTATGGCGAGGGCGCGAAGATAGGAGCGCTGGCCGGGGTCTTCGGCTCCGCCCTGAGCATCCTGATCGGACTCATCATCCTGGGCGGTCTCACCGGCGCGATGGGAATCGGCGCTCTCGTTTCGGAATCCGTCGAGGACTTTGAGGCCTTCAGCCTCTTCAGCACGATAGCTGGCCTGGGCATCATCGCGGTTGTCGCGTTCTCGCTGGTCATCAACGTCGCCTTCTCGACGGTCGGCGGCGTGATCGGGGCGGCCATCGTTCACAGGAAGGCGCCCGCGCCGGAGTAGCCCTCGCGGCAGGGATCAGCGGCTGAGGATGGTGCCCGGGCGGTAGTAGCGCTGGTGCCAGATGCCGGCCTGGTCCTCGTCGTCCACCGGCATGCGCCAGGTGCGGACGGACGCCCGGGCTAGCGGCAGGCGGTAGAGGCCGCGCGGCTGGTCGATTGTTGCCTGAATGTAGTCCTCGGCGGCGTCCTCCGGGACGTAGC
Source organism: Thermoanaerobaculia bacterium (assembly GCA_022824725.1). Classification (GTDB taxonomy): domain Bacteria; phylum Acidobacteriota; class Thermoanaerobaculia; order Multivoradales; family Multivoraceae; genus Multivorans. The sequence goes on along the minus strand of JAJDZH010000361.1, from coordinate 8,484 downwards.
GGCAGGCGATGCGCCGGTAGCGATCACGCCAGAGATCGTCGACGCCGATGTCGTGGACGAGTTCCGCTTCGCCCTCGACGAGGACCTTGCGGTAGGGGAGGTTCTGCTCGTCGATCGCAAGGCAGGTCCGGGGATCGCGGCGCAGGTTGGCGAACCAGACGGAGTTCTCGCGCGGCGTGAAGTAGATCGCCCCTTCCTCGAAGATGAACCAGATGGGCGTCACCAGGGGTCGGCCGTCGTCGCAGACCGTGCCGATTCGCATGAGGATGCCGGGCTCGGCGAGGAAGGCGTCGCGTTCGCTGTCGGTCATCGTCGGCATGGGTCGCTAATCCTCCTCTGGCGCGCCGAGAGTCCGTGCCGCCGCGATGTCGGCAGAGTAGTCGCGAAGCTTCGTCGGCATCAGGGTCATCTCCTCGATCACCGTCCGTTCCGGCAACGCCGCGGCCGTCAGGATCGCCTCCGCGATGTCCTCGGAGGCCATCATGCCCGCCCGCTCGTCGGCCGAGGGCGGCCGCGGCCGGTTGTCGAGGATCGGCGTGTCGACTTCGCCGGGCAGGACGCTGGTCGCCCGGATGCCGAGCTGGCGGAGTTCCGCGCCGAGGCCGAAGATGTAGTTCCGCGAGGCCGCCTTGGCGGCTCCGTACGCCGTTCCGGCCATGACTCCCGGGCGGATCGCCGCCATCGACGAGACCATGATCACGGTGGCGCCGCCGTGGTCGAGCATCGCCGGCAGCAGGGCCTTGGTCAGCATCGCGGGACCGGTCGCGTTGACCGCGATCACGCTGTCCCACTCCTCCTGCGAGATGTAGCGCGTGCTGCGGACCTTCGAACTGTGCCCGGCGTTGTGGACGAGGACATCGACCGTGGAGTGGCGCTCCAGCACCGCAGCGGCCAGCTCCTGGACGGCCTCCGGGTCTTCCATGTCAGCGGAGTGGGCCCAGGCGCTGCCACCGGCTGCCGCGATCTCGGCAACGACCGCCTCGAGCGGTTCGAGCCGCCGGCCCGAGACGATGACCGTCGCGCCTTCGCGGGCGAAGAGCAGCGCGGTGGCCCGGCCGATGCCGGTGCCGCCGCCCGTGACCAGAGCCGTCTTGCCTTCCAGTTTGCCCATCTCAGTGCCTTCCTCCCACCGGTACTCCCGGGCCGATGAAGCGGCGCGCGGCCAGACCGAGAGTCACGGTCCGCGCCGCCATCAGACCGACCATGCTGAGCCACAGCAGGTTGTTGTCGTCAAAGTGAACCGCGGCCCAGAGCAACGGCGCGAAGCCCAGGCCGCAACTGATTGCCATCGAACGGCTCAGCAGTCTACCTTCGGTGAGGCCGAGGTAGAAGCCGTCCAGGGCGTAGGCCAGGGCGGCGAGCAGGAGAACCGGCAGCAGCCAGAGGTTGCTGGCCGCGGCCAGGTCGACGACGTTCGGGTGGTTGGCGAGCAAGCCGTAGATCGTTTCCGGCAGAAGCAGGACGGGCAGCAGGAAGGCAACCGCGCAAAGCTCGGCGACGAGGACCGTGAGGAACAGGACACGCCGGATTTCGGCCCGGTCGCCGGCGCCGTAGGCCATCCCGGCCAGCGTCTCGCCGGCGAAGGCCGCGCCGTCGATCAGGTAGGACGCCACTCCCAGCAGCCGCAGGATGAGACCGTTGGCGGCGAGCCTGGCGGTGCCCAAGAGGGCGCTGACGTTGGTGAACGCGGCGAAGGCCGTGATGAGGAACAGCGTCCGGACCACCAGGTGGCCGTTGAGCGCGACGATACGGCGCAGCTCGACGGGCTCCAGAAGCCGCCGCAGGGAGACGGCCGGGAGACGGCTGCGAACGGCCAGAGTCAGGCCGATTCCCGCCGCCAGCCACTGCGCGGCCGCCGTGGCGATCCCGGCCCCGTGGGCCGCCCAGCCGAGGTGGATGATGAACCACCAGTTGAGCGCCACGTTGGCGAGGTTCGCCGCGGCGACGACGACCAGGGCGCGGCCGGCCTCGGCGCGGCCGAGGAACCACCCCGTCAGGGCGAGATTGGCAAGGGTCGCCGGCGCTCCCCAGACGCGTGCGTCGAAGTAGCTGCGGCCCGCCTCCTCGACCGCGGGCTCGCCGGACAGGAGCCGGAAGCCGAGATCGCCCATCGGATCCCGGAGCAGCAGGAAGAGCGCGCCCAGAATCACCGCCAGGAGCAGCGCGCGGTAGAGGTGGGCGGCGATCTCGAACGGGTCTCCCCGGCCACGCGACTGGGCGGTCATTCCGGTCGTGCTCATCCGCAGGAACGCGCAGCCGAAGTAGAGGTAGTCGAAGATGAGCGCCGCCAGGATGACGCCGGCCAGGAAACGTACATCGTCGAGCCGTCCGAGCATCACCGTGTCGGCCAGACCGGCCAGCGGCACGGTGAGATTCGAGGCGGTGTTGAGCGCCGTCAGGCGGGCGAACCGGCGGGGAAGGCTGGCCTCCTGAGCGCCCATCACGGCCGGAGCGCTGGTGGTAGCCTGCGCGCGCTCATGGCGTCAGCACCAACCCTTGGCGGCTTCCTGGCACGTTTCGTTGCCTGGACCGATCGTCTCAATTCGCGGCTCGGCGTGGCGGTCTCCTGGCTGACCCTGGCCATGGTCGCGGTCGGAGCGTACAACGCGGTGGTCCGCTACCTGGGGCGCTTCACCGGCTGGAACCTGAGTTCGAACGCGTACCTTGAGCTCCAGTGGTACATGTTCAGCCTGGTCTTCCTGCTGGGCGCGTCGTACGCGCTGCTGACGGGCGCCCACGTCCGGGTCGACGTGATCTTCAGCCGGCTGCCGGAGCGCTGGCGGCGGCGGATCGACCTCTGGGGTTCGCTGCTCTTCCTCGTCCCGTTCGCGGTCTTCGGACTCGTCATGTCCTGGCCGGCCGTGCGGAACTCCTGGGCGGTGCTGGAGGTGTCCTCCGATCCGGGCGGTCTGCCGCGGTATCCGATCAAGAGCGTGCTGCTCGTGGCGTTCACGCTCCTCGCCCTGCAGGGACTCGCGGAGGCGGCGCGGAACTGGCTGCGCCTGCGCGCGCTCAGGGCCGGCGCGGAAGAAGAGGAACTGCAGCAGGAGGGGCTGCTGTGAGCGGCGACTTCCTCGGCCCGCTGATGTTCGTGGTCGTCTTCCTGTTCATCTTCGCGGGCTACCCGGTCGCCTTTTCGCTGGGCGGGACCGCGCTGATCTTCGCCTTCATCGGCATCGAGCTCGGCCTCTTCTCCTGGAACCTGCTCTACGCGTTCCCCGAGCGGGTCTTCGGCGTGATGTCGAACGGCGTCCTGCTCGCCGTGCCCTTCTTCATCTTCATGGGCACGATGCTCGAGAAATCGCAGCTCGCGGAGGATCTGCTGCGCACGATCGGCATGCTGTTCGGGCGCCTGCGCGGCGGGCTGGCGCTGGCGGTCGTCGTGGTGGGCGCCATGCTCGCGGCCGCCACCGGCGTCGTCGGCGCCTCGGTGGTCGCGATGGGCCTGATCTCGCTGCCGGTCATGCTGCGTTACGACTACTCGCCGATGCTCGCCACCGGCGTGATCAGCGCCGCCGGCACCCTCGGCCAGATCATCCCGCCCAGCGTCGTGCTCGTCGTGCTCGCCGATCAGCTCGGCATCTCGGTCGGCGACCTGTTCATCGGCTCCCTGATTCCGGGCCTGATGCTGGCGGGCTTCTACGCCGTGTACGTCACCGGCGTGGCGATCGCCAAACCGGCCGCCGCGCCGGCGCTGCCGGCCGAGGAACGGACGCTGGGAGGCGCCGCGCTGGCCCGGCAGGTGGCCGTCGTCATGTTGCCGCCCATGGTGTTGATCCTGGTCGTCCTGGGCAGCATCTTCGCCGGCATCGCGACCCCTACCGAGGCGGGGGCCCTGGGCGCCGTCGGCGCGATCGCCCTGGCCCTGTCGCGCGGGCGGCTGACGATGAAGGCCGTGAAGGAGACGATGGACGCGACGGCGAAGCTGACCACGATGGTCATCTTCCTGCTGATCGGCTCGACCGCCTTTGCGCTCGTCTTCCGGGGCCTCTACGGCGACATCTGGATCGAGGAGCTGCTGACCGGCCTGCCCGGCGGGAAGATCGGCCTGCTGATCGTCGCGAATCTGGCGATCTTCATCCTGGGCTTCTTCATCGACTTCTTCGAGATCGCCTTCATCGTCATTCCGTTGATCGCCCCGGCGGCGCTGATCCTCGACGTCGACATGGTGTGGTTCGGCGTGATGATCGGCATGAACCTGCAGACGTCGTTCCTGACGCCGCCGTTCGGCTTCGCGATCTTCTACCTGCGGGGCGTGGCGCCGCGGCGGATCACGACGGTCGAGATGTACCGGGGCGTGATCCCCTTCATCGTCATTCAGCTCATCGGGCTGGCGCTGATCTGCCTGTATCCCGAGCTGGTGACGGCGCTCCTGTAGGCGCCCTACGCGCCGAACGAGAACCGCGCGTACGCCTGCTCGGCGGTGCTGAACCAGCGGAAGGCCGACTGCCGGGCCTCGTCCCAGGACTCGAAGATCTTCCGGTAACCGGCGTCGGCCGCCGCGTTCTCGTTCATCAGTTCGAAGGCGGTGTCACGGCAGCCGGTCATGATCTCGTCCGAGAAGGGCCGGAGCGTCACGCCTTCGTCCACCAGTGTGCGCATGGCGCCGGGGTTCTGGGCGTCGTAGCGGGCGGTCATGTCGATGTTCGTCTCGGCCGCGGCGGCGGCGACGATCGCCTGGTACTCGGAGGGCAGCGAGTCCCAGGCGGTGCGGTTGACGTAGAGCGAAAGCGTCGGCCCCGGTTCCCACCAGCCGGGGTAGTAGTAGTTCTTCGCCACACGCTGGAAGCCGAGCTTCAGGTCGTCGTAGGGGCCGATCCACTCCGCCGCGTCGACGACGCCGCGCTCCAGCGCCGGGTAGATCTCGCCGCCGGGAATGGTCTGGACGGTGACGCCCAGGCGGCTCAGGACCTCGGCGCCGAGGCCGGGAATGCGCATCTTGATCCCGCGCAGCTCGGCCAGCGTGTTCACCTCGCGGCGGAACCAGCCGCCCATCTGGCAACCGGTGTTGCCGCACGGGAAGTTGACGATGTCGAAATCGGCAAACACTTCGCGCATCAACTCCAGGCCGCCGCCGTGGTAGAGCCAGGCGTTCTGCTGGCGCGTCATCAGGCCGAACGGCATCGCCGTGTCGAAGGCGAGCGCCGGGTTCTTGCCTGTGTAGTAGTAGGTCGCGCTGTGGCCGAGCTCGATCGTGCCCTGCTGAACGGCGTCGAGCACGCCCAGGGCAGGAACCAGTTCGCCGGCGGGGTAGGCGCGCACGCGGAAGCGGCCCTCGGTCAGGCTCTCGACCCGGTTGGCGAAGACCTCCGAGGCTCCGAAGATCGTGTCCAGGCCGCGCGGGAAGCTGGAGGCCAGGCGCCAGGTCAGACGGGGCCTCGCGACGACGCCGGGAGCGCCGTCGGAGGCGGTCGATTCGGCACCGCCGCAGGCGGCGACGGCGCCGGCGCCGGCCAGGGCGGCGGTGCCCAGGAAGTCCCTGCGGTTTCGTTCGGTCATCCGCGTTCCCCGTTCTTGTCGGTTCTCGTTTGTATCGCTGGGAGCGGCGGGCAGTCTACGCGAAGCGGTGCATCTTCTGCGTGCTCAGCGCGCCTCGCTCAGCCAGCGCTCCGCGTCGATCGCCGCCTGGCAGCCGGTGCCGGCGGCGGTGACCGCCTGCCGGTAGATCGGGTCCATCACGTCGCCGCAGGCGAAGACTCCCTCGACGTCCGTTGCCGTCCCCGGATGGCGGACCTTGAGGTAGCCGACATCGTCCGTCGGCAGCTTGCCCTGGAACAGCTCGGTGTTCGGGTTGTGGCCGATCGCCATGAAGACGCCCTGACAGGAGAAATCCGATTCGTCTCCGGACCGGGGATCGCGCAGGCGGACGCCGTGAACGCCCTCCGCCTGCGTTCCGTAGATCTCCTCCACGGTGGCGTGGAAGCGCCACTCGATCTTCTCGTTCGCGGCCGCGCGCTCGCGCATGATGATCGAGGCCCGCAGCTCGCCGCGGCGATGAACGATCGTGACCTTGCTCGCGAACTTCGTGAGGAAGGTGGCCTCTTCCATCGCCGTGTCGCCTCCTCCGACCACGACGAGTTCCTTGTCGCGGAAGAAGAAGCCGTCGCAGGTGGCGCAGGCCGAGACGCCGTAGCCCATCAGCTCGGCTTCCGAGGGCAGTCCCAACTGGCGGGCCGAGGCGCCGGTGGCGATGATCAGGGCGTCGGTGGAGTATTTTCCGCTGTCCGTCTCGAGTCGGAACGGGCGCCCACTCAGATCCACCGAGACACCCGTCTCGAAGCGGGTATCGGCCCCGAAGCGCTGGGCCTGCGCCCGCATCTGGTCGATCAGCTCGGGCCCCATGATTCCCTTCGGGAAGCCCGGGTAGTTCTCGACATCGGTCGTGATCGTCAGTTGCCCGCCCGGCTGACTGCCCTCGAGAACCAGCGGCGAGAGATCGGCGCGGGCCGCGTACAGGGCCGCGGTGAGTCCCGCGGGTCCTGATCCGAGGATGGTCAGTCGGTGGTGGTCTGGAGAGGCGGACGGAGCGGTCGTCATCGGCCGCGGAGCGTAGCAGCGCGAAGACGGATCGCCCGGCGGCGTCGCCTGAGCCGGCGAGCGAGCCACGCGGTCGGTCCGGAGAGCGCGTAGCTGGCCGCGCCGACCAGGAAGAAGACACCGATATGGATCAGCGCCAGCACGGCGATCGAGGCGATGACGAGAACCACCCGGAAACTCCGCCGCCGCCGGAAGTCGATTTCCTTGAAGCTGACGTAGCGGAAGGTGGAGACGGCGAGCAGGCCGACGACGACCAGCGCGGACAGAACGACGATCTGGAACAGAAAGGAGTCGCCCCGGGTGTCGACGAAGAAGAGAATCGAGCCGATCGCCCCCGCGGCGGCGGGCGCCGGCAGCCCGATGAAGTAGGCGGGGTCGGCCGTGCGGCGGCTGACGTTGAAACGGGCCAGGCGGGCGGCGTTGCAGAGCAGGTAGACGGCCGGCGCCGCGAAGCCCACGCGGCCGAGCTCGTGGAGGCCCCAGAGGTAGCAGAGCAATGCCGGGGCCAGGCCGAAGGAGACCAGGTCGGCCAGCGAGTCGTACTCCCTGCCGAAGGGACTCGCGGTACCGGTCAGACGGGCTATCCGGCCGTCCAGCGTGTCGAGGCAGGCCGCGGCAAAGAGCATCAGCACGGCAGCCTGGAACTGCCCCTCGAGACCTGCCAGCAGAGCGTAGAAGCCGAGCAGCATGTTCGCGGTCGTGAACAGGCTGGGGATCACGTAGGCCCCGGCCCGCAGCGGTCTCGGTTTGCGCGGCCTCCAGTTCATGATTCATCTCCGGTTCGGACGGAGGGGCGCCGGACGGGAAGGTCCTCCGGCGGCGGCGTGGACGGGTCCGTGGGCATGGCGAGCGGCGTCTCGCCGGAGATCACGCGCTGGCCCTTCTCGACCAGGGGGTCGTAGGACAGCGGCAAGAAGACGTCGACGCGGGAGCCGAACTTGATCAGGCCAAGGGGCTCGCCCTGGATCACCCGCTGGCCGGCCTGGACATGGGCAACCACGCGTCGGGCCACGAGACCGGCGATCTGCCGCACCGCGATGAGATCGCCCTGGGGCCGGCGCAGCAGGGTGAGGTGGTTCTCGTTCACGTCGCCGGCCTCCTTGCGGAAGGCGGGGAGCTTCTTCCCGGGCGTCGCGATGCTGCCGATCACAACGCCCTCGACCGGCGTCTTCTGGGTATGAACGTTGAAGACGGACAGGAAGATCGAGATGCGCCGCCAGGCCTCGTCCCCGAGGGCGCTGTCGGTGATCACTTCCACGGTCATCACCGTTCCCTCGGCCGGAGAAAGGACGACGTCGGGCGGTCCCTCGTAGTGTCGCGTGGGGTCGCGGAAGAAGAGGAGGACCAGGACACCGAGGACGGCCATCGTGCCCGCGGCTACGTGCCAGCCAAGGGGCCAGAAGACCGCCGCCGCGGCCAGGAACGGCAGCACGAACGGCCAGGCCTCCCGAGCGAATCTCATCCGTTCAACCGGGATGGGGGCCAGGGGCCAAACGAGGAGCCCGCGACGGGTTCGACGTTTCTAGCTGGCTGCTCGAAGGGCGTGGGACCGGATGATCGACTCCATGCGGTCCTTGAGAGCGAGCTTGTGGAGCTTGATGCGCTTGGCCTCGGACTGATCCGTCGGCGAGAGGACGGGGCGGCCGACCAGTTCTTCGAGTTGACTCTCGCAGGCCTGATGCTCTTCATGGAGCTTCTTGAACTCGCCCTCCTGCGCCAGAAGTTCTTCCTTGACTGCGTCATCGCTCATTCGGTGCGCGCCCCCCTTCGTGGTCGTTCGGTGGCCTTCCGCGGATCCTGCTTCGAGCGTACCAGCTTGGGCGGGCTCGTCGCGGGCGGGCGCAGGTAGAGAGGTTCGACGAGGGTCGAGGGATCCCAGGGGAAATCACCGCTTTGCATCAGGTGCAGCATGCTCGGGGCAAGCTCGGTCGCTTCGACCGCACCGGC
>JAJDZH010000216.1 GCA_022824725.1 Thermoanaerobaculia bacterium | reverse complement strand
CAGATCGAACGTGGCGCGTCGGAGAAGCGTGCGTTTGTCGGCTGGCGCCACCGGCGCGAGGCCGCGTTCCTCGAGGCGCGCCAGGATGAAGCGATCGAGCGCATGGCTGACCCAGGCCTCGTTCTCGACGTCGGGAAGCGCCGGGTCTTCGACTCGCCGGAAGGCCCAGTGCTCGCGGCCCGGGCCGTAGTCGAACGTTTCGGCGGTTCTCGTGGCGACCACCGTCTGCCCCCCGCCGGTGCGCGGGTCGGGAGCGCCGCGCCGGATCCACTGCTCGAAGTCGGCGATGACGTGCGCCGGCAGCTTGCCGTCCGGCGGCATCTGGGTGAGACCCTCGTAGTGGAGCGCCTCGATCATCAGGCTGTCCTCGGGCGACCCCGGGACGATCACGGCGCCGCTGTCGCCACCGGCGCGCACGCCTTCCGCGTCGAGCAGGATCAACCCGCCGCGGATCTTCGCGGGATCGCCGCCGTGGCACTGGTAGCAGCGCTCGACGAGGACCGGCCGGATCTTCGATTCGAAGAACTCGAGGTCGGCGGGATCGATCTCGGACGCACCGGCGACCGTTCCGACCGCCGCCAGCCAGGCAAGGAGGAAGGGCGCAGCGCGGATCATTGAAGGCTCAGAACTGAACGGCGCAGTTTACCAAGCCCGCGGGCCGCACCGGCGCCCTCGCCGGCTCCGCTCTCCGCCCCTACTTCCTCGTCACGTACACATAGTAGGCGCTCGTGATGACCTCACGGCCTTCGTCGAACCAGGTGTGCAGCGCCATCGGCCCTTCCGGCAAGGTCACGGTGAACCTGGCCTCCGTGTCGTCAGAGTCGACCGCCGTCCTGAGCCCTTCGAAGCCGTAGGGCGGCTTGTCGCCGATATCCAGGTGATGGTGGTCGCTGATGAAGATGCGGGCCGAGGTGATCGGCAGCGCCGTGCCGCCTTCAGGCGCGGATGCGAGTGGCACGTCGATCTCCCGGGGCCAGCGCCGGAGCGCGAACTCGTACTCGCCCGCCTCGGCGACGTCGAGCAGCCAGTAGCCGGTCTTCCGTGTGCCGACGCGGATCTGCCTCTGCTGGTCGACGAACACGTCGAGCCACTCGCAGCCGGTCAGCATCATCGGGTTCTCGATGTCGTCGCCGATGACGATCCGCTGGGGCTCGTTGGCGGTCGGCGCCACTTCGTCCCACCACTCGTAGAGATGGTCCCGCATCCTGGCGACCACTTCAGGGTGCTCTTCGATCACGTTCGTCGTCTGCAGGGGATCGGATTCCAGGTCGTAGAGCTCGCGATCTTCGAGCAGGCGCCAGCCCTTCCACAGGACACCGGCGTGACTGCGGGTGAGGATGGACTGGGTGTACGGCGAGGGGTAGTTGAATCCTGACGGCATGCGGCTGTAGTTGATGATCAGCATGCGGTCTTCGGGAACGCTCGCCTCTCCGCGCAGGACGGGGGCGAGGCTCGTGCCGTTGAAGCTCGCCGCTGCAGCCGTTTCAACTCCGGCGAGGTCCAGGAGCGTCGGCAGGACGTCCTGCACCTGGGTCAGGCCCGTCACGTCCCGCGGTTCCGCCAGGCCGCCGTTCGGCCAACTGATGAAGAAGGGCACGCGATGGCCTCCTTCCCAGAGCTCGGTCTTCATTCCGCGCATGCCGGCGTTGAAGTAGAGCGGGCCGTGCGTGCTGCCGTTGTCCGTCATGAAGATCACGATCGTGTTCTCTCTCAGCCCTTCCTCCTCGAGGAAGTCGAGAAGCCTGCCCATGTTCGTGTCGATGTTCCGGACCATTCCCAGGTACCGGCTCAGCCGGGTCTTCAGCGCCGGACTCATGTCGGCGAACTCGGGCCGGGCCAGCGCGGCCGCGAGGGCGGCTTCGTCTTCCTCCTTGGCGATCAGCGGGCCGTGAGGCGTGTTCGGGGCGATGTAGGTCAGGAAGGGCGTTCCGGCCTCCGCGGAGCGCTTCATGTGGTCGAGCGCTTCGTCGAAGAAGATGTCCGTGCAGTAGCCCTTGAACGCCTGCCGCCTGCCGTTGCGGATGTAGGTGTCGTCGAAGTAGTCGTTGCCCCAGAAGTCGGGCACCGAGCCGATGTGGGACGAGGGGAACCACACGGTCTCGTGGAATCCGCGGTCTTCGGGCCGGAAGGGGTAGTTGTCGCCGAGGTGCCACTTGCCGAACACGCCGGTGCTGTAACCCGCCTCGGCGAAGATGTCGGCCATCGTCGGGATCTCCGGCCGCAGGAGCGCCCGGCCGCTGCTCACGTTGATCGCCCCGTTCCGGGCGGCGTCCATGCCGGTCAGCAGTTGCCCGCGGGTCGGCGTGCACATGGGCGCCACGTGGAAGTCGTCGAGGCGGACGCTTTCGGCGCGCAACCGGTCGAGATGCGGCGTCTCGAGCACGGGGTTGCCGTGGGCCGACAGTTCTCCGTAGCCCTGATCGTCGGTCATCACGATGACGACGTTGGGCGGCTGCGCGAAGGCGGTCGCGGCGAGCGTGAAGAGAAGGACGGCGAAGAGAGACGTTGCTAGCCTCACGATCGGGTCTCCATGGTGGGTGCTTTATCTAGCGAGCGTCGGCACCGCAGCGTAGCGGAGAACGCTCGCGGACCGATGCCGGCGTGACCCCGTTCCACGATCGGTACGGTGGCTGGGCGCTCGTCGCCGGCGCGGTCGAGACGCCGGGCTACCTGCGTTCGGGGAAGGGCCGCGTGCCCGGCATGCTCGATCCCGAGACGGTGGCGCGGCGAACGCTCGACGCGCTCGGCAAGGGTCCAAGGTTCGTGCCGGGGCTGGCCGCCGCCTACGGCGGCAGCGGGTCAGAAGACCCGCGCACCCAGAGCAACGACATCACCCGGTGTGAGTCGCTCTACCGCCGGTCGAACCGCAACCGCCGCAGCCGCGACGAATCGCTGTCCGAGGACCTTCGGCTCGTCGAGCTCCTGGTTCCAGCGCTGCAGATCGCCCACCGTCGTCAGCAGGCCGCCGTTGCCGAAGAC
>JAJDZH010000129.1 GCA_022824725.1 Thermoanaerobaculia bacterium | reverse complement strand
CCCAGGACGTGCTGGGCCAGGTACGTGAGCACGAGGTTCGTCGAGATCGGGGCCGTCTGGAACAGGCGGCATTCGCGCCACTTGCGTTCGATGTCGTACTCCGTGGCGAAGGCGAAGCCGCCGAAGGTCTGGAAGCAGGTGTCGCCGGCTTTCCAGGCGGCCTCGGAGGCGAGGAGCTTGGCGCTGTTTGCCTCCGCGCCGCATTCGCGGCCGGCGTCGTAGAGGGCGGCGGCCTTGCGGACGATCATCTCGGCGGCGTCGGTCTCCGCATGGGCGCGGGCGATCGGGAACTGGATGCCCTGGTTCTGGCCGATTGGCCTTCCGAAGACCTCGCGCTCGTTGGCGTACTCGACGGCGCGGCGGATGAAGTAGCGGGCGTCGCCGATCGCCTCCGAGGCGAGCAGGATGCGCTCCGCGTTCATGCCGCTCAGGATGTACTTGAAACCGTGGCCCTCGTCGCCGATCCGGCTGGATACCGGGATGCGCAGGTTGTCGAAGAAGACCTGGGTCGTGCCGTGGTTGATCATCGTGTCGATCGGCTGGATCTCCAGACCGTTGCCGCGCGCCTCGCGCAGGTCGACCAGGAACACGGACAGGCCGCGCGAGCGCTTCTCGACCTGGTCCGCCGGCGTCGTGCGGGCGAGCAGGATCATCAGGTCCGAGTGCAACGCCCGGCTGGTCCAGATCTTCTGGCCGTTGACGACATAGCTGTCGCCGTCCCGGACCGCTGTGGTGCGCAACTGCGTCGTGTCCGAACCCGTCACCGGCTCGGTGACGCCGAACGCCTGCAGCCGCAGTTCGCCGCTCGCGATCTTCGGCAGGTACCGCTGCTTCTGCTCGTCGCTGCCGTGGCGCAGCACCGTGCCCATCGTGTACATCTGGGCGTGGCAGGCGGCCGCGTTGCAGCCGCTCGAGTGGATCGTCTCGAGGACCACGCTCGCGGCGCGCAGCGGCAGGCCGGAACCTCCGTACTCCTCGGGAATCAGGCAGCCGAGGTACTCGTGCTCGGTCAGCGCCTGCACGAACTCCGTCGGGTACTCGGCGGCGGCATCCAGCCGCCGCCAGTACTCGCCGGGGAATTGCTCGCAGATGCGGCGGACCGGATCGCGGAGAAAGGCGTAGTCGTTCTCGATCGAAACGTGGAGGTCGCTGTCGCTCATGGCGGGTGATGGTAGCGCTAGCGCGGCAGGAATCGTCGCCGCTTCGCGGGGCGTTGTCTCCACGGGTCAGAAGACCTGCGCACCCAGTTGGCCGGCAGCTACTGTGGACGCACGCGGTGAATCCGCATCAGGTTCGTCGGCGGCCGATCCTGAATCGGGTCGCCCATCAGCAGCACGATCATGTCGCCCGGCAGCGCCAGATTGCCGACCAGGAGTTGCCGGTCGACCATCGCGACGACCTCGTCGTGGTGGTAGACCTCCTGATCCATCTTCACGGAGTGAACGCCCCAGACGAGCTGGAGTTCGCGCATCGACCGCGATTCACGCGTGAAGGCGAACACCGGCGTCGACGGCCGGCGGCAGGCAACCTGGCGAGCGGTGAAGCCGCCCTGGCTGAGGACGACAATGCCCTGAGCGGTCAGGTGACGCGCCGACAGGATCGCCGCGGCCGAGACCGTCTCGGGGATCTCCAGAGTGCCCGGCCGGTGCGGCGGCTCGATGTCGTACGGGCCGACTTCCATCGTGTGGAAGCCGACCGGCTGCGACGTGTGCTTCGAGAGGTTGTAGCGCTCCGACTCGGTGATGATCCGGTGCATCGTCTGGACCGCCTCCAACGGATAGCGCCCGGCGGCGCTCTCGCCGGAGAGCATCATCGCGTCGGCGCCGTCGAACACCGCGTTGGCCACGTCCGAGGACTCGGCCCGGGTCGGACGCGGATGCTCGACCATCGACTCCAGCATCTGGGTCGCGACGATCACCGGACGGGCGTGCCGCCAGCCGGTCTCGATGATCCGCTTCTGCACGACGGGCACCTGGTGCAGGGGGATCTCCACTCCCAGGTCGCCGCGCGCAACCATCACCCCGTCGGACTCGAGCACGATCTCGTCGAGGTGGTCGAGCGCCCGGCGTCGTTCGAGCTTGGCGATGATCTGCAGCGGCCGGCCCGCCTCTCGCGACGCTTCCCGCACCTGGACCACGTCCGCCGGCGTACCGATGTAGCTCGCCGCGAGAAAGTCGGCGTCCTCCTCGACCGCCATCCGAATGTCGTCGATGTCCTTCGCGGAAATCCGGAACGGCAGATGACTGTCCGGCAGGTTGACGCCCTTGCGACTCGACACGGCGCCGCCGACGATGACCTCCGCCTCGATCCTGTCCTCGTCCTTCGAGCGCACCTCCAGTTGCACCCGGCCGTCGTCGATCAGGATCTGCTCGCCCGGCCTGACGTGCGTGACCATGTCCCGGTCGAGCGGCAGATCCGCCTCCGCGCTCGCGCCCAGGCCGACCACGTCGCCCTCCCTGAGCATCCGCGCCCCCTCGAAGTGATCGAGCCGGTGCCGGGGACCCATCAGGTCGACCATCACGCCGACGGACCGGCCGGCCTCCTCGCTGACTGCCCGTACGAGGCGAATCAGACGCCGGTGTTCTTCCCTGGTGCCGTGCGACTGGTTCAACCGGACGACGTTGACGCCGGCACGAATCAGCCGTGCGAGAGTCTTCTCGCTCGAACTGGCCGGGCCGATCGTGGCAACGATCTTGGCTCGACGCTGCACGATCCAGATCCCCTGTTCTGCCGGTTCAGGACTCGAACTGCGCCAGCCGCTCGATCAGATCCGCGACCCGGTTCGAGTAGCCCCACTCGTTGTCATACCACGACACGACGCGGGCGTACACGCCGCCGCCTCCGGCCGGACTGACCCGGGTCAGCGGCGCGTCGAAGATCGACGAGTGGGGGTTGCCGAGAATGTCGGTCGAGACGAGCGGGTCTTCCGAGTACTGGAGGATGCCAGTCAGATTCGACTCCGCCGCCGCCTCCGCCGCGGCGTTGACGTCCCCGGCAGTCGGAGCGTCGCGCAGCCGGCAGGTCAGGTCGACGATCGAGCCGTCCGCCACCGGCACCCGCATCGCCATGCCGTCGAGCTTGCCGTTCAGGTGCGGCAGCACCTTGCCGACGGCGCGCGCGGCGCCGGTCGTCGTCGGGATGATGTTGGCGGTCGCCGAACGGCTGCGGCGCGGGTCGCTGTGCGGCGAGTCGACGAGGCGCTGGCCATTCGTGTACGCGTGAATGGTCGTGATGAAGCCCTCCTCGAAGCCGAAGGCGTCGTCCAGCGTCTTGGCGAGGGGCGCCAGGCAGTTCGTCGTGCAGGAGGCGTTCGAAACGACCCGCTGCTCCGGTCCGAGATCGTCGTCGTTGACGCCGAGGACGATCATGGCGTCGATCTCGTCCTTCGCGGGAACCGTGAGGACCACGCGCGGAGCGCCCGCTTCGAGATGTTGCGCCACCTGGGCGCGCGTCCGGAACACGCCGGTCGATTCGACCGCGACATCGACGCCGAGGTCGTTCCAGGGTAACCTGGACGGATCCCGCTCCGCCGAGAGCCGGATGTCCCGGCCGCCGACCCGAAAGCCGTTCCCGGCCACCTCGACCGGTTGATCGAAGACGCCCTGCACCGTGTCGTAGCGCAGCAGATAGGCGAGGCGGTCCGCGTCGAACAGGTCGTTGATGCCGACCACCTCGACGTTCGGCCGGCCGGCGAGAATGCGGAAGACGCTCCGCCCGATACGGCCGAATCCGTTGATGCCGACGCGCATCATGAGGCGCCTCCTTCCGCGTCCGCCGCGCCATCGAGCGCGGCGATGAGTTCCACGAGCCGGTGCAGGTAGCCCCAGCCGTTGTCGAACCAGGCGATCGTCTTGGACACGCGATCACCCAGGGTCATCGTCGCCTGGGAGTCGAAGATGCAGGTCGCCCGGCTGCCCACGGTATCGGCGGAGACGATCGCCTCCCGCTCGAAGCGCAGCCGGCCGTTCCATTCGCCGCCGGCGGCAGCCGCCACCACGTCGTTGACCGAATCGACCGTCACCGGATCGCGGTGCCAGCAGACCAGGTCGACGACGGAACCGTTCGACACGGGCACGTCCATCGCCGAAGCCGAGAGCTTGCCGCTCAACTCGGGCAGCACGGTGGCGAGTTCCTCTGCTGCTCCCGTCGCGGCGGGAATGATGTTCTCGCCCGCGGCCCGGCCCTTGCGAAGTTCCGGCGCCGGCACGTCGGCCAGCCTCGAACCCGCCCCATAGGCGCGAACCGAGCTGACAAACGCCTGTTCGACGCCAAAGGCCCCATCGAGGACGCGCAGCAACGGCCCCGCGCAGTGCGCCGTGAACGAGCCGGCGGAGACGATGCGGTCCGACGGTTCGAGTTCATCCTCGTTCAGGCCGACCACGACCGTCCGGTCCAGATCGCCACCCGGCGGAGCGCAGAGCACGACACGCTCGGCGCCCGCCGAGAGATGCCCCTCGAGTTCGCTCCGCGTCGGCTGGCTGTCCCGGAAATCGACGACCGTCGTGACACCCAGGTCGCCCCAGGGAGCCTCGCCCGCGCCCCCCGCAGGAACCACGGGCGCGCTGCAGCCATTGATGCTCAGGCTGCCGTCGTCCAGAGCAACCTCGCCGTCGTGTCGCCACGGCAGGGTCGAGAACTGCAGGAGATAGCGGAGCATCTCCGCGTCGGCGGTATCGGCCACGGCCCCGATCTCGATTTCGGAGCGATCGAGGGAAAGGCGAAACAGGCTCCGGCCAAGAAGTCCGAAGCCCTGGAGTCCAATGCGAGTCGTTGTCGTCATTCGGGTCCGAGAGTAATGAACGGGTGAGAAGAGGCGGTCAACAGGCGGGCGCAGGATAACCGACCAGGAGAGCCCTCAACTCGGCCCCTGTGCGGAGGCCAGGATCTCCATCGTGTGGCGGACAGGAACCCCGCTGCCCAGGCGCCGCAGGTGACTCTCGATCTGGGTCAGGCAGCCGATGTTGCCGGTCGCGATCACGTCCGGTTCGCCTTCCAGCAGCGTCTCCGCCTTGCGTCGTCCCAACCGGGTCGCGAGTTCGGGTTCCTCCAGGTTGTAGATCCCCGCCGAGCCGCAACAGATCTGCCAGTCGCGCGGTTCCACCAGGGTCAGGTTCGGCACCCGGGCCAGCAATCGCCTGGGCGCCGCTCGCTCCGACTGGGCGTGAGCGAGGTGACAGGCGTCGTGGTAAGCGACCCGCAGCGGTTCCGGCAGCGGCGGCGGCGCCTCGCTCTCGAGCGTGGCCAGAAACGTGGAGACGTCCCGCACCTTCGCGGCAAGGGTCCGCGCCGCCTCCTCTTCGGGCCGCCCCGCGAACAGGAGGCCGTACTCCTTGAGGCCCGAGCCGCAGCCCGCCGCGTTGGTCAGTACCGCGTCGACGTCCGCCAGCAAACCCCCGGAACGGAAGATCTGCATCAGGGCGCCAGCCGATGCCCGGGCGCGCCGCGCATCGCCGGCGTGAAAAGCCAGGGAGCCGCAGCACGCTTCCTCCCGGGGAACAACGACCTCGACGCCGCGACGGGTGAGCACCTCGATCGTCGCCTGGTGAATGCGCGGCGCCAGGACCTGCTGCGCGCAGCCGGCCAGGAGCGCAACCCGGGCGCGGCGCTCGCCCACCGCCGGGAACGTCCCGAACTGAACCTCGGCCCGGTCCGCGGACCGCGGCAGCAGGTCGAGCGGCGCGCTGAGCCGGGCTGGCAACAGTGCGCGCAGCGACCCGCGGAACGGCGCGGCCAGGCGGCCCAGGCGCAGCATCCAGCGCAACCGGGAAGGGCTCGCCAGACTGTCCAGCATCAGACCACGCCAGAGCCGATCGAGCAGGGACCGCCGCCGGCTGCCCTCTGCCAGCTCGCGGAAGGGCATCAGCAGCTCGCCGTACTCGACGCCGGAAGGACAGGCCGTCACGCACGACATGCAGCCGAGGCAGGGGTCGATGTGCCCCAGCGCCTCTTCCAGGTCGAGGTTGCCCTCGAGGACCTCCTTCATCAGCACGATACGGCCGCGCGGCGAGTCCATCTCCTCGCCGAGTTCGACGTAGGTCGGGCACGCCGGAAGGCAGAAGCCGCAGTGGACGCAGGCCGAAACCGCTTCCGCCATCGGTGCGGCCGCGGCGCCGATCTTCGTTCGCAGCGCGTCCAGCTCGATCGCGTGCTGCATTGGGGCGAGCGTAGCGCAGCGATCGCGCCCGAAGGGACTTGCATGGAACTGGCCGCGTCGAAGCGGAGCCGGCCTGACGGCCGGCGCGTCTACCTGGCCGCCTTCGGCGGCAGCCGGCGAGGGCGCCGGCGCACCCAGTACGCGGCCAGTTCCATGCGAGTCAGCGCTGCGAGGACGCAGCACTGACTCCTAGATGTGCTGGTACGCCTGCAGGGTCAGGAACTCCTGGAACTCGGAGTCGAGCACCAGGTCGTCGAGCAGGGAAGCGGCGAGCCCGAAGCGGCTCGCTTCGCGGCCGCCGAGCTGGCTCAGTTCTTCGTCCCGCACCTGCTCGTAGAGCTCCGGCGTGACCTGTTCGCCGTTGTCCATCCGGGCGTTGCGGTGGACCCACTGCCAGAGCTGCGCGCGGGCGATCTCGGCGGTCGCCGCGTCCTCCATCAGATTGTTGATCGCGGCCGCTCCGTTGCCGTTGAGCCAGGAGTTCATGTACTGAAGCCCCACGGAGACGTTGTTGCGCAGCCCCTGCTCGGTCAGCGAACCGCCGGGGACGTTCAGATCGATCAGGCTGCCGGGCTCGATGGAGACGTCCTGGCGCAGCCTCTCCTTCTGGTTGGGCCGGCCTTCCATCTTCGTGGAGAACACTTCCAGGGCGATCGGCACCAGGTCCGGATGGGCCACCCAACTGCCGTCGAAACCGTCGCCGGCCTCGCGCTCCTTGTCGGCGCGGACCGCCTTGAGCGCCGTCGCGTTGACTTCCGGATCGCGCCGGCTGGGGATGAAGGCCGCCATGCCGCCGATCGCGTGCGCGCCGCGGCTGTGGCAGGTGCGGACCAGGAGCTCCGTGTAGGAGCGCATGAAGGGAACGGTCATCGTGATCTGGCCGCGGTCGGGCAGCACGAGGTCCTCGCGGAACGCGAACTTCTTGATCGCGCTGAAGATGTAGTCCCAGCGCCCGGCGTTGAGACCCGCCGAGTGGTCGCGCAGTTCGTAGAGGATCTCCTCCATCTCGAAGGCGGCGAGGATCGTCTCGATCAGCACCGTGGCGCGGACGCTGCCCTGCGGCACGCCGAGCGCGTCCTGGGCGGCAACGAAGATGTCGTTCCAGAGCCGCGCCTCGTGGCGGTTCTCCAGCTTCGGCAGATAGAAGTACGGACCGCTGCCGCGACCGAGCGCCTCCTTCGCGTTGTGGAAGAAGTAGAGGCCGAAGTCGAAGATGCCGGCCGAGACGGGGCGGCCGTCGACCAGGGCGTTCTTCTCGATCAGGTGCCAGCCGCGCGGACGCACCAGCAGGGTCGCGATCTCGTCCTTGAGGCGGTACTCCTTGCCGTTGCCGGGGTTCGTGAACTCCAACTGGCGCCGCACCGCGTCGTACAGGTTCTGCTGGCCCTCGATCACGTTGCGCCAGCTCGGGCTGAGCGCGTCCTCGATGTCCGCCATGAACACCTTCGCGCCCGAGTTCAGCGCGTTGATCATCATCTTGCGGTCGACGGGGCCGGTGATCTCGGCCCAGCGGCAGTTCAGGTCCGCCGGCGTCGGCGCGACCTTCCAGTCGCCGTCCCG
>JAJDZH010000167.1 GCA_022824725.1 Thermoanaerobaculia bacterium | reverse complement strand
ATGCGGAGTTTCATAGAGGAGTATCTCCTTCAAGGGTTGTAGGTTGCGGGTAAGGCGGACGGGGTTCGTACCGTCCGCGGAATCGGTGGAGGGCCGCCGGTGAAGCTCAGAACGACGCCGTCCCAGGAGCGGGCGAAGGCGCGGGAGCTCATGCGCAGCCTGCCGAGAGACGGGTCGTCGATGACGAGTTCGTCGCCGGTGCTGCGAATGACGACGAAGTGGTCGCCGTGAACATGGGCGATCGCGGGGAGGGCGATCTCGCGGAGCCGATGGACCGGAAGCCGGAGCCCCTGGCTCGTCACGCCCCGTTCCTCGGCGGCTTTCTTGAGCGCCAGGAGGCTGGTGCCGTCCGGTCCGGTTCCGGTCGCGATCTCGAGCTCGGCGAGCGTCACGTCCTGGATGCCCCAGTGGTCGAGGACCATCTTCAGGGCCGCCGGACCGCAGTCGGAGCGCCTTTGCTGGCGGACCACCTCGCCCGGGGCGGGCGCCGATGGGTCGAGCGCGGCGGCCCAGGCGAGCCGGTCCATGGTCGGCCCCAGCGCCCGGGCCGCGACCGTCACGAGACCGGCCGCAACCAGCAGGCCGGCGGCCGCCGCGTGCGGGGGGCGGATCCGGAACCGCTCAGAGCGCATCGGTTCCGGACTCCAGAAAAGCGCGCCAGGCGGTCTCCGGACGTTCGCCGGTGGCGACTGCCAGGATCCGGGACTGTTCGTCGACCAGGAACACGAGCGGTACGTGGACCACGCCGAAGCGCCTCGAGACGGAGGCGTCCGGGTCGGCGATGGCGAGAAGGCCGTCGCCGTTCGCTTCCGGCTCATGGGCGCCGGCGACGACAGCGATCAGGTCGAAGGTCGGATCTTCGGTGCGGTTCAGGCGGCGCAGGGTGGTGATGG
Source organism: Thermoanaerobaculia bacterium (assembly GCA_022824725.1). Lineage (GTDB taxonomy): Bacteria > Acidobacteriota > Thermoanaerobaculia > Multivoradales > Multivoraceae > Multivorans. Next base: position 5,048 of record JAJDZH010000167.1, on the reverse strand, counting down.
TGCGGTCGCAGTTGCCGCAGCCGGCCCTGGCGAATGTGACTACCCGCAGCCGTCCCGGAGCGGCCGGCAGGGTCTCGCCGTCCGCGAAGCCCGGCAGCGCGGGGAACGTCGCGCCGACTTCCGGGCGCTGGGCCTGCCGGGCGCGGATTCCGGACTCGAACCAGAGCAGACCTCCGAGCGGGACGAGGACGGCCACGACGACGGCGGCCAGGGCCAGGCGGCGACGGTTCATCGCCGCCGCCTTCCCGCCGGGCCGGTGGTCCGGCTGTGCAGCATGGAGACCAGCGGCGCCGACGGGGCGTCGAGCATGTGAAACGCACGGGTCAGGCGTGCTTCGAGGGCGCTGGCTGGAGGCTGGGAGAGTCGGGGGTTCCATCCGCGCAGCCGATGGCCAGCGCGCGGCCTGGTTCGTGGTTGGCGGAGGTTCGAAGTGAGGTTCGGGGACGTCATCGTCCAGCTCCAGTAGTTCCGTTCGTGACGGCCGGACGGCCGGGTTGTTGTCGGTGGCCGTGGGTTCAGCGGCCGCGTGTATCGACTAAGACGCAAAAGGGCCCTCGGAACCGATTGACGGTTCCGAAGACCCTTCGGAGCAGCCGGACGAACCGGCTCAGATGTCGTCGACGCCGCCGCGGCGCCAGCGCGGCGGCGGCGGTGCGGGCGCCCGTCCGGCGCCCGGCTCTAGCTCAGCAGCATCCGCAGATCGTCGGCGGTGAGATCCCGCAGGGACGATCCGCCGCCTTCGAGGATCGCGTCGGCGATCTGTCGCTTCGAGCGCTGGAGTTCCAGCATCTTCTCTTCCACGGTGTCCCGGGCGATCAGGCGATAGGCAAAGACGGGCTGGGTCTGGCCTATGCGGTGGGTGCGGTCGATGGCCTGCGCTTCGACGGCCGGGTTCCACCACGGGTCGAGCAGGAAGACGTAGCCGGCGGCGGTCAGGTTCAGGCCGACGCCGCCTGCCTTCAGGCTGATCAGAAAGATGTTCGTGTCCGGGTCGCTCTGGAAGTGATCGACCACCTCGCCGCGGTTCCGGGTCTGGCCGTCGAGGTAGGCGTACGGGACGCCCTGTTCCTCGAAGTGGCTCCGTACGTAGGCCAGCAGCGATGTGAACTGGGAGAACACGAGGCACTTGTGCCCTTCGGCGAGCACCTCGGACACCTGTTCGAACAGCGACTCGAGCTTGGCGCTGCCCGCGTCGTTCCAGGACTCGTCGATGAGCCCCGGATGGCAGGCGACCTGCCGCAGGCGGAGCAGCGCCTCGAGCACCTGCATCGCCGAACCGCCGACCCCCTTGTCCTCGACCTGCTTCAGCAGGCTTTCGCGGTAACCGGCCCGGAGCTGATCGTAGATCTCCTGCTGCTTCGGGTTCAGGGTGCACTGCAGGATCTGCTCGGTCTTCTCCGGCAGGTCCGGGAGCACCTCCCGCTTGCTGCGGCGAAGGATGAAGGGCCGCAGACCCCTGGCGACGAGGGCGAGTTCCTGTTCGCTGGGCGCGCGGCCGCCGGCGAGCACGTCCAGGGCCGGCAGACGCCCGAGCAGACCCGGGTTGAGGAACTCGAAGATCGAGCCGAGTTCGCCCAGGTGGTTCTCGATCGGAGTGCCGGTCAGCGCCAGGCGGTGCTTGCCGGTCAACAGGCGGCAGGCCTTGGCGGTCTGCGAGGTCGCGTTCTTGATCGCCTGGGCCTCGTCGAGGATCACCGTGTCGAAGTCGACGGTCGCGAGATAGCCGATGTCACGGCGGACGGTGCCGTAGGTCGTGACGACCAGGTCGGCCGAAGTGAGTTCGTTTCGCAGCTCTTCGCGGTCGCGGCCCGCGTACTCCAGCACCTTGAGGTCCGGCGTGAAACGGGCGGCCTCGTCGATCCAGTTGTACACGAGGCTGCGCGGCGCGACGACGAGATAGGGCAGCTTCGTTGTCCGGGAGGCGGTGCGGTACATGCGGAGCACGGCCAGCGCCTGGATCGTCTTGCCCAGCCCCATGTCGTCCGCCAGCACGCCGCCGAGGCCGAACTCGCGCAGGAAGCACAACCAGCCCAGGCCGAGGCGCTGGTAGTTGCGGAGCGCGCCGACGAAGCTGCGCGGCTCCTTCTTCGGCTTGATCGACGAGAAGGTGCTCAGTTTCTCGCGCAGCTCGGCAAAGGTCTTGCTGACGTTCACCGGCGGCGTCACCGCCAGCAGGGCGTCGACCAGCAGAGCCTGCGAGGGCAGGAAACGCAGTCCCTCTTCGCTCGAGGCCTGGGCGAGCTGGCTGAGCGAGCCGTAGTTCTCGACCCAGGCCGCCGGCAGGAGTCCCTTCGATCCGTCGTCCAGCTCGACCGATCGCCGGCCTTCGGAGATCGCCGACAGGATCTCCGAGAACTCGATCTGGTCTTCTCCGAAGTCGATCTGGCCGCTGAGCTCGAACCAGTCGACGCCGCTCTCGATACGCAGCGCCGGCGGATTCGGCGGTCGGATCGAGGCACCGTGGGCTTCGACCTCCCATCCCTCCGTCAGCAGCGGCTCGGCGACCGCGGGCAGGTCGCGCGGCTCGAGCTCCAGGCTGTGGCCGGCCTTGGATGCGACCGGCTTCAGGCCGAGCTCGAGGAGACGGACAAGCGCGTCCTGTTCGACTTTCTGGTCGCGCCGGACGAAGCGATGCTCCTCCCAGTCGACCACCGCCGACCGCGGATCGCCGGCGTCGACGGTCAGGCTGCCGTAGCCGAAGGAGAGGCGGGCCTCGAGCTGGGGGTTCATCCACTCGGGTGCGTCCTCCGGCTCGAGCGCCAGCCGTGGCTGGGGGACCGGGGACTCCTCGGAGAGGTAGACCTCTTCCGGAAGCTCCAGAGGGGGCAGGGCGGGCAGTTCCAGGAGGCTGGTCACTGCCGCTTCCAGGTCTTCGTCCGGGATGACCAGATCGCCGCTGGCGCCGAGCAGGGAGTACCAGGGCTGGTCGCGCTGCGGTTCGAGGTGGAGGCGGCCGATCGAGTTGTCCAGCAGCAGGAGCGTATTGCCTGCCTCGTTCGCTTCCGCGCCGGGGGCGACGCCGTTGCCCCTGGAGAACGGCAGCACCAGGGCCGCGCGGCTGAGAGGTGTCGTCTCGTCGCCGCGCTTGAGCAGCCCACGGAGCCGGATACGGCTGGCGGCAGCGATCTCCAGTTGCAGGGTGAGGCGCCAGGGCGCGCCGTCGTCGAAGCTCACCGGGTGCAGGTTGGCGAGGGAGCGGCCGTCCCACCAGAAGAGCTGGTCGCTCGAGCTGAGGCGGGGCAGCAGGTGATCGACCCAGTTCAGGGGCACGAAGACGCGCTGGATCTGAGGGCGCCCCGGTGGTCGGCCGCGCCCGGCCTTCCGCTTGCGCCCCTGGCGTTGCGGCGCCTCAGGCGGCAGCGCGGTAACCATCGCCGGCTCCGCGGCCGGGGGCGCTCCGTTCGTCGGCGAGGTGTCGGCGTCAAGCGAGTGCAGGCCAAGCAGCTCCTCGACTTTGGCGTGGTCGATGTTGAGACGCTTCAGTTTGCCGAACTCGCCTTGCGGATTCCTCTTGCGACCGAAGATGTCGATCATCAGGCCGCCGACAGTGCGGCTCGTCGCCGCGTTGATCAGGAACCGGATTTCGGGCTCTCCGTGCCTTGCCGAAGAGGTCTTTTCGGGAAGGCCCTGCTGCTCGATGTCCTCGCGAACGGCGTCGACGACGGACCTCCAGCTCGTCGTTGCCGGTGTTCGCCTCCGGCGGCGGCTGCGGCTCCTGCGGGTGCGCCGGGAAGGACGGGGAGGTGCGTTCGCAGCGGCGGTCGGGGTGTCCATCGTGTTCAATGCCGATCCTGGTATGGAAACTTGTGGAGGCCGGGTCTTCCGCAGCGAAACGCGGCCTGATCCGGCTGGCTGGCTCTTCGGTTCCTTCGAGGCGAGTTCGAGCAGTGACGCCCAGATGTGCCCGCAGGCCGTGCCGCCGGCGAACTGCGGGCAGTCGCACACCGCGTGGAGAATGCGCTCGTCGGGAACCCTCGACCAGTCGATCTCCACGGTGGTGGCGTCTTTCCCGGCCGGGTTGTCCGGGGCGGCGCCTTCGCAGGGCGCCAGCGGTTCGACGATGGCCCGGGCGCTCTTGCCGTCGACTTTCAGTTTCACGTTGCCCGCCGAAAAGACCGCTTTGCCCCGTTCGCGGTCCTCGGGGCGGAAATGAGACGCGCTGCGCTGATGAAGCGCGACCGTGCGCGTCTTGGCCGCGCCGCCGCGTTGACGGGGACGCCGCCGACGGCGGGCCGGCCGCCGTTTGGGGGCGGCAGGTGTCCCGGTGGGGTGTTCGCCTTGAGCTTCTGGCATTCCGGTGGGGTATCGACCCGTTGAGTCCACTGGCGCCGCCGGCTGGCAGTTCAGTTCCTCCCGGAGGACGGGGCGACGTGGTGGACGTCTCGGGAAGCTGAGGCGCGGCCGCTTTGAGGCATCTGATGGCGACAGCCGGGGTGGACGGTCCCCTGCCTCGCGGCGCCGTGAAAGCTCCGCGATTGTAGCCCAAAAGCAGAGATGAGGCCAGATGGCCTGTTACGATCGATCGCTCCGACGAGACACCGCCCTGGATCGAGCGAGGAGTCGACGATGGCGCAGACCGCTACGGCGCAACTCGAAAGGCCGGCAGCCCGAAGAGAGGCGCGGCCGACACCGGAACGGCAGACCGAGACCCGGCAGCCCTTCGACCTCTCGAACGAGATGGCGGCGACCGTCGAGCAGCTCGGCATGGCGGAGAACGTCCACGACATGCAGGAGCAGGGCTACACCATCCTGCGCGACGTGGCGCCGCTGGAGGTCACGGAGCAGTTGCGGGAAACCTGCCTGCGCCTGGCGGAGGAGACGGAAGGGCGGGCGAAGGGCCGTTCCGCCGCGCTTCTGCTCGGCCGTGACCCGATCTTCGAGGACGTCGTCCTGCGGCCGAAGATCCAGGCCCTCGCCGAGATCATGTGCGGGAAGGGCGCCCTGCTGTCTCAGTTGATCGCCAGCATCCGGCCATTGGGCGCGCAGAAGCTGCCGCTGCACGCGGACCAGAACTGGCTGCCGGCGCCGTTCCCGGTGCACAACCAGCT
>JAJDZH010000476.1 GCA_022824725.1 Thermoanaerobaculia bacterium | reverse complement strand
GATCCCCAGGTGCTCGGCGGAGAGCGCCGTCATTTTGCGGATGCCTTCTTCCAGGGTGACGACGTTCCGGTCACGAACGTAGTGGCCGAGGAAGCGGGTGAAGGCGCCGAACCCGCGTGGATGGGAACCGTCGAGGCCGCCGTCGCTGCAGATGACGGTATGCGGCCAGGCCATGATCGCCTCGATGTCGGGTTCGTCCATGGCGAAACCGATCATGGGCGAATCGCCGCCCATCTCGGTGTCGGCCTTGAGCAGGTCCATCAGAGTCGTTTCGACATCGGCGCCGCGGACTTCCGCGATCTCGGCGAGCGTCAGGCCGTTGTAGGCCGGTTCGGGCAAGAAGTCGGGGAGGAGGACGTCCTCCGCCGAGAGCAGGTCGCGGAGGATGTACTCCGCGCCGTCACGGCGGTCGAGGTCGCGGTCGGGGAATACGGTCGTGAGCCAGGTGAAGGAGGTGCTCCAGGCCCGGTAGGGATAGAGGTCCGCCGTGATCTCGACGCCCGAGGCCCGGGCCTCCTCCAGTCGGGTCAGGAGCCGATCGGCCTGGCCCCACCAGCGGTTCATCGCGAGCTTGATGTGCGTCACCTGGACAGGCAGTTCGGCTTCGCGGCCGATCCGGATGATCTCCTCGATCGCCTCCCAGAAGAACCGGTCCTCGCTGCGGATGTGGCTGATGTAGGTGCCGCCGTGGGCGGCAGCGACTTTGGCGAGTTCGACCACCTCTTCGGTGGCGGAGAAGGAACCCGGGTCGTACTCGAGCCCGGAGGAGAGTCCGAGCGCGCCGGCTTCCAGCTCGGTGCGGAGCAGGTCGGCCATCGCGGCGACCTCGTCCGGCGTCGCGTGGCGCTGGTAGTCCTCGCCCATGACTTCGCCTCGCAGCGTTCCGAAACCGGCATAGGACGCGACGTTGACGGCGGCAGGCGATGCGTCGAGCTGGGCGAGGGACTCTCCGAGAGGGTACTGGTGGCCCCCGTCCTGCCCGGCCACGATCGTCGTGACGCCCTGGTTGACGGCCGCCAGCGCCTCCGGCAGGTCGAACAGCCTGTAGTCGTGATGGCTGTGGACGTCGATGAAGCCGGGCGCCAGCACCAGGCCGCCCGCATCAATGACGGTGTCCTCCGCTGGCGGTTCGAAGTCGCCGACGGCGACGATGCGGTCGTCCTCGATGCGGACGTTGACGTCCCGGGAGGGTCCGCCGCTGCCATCGATGACGCGGGCGTTGACGATGACCGTGCCGGCGGGCTCGGGCGCGCCTGGTGCGCAGGCGGTGAAGGCGAGACCGATGGCGGCCACGAGCGCCGTGTCACGAAGGAGCGCCGGCGCACCCAGTGGGCGGGCCTCTTGCCGCTCTCTGCCCGTCATCGAACCTCCAGCGCCGGCTGCCTCTCGAACACCAGCCCCCGCTCCGAGCCCGAACTCAGGTGGAACCCGGCGACGGAGCCGGAGGCGTCGCGCTGGAACTCGAGCCGCGCCGGCGACGCCGCCCAGCCGCGGCTCTCGAACTCGACCCGGAACGCATCTTCGGCAACCGGTTGCACTTCGAGCGCGGGCTGCTGCTCGACTCGCACCACGAGTCCGCCGTCCGCGACGGCGAACCGGTACGTGGCGTCCAGCTCGGCGGAGAAGTAGCTGCCCGCGAACCCCGCCAGTTCGGCGGCTGACAGGGATGGCGGTTCGGGTTGCGCGTCTGCATCTTCGTCCTCGCCGTCGGCTTCAGCGTCTTCGTCGTCGGTCTCGGGCGGCCCGAACTGATCCGCCAGGTAGTGATCGGCGACGCGCCGTGCCAACTCCCCAGGATCCCCGTACTCGGCGTTGCAGGAAACGGCGATCGCGAGATTCGGTTCCACGTACCGCCTGAGCTCGGTCAGGAAGCCCCAGGAGTGCCCGCTGTGCCCCACGGTGCGCAGGCCCCGGTACTCGCCGGGAGTGATGCCGTGGGCGTAGCCGATCGGTTCGCCGTCGTTGAGCGTTCCCTCGGTCAGCATCGACTCGTGGATCGCGGGCCGCTCGGCGCCGTGCAGGTAGTCGTCCCAGCGAAGCAGGTCCTCCACCGTCGTGTAGAGCTGGCCGTCGCCGGCGATCTCGAAGTTGTAGTTGTGGACGATCCGCAGTTCGCCGTCGTCGTCGCGGTGGTAGCCGGTGGCGCGCCGCGGGATGATCCGCTCGCGGTTCTCGTACATCAGGCTGCCGTCCATCCCCAGCGGCTCGAAGATCCGCTCCCTGGCCAGCTCGCCGATCGACTTGCCGGCTGCGCGCTCGAGGGCGTGCGCCAGCAGCATGTAGCCGGTGTTGCTGTACTCGTAGCGTTCGCCGGGAGCGAACACGGGTGCCCGCTGCCGCGACATCATCGCCAGGAGCTGCTCGCGGGAGACCGAGTAGTAGTCGCCGGCGCCGGCGAGCGGGAACAGGTTCAGGTAGTCGCGAAGGCCGCCCGTGTGGAAGATCAGGTGGCGTAGCGTGATCGGCGCTTCGTACTCCGGCAGCTCCGGAAGCCACTGGCGGACGTCGTCGTCGAGAGAGACCGTGCCGTCCTGCGCGAGGAGATTGGCGACGGCGGCGACGAACTGCTTCGTCACCGAGGCGACGTCGAAAACCGTCTGCGGCGTGACCGGAATGTCGTAGTCGAGGTTGGCGTAGCCGTAGCCACGGGAGTAGACGAGGTCGCCGTCGCGTGCGACGGCGAGCGCGCAGCCCGGGGAATCGGGCCTGTCCCAGGAGGCGAAGATCGAGTCGATGGCGGCGTTGTCGGCGCCGACTTCGAGGCCCGCTGGCGGGTCTTCGTGGCCGGCGCAGGCGACGGCGGCTACGAGGAAGGCGAGAAGGAGAGGCCTTCGGCCTCGCGATTCGAGTTCGGTCGCCGCCGCTCCGCGTCGTCGTCCGGAAGCCGGCGAGGGCGCCGGCGCACCCAGTGTGTGCCGCTCGTGAGCCCGCCGCCGTCGATCTCGGCAGGCCGCTGCCCACTGGGTTCCCCGGCGCCCCCGCCG
>JAJDZH010000456.1 GCA_022824725.1 Thermoanaerobaculia bacterium | reverse complement strand
TGGGGCAGTTCGCGGCGCTGGCGATTATCCTCCTGAGCTTCAACCTGTGGCGGGCCAGCGGCCGCTTCCAGTCCCACGGCTACGCGGCCAACGCGGCGCTGATGGCGGTCGGCTTCCTGCTCGTGGCCTATCAGTTGACGGGGTACTTCATGTCATGACCGATTCGAATCCCGCTCCGGGCGGCGATCTCGGAACCCTGCCGCTTCGCAAGCTGCTCAAGACCGTGGCGATCACGCTCGCCGCCGCGGTTGTCGTCTTCGTCGTTGTCATCCTCCCCGCCGAGTACGGCGTCGATCCGACCCGCATCGGCGGCCTGCTCGGCCTCGACCGGCTCCACGAAGCGGCCGGCACCGAGCCGATGGCGGAGGCGGAGGAGGGGCTCTCGGCCCCGATGAGCGGCACCCGGGAACTGCGGGCCGAGACGGTCACGATCGAGATCGCCGCCAACGAACAGATGGAGTACAAGCTGCAGATGATCGAGGGCATGACGATCGTCTACTCCTGGCAGACGGACGGCGGGGCGCTCTACTCCGACTTCCACGCCGACCCCTTCAACGACCTGGACGACGAGCCGGTCCGCTACGCCGAGGAGTTCGACGTCACGGGAGGCCGGGGCGGCCTGACCGCGGGCTACTCCGGCAACCACGGCTGGTTCTGGCTCAACGAAAGCGACACGCCGGTCACGATCGAACTCGACGTGCGCGGTTTCTTCACGAACATGAGAGAGATCGGCCGGGCGCCGGCCGGTACGGAACACCTGGACTCGGAGGCCTACGAATGAAGCTCTACTGGTGCCCGCAGACGCGGTCCAGCCGCGCCGTCTGGATGCTCGAGGAGGCGGGCGTCGACTACGAGCTCGTGCATTGCGACATCACGAAGCCGGAGCGGACCCCGGAACACCTGGCCGCGAGCCCGATGGGCAAGGTCCCGGCGCTCGAGGACGGCGAGGTGAAGATGTGGGACTCGGCGGCGATCTGCCTCTACGTCGCGGACCGCTACGCCTCCGGCCGGCTGGCGCCGGCGCTGGACGATCCGCTGCGCGCCCGCTTCGTGCACTGGCTGATCTACTCGGCGGCGATGATCGAGCCGGCGATGTTCGAGTCGGGCCTGCGGACCGTCGTGCCCGAGGAGCACCAGGCCGAAGCGTTCCATCCCGGCCGGCTGGGCTGGGGCAGCTTCGCCAGGACGATCGAGGTCTGGGAGCAGGGCCTGGGCGATGGCCCGTGGATTCTCGGCGAGGAGTTCAGCGCTGCCGACGTGATGCTCGGCAGCAGCGCCGTCTTCCTGCGCATGTTCGGAATGCTGCCGGAGTCGCCGGTGCTCGAGGCCTACGGCGACCGCTGCATGGCCAGGCCGGCGTTCCAGAAGGCGCAGGCGGCGGAGGTTCCCAGCTGAGCGACCGATGAGCGAGGCCGGCGACCCGACAGTCCGTGGCGGTCCGATCGCCTTCATGGCGAGCAATCCGATTGCCGCCAACCTCCTCATGGTCTTCCTGCTGCTCGCCGGCCTGCTGGCGGCCGGCGAACTCGTCCAGGAGATGCTCCCGGACGCGTCGCTGGACCGCGTGCAGGTCATGGTTCCGTACCCGGGCGCGGCGCCGCAGGAGGTCGATGAGGCGATCGTCCGCAAGATCGAGGAGGAGCTCGGGTCTCTGGACGGCGTGAAGCGGATCGAGGCCTCCGCTTCCGAAGGGCTCGGATCGGTCACGGCCGAGTTCACGAGCGGCACGGACATCGATCGCGCTCTGAACGACGCCAAGGCGAGGGTGGACCGCATCCCCAGCTTCCCCGCGGGAGCGGAGCGGCCCGAAGTGCGCGAGGTGACGAGCCGGCAGAGCGTCATTCGCCTCCTGGTTCACGGCGACGTGCCGGAACGGACGCTCAAGGAGCTGGCGTACGACATCGAGGACGGCATCGCGGCGCTTCCCGAGGTGTCCTACGTGGACACCAGCGGCTACCGGGAGTACGAGATCTCGGTGGAGGTCCCGTCGCACCGGCTGCGGGCACTGGGGCTCACGCTGGGTGACATCGCCGGCGCCGTGCGGCGGGGCTCGATGGACCTCTCCGCGGGAAGCATCTCGACGGGCGGCGAGGAGATCCGGGTCCGCACGATCGGCCAGAACTACGGGCAGTACGACTTTGAAGACATCATCGTCCTGTCCAGCCCCGACGGCACGTCGATTCGCCTGGGCGACATCGCCGACCTGCGCGACGGTTTCGCGGACACCGACCTGATCACCCGCTTCAACGGCAACCGGGCCATTCGCGTCGACGTCACCCGAACCGCGGACGAGCAGGTCTTCGAGATCTCGGAAGCGGTCAAGGCGTATCTGGCGGCGGAGGTGATCCCCGCGCTTCCGGCCGGCGTCGGCGTCGAGATCTGGAGGGACGACTCGACGCTGGTCGCCGGCAGCCTGTCGGTCCTGGTCGAGAACGGCCTCCTGGGGCTCGTTCTTGTCTTTCTCGCCCTGACGTTCTTCCTGGAAGTCCGCCTCGCGATGTGGGTGGCCGCGGGGCTGGGCGTCGCCCTGGTGGGAACGCTGTGGGGCATGCAGATGCTGGGCGTCTCCATCAACATGTTCTCGATGATGGCCCTGGTGCTCGCGTTGGGGATCGTCGTCGACGACGCGATCGTCGTGGGCGAGAACATCTTCGCGGAACGAAAACGGGACCGCGACGGGCTGACGACGGCGATCCGGGGCGCGCAGCGAATGAGCGCTCCGGTCATCTTCTCCGTGTTGACCACCGTGACGGCCTTCTGCGCCCTGCTGACCGTTCCGGGCTCCACCGGAAAGATCATGAGGAGCGTGCCGCTGGTCGTCATCATCATCCTGATGATCTCGCTGGTGGAGTCGCTGCTGATCCTGCCGCGGCATCTGTCGCACCTGCCGCCGCCCGGTCGAACCGCGTCGACGGCGGCCGGCCGCTGGTTGTTGCGGATTCAGCGCGCCGTGGACCGGGGTTTGCAACGGCTTATCGACGGCCCGCTGGACCGGGGCCTTCGGCTCGCCACGGACCATCCGCCGATCGTGCTGGCGACGGCCGGGGGCGCGGTCCTGCTCGTGACCGTCCTCATCGGTTCCGGGCTGGTCAGGGTGGAGTTCCTGCCGCAGGTGGAGGGCGACGTCATCGCGGCGAACTTCGAGTTGCCCACCGGATCGCCGGCGGAACGGACCGCGGCGGTCGGGGAGCTGGTGGAGCGGACGGGGCGCCGCATAGCAGAGCGGCTGGCGAGCGAGCATCCGGGCAGCGCCGCCGCGGACGATTGGAACAGCGCGATCACTGTCGGCGAATCCGCGGAGCTGTTCAATCCGCTTCGCGGCGACCGGGCGTCGGTTCCGCGCAGCCATGTCGGCGCGGTCCAGTTCGCGCTTCCGGAAGGCGCCGCCGTGCCGGCCAGCGAGTTCGAGCGCCTGTGGCGGGAGGAGACCGGCACGGTGCAGGGAACGAGGCACCTCGTCTTCTCGTCGGGGGCGCTCGAACTCCCGCCGCCCGTGTACCTGGAACTCTCGCATCCCGACCCCGTCGAGCTGGAGGCGATCGCCCAGGAGTTCGTCGAGGAGCTACAGAGGGTCGATGGCGTCTTCGACATCCGCACGAACCAGGACGACGGATTCAGGGAAGTGCAACTGGAACTCAAGCCGGCGGCCCGCACGCTGGGGTTGACACTGGAGGACCTGGCGCGGCAGACACGATCCGCCTTCTTCGGCAGCGAGGCCCTCAGGGTGCTGCGCGGCCGCGAGGACATGCGCGTGTACCTCCGGCTGCCGGAGCAGGAGCGGAGTTCGATCGCGGACCTCGAACGGTTCGTCGTGCGCACGCCCGGCGGCTCGGAGGTGCCGTTGAAGCACGTCGCTTCCGCCGAGTTCGTGCGGTCATCCACCGCGATTCACAAGGTCGACGGCCGGCGCGTGGTGACGGTCACGGCGAACGTGGACCCGGATGTCGTCACCGGCCAGTTGATCACGCCCGCCCTGGAGCGGGACATCCTGGCGCCGCTCGCGGCCGAGCACCCGGGCTTCGGCTACGGAGTCGGGGGCGAGCAGAGGCAGCAGAGGGAGATCATCGGCGCCCTGTCGAGCTCGATGCTGGTCGTGTTCATCATCATCTTCGCCCTGATCGCCATCCCCTTCGGGTCCTGGTCCCAGCCGCTGATCATCATGGCCGCGATTCCCCTGGGCCTGGTCGGCGCCGTCGTGGGCCATCTGCTGCTGGGCCTCAGTTTCGGCTTCATGTCGGTGCAGGGCCTGGTCGGCTGCACCGGAGTCGTCGTGAACGACTCGCTGGTGATGGTCACCTTCATCAACGAGAAGAGAAGCGCCGGCCTTGCGCCACAGGAAGCGATCATTGCCGGCGCCAAGGCCCGCGTCCGATCGATCCTCCTGACCTCGGTGACCACCTTCGTCGGCGTCGCTCCGCTCGTCTTCGAGACGGACCCCGCGACGGTCCACCTGGTTCCGCTGGCGGCGTCGCTCGGCTTCGGCATCCTGATCGCCACGCCGCTGCTCATGCTGGTCGTTCCGGCCCTGGCCATGCTGCACGTCAGGCTTCAGGATCAGCTTCGTATCGTGACGGGCGCCGGCGCGGCGGAGCACCGCGTCGACGTGGTCTGACCCCGCCCGGGAGCGGCCTCTACCAAAGGAGGATTGCTTCGCAATCCCCTACTTCACCAGGGGTTCTGCTTCTCGGCCTTGACGTGGTCGG
>JAJDZH010000368.1 GCA_022824725.1 Thermoanaerobaculia bacterium | reverse complement strand
GCAGAGCACCCGGACCTCGTCGAGCCGCCCGACCAGCGGATCGATCGATCCCTCGGCGGCGCGCTCGTTCAGGTTGGAAGCGAACTGCTCGAGCGGATCCTCGACCTCTTCCTCCCCCTCGTCGCCTTCCGCGTCGGGCTCGGCCCGCTGTGGCGCGGGAAGGCCGCTGCCCTGCTTGACGGTACCGTGGGAGAGATAGCGGATGACGTCGAGGCGCGTGACGTCCTGGCGCTGGAGCAGGTAGACCGCCTGGGACTCCTTCTCGCGCATCAGGGATGCGATCACGGCGCCGGCGTCCAGTTCGCTCCTGCCGGCGCCGTGGGCGTGCATGGCCGCCCGTTCGATGACCCTCCAGAACGCGATCGTCTGTTTGGGAGGCGACTCGTCCTCGTCGCCGGATTCCGGGGCCGCCTCAGCGCTTTCGTCCCGAGCGCCGTCCATCTCCACTGACGCGGAGCCTGCCGTTTCGTCCGCCGCGTCGGCCGGGAGCACCGGCGGCAGGGTCTCCAGTTGCTGCTCCAGGAACTCCTCGAGATCGCGAACCAGTCGAGGCAGGCGGACGCCCACCGCCTGCAACGCCTTCGCGCCTGTCGGGTCGGCGCACAAGGCGAGGAGCAGATGCTCGAGGGTCACGTACTCGTGGCGGCGCGAGGACGCCTCGAGCATGGCCCGCCGCAACGACTGCCGCAGATCCTCGGTCATGTGGACGGAAGCGATGGCGTTACCCTCCCGGCGCCGTCAGTTGACGTCGTCGCCGTGCCGGCCGTCGTCGTCCCGGCTGTTGTCGTCGCCGCCGTCGCCGTCGCCGTCCCCCGTGTCCGGCTCGATCGTGCAGAGCAGCGGAACCTCCGCCTGCTGGGCCAGGCTGCCGACCTCGGCCACCTTCGTTTCGGCCACGGAGAACGGATAGAGCCCCACGACGCCGACGCCGTTCTTGTGGACATAGAGCATGAGCCGCGAGGCGTCGGATTCCGTGAAGTGAAACACGTGCTGCAGCACGACGACGACGAACTCCCGCGGCGTGAAGTCGTCGTTGTGAAGAAGCACCTTGTAGAGCCGGGGACGGGCCAGCCGGGTCCTGGTCTTCGTCTTCGTGAGGACCTTGCCGTCGCCCTGCTGGTCGTCTTCGAAGTGCGGCATGTCTTCTCGATTATAGGTCCGGCCGGAAGGGGGGGAGCAGCATGGCCCGAGGCGGCGTCTGCCGGGGCCGCGGCCGGGAGGCGCCTAGTAGGCTGGAACGACGATGATCTCCCGGCGCCGCCTGCGCTTGCCGCTCGCCGCCGCGGCCGGTCTGCTGCTGGCCGGGGCCGCGCAGGCGCAGTTCTACCTCGAGTTCGGGGCGGGCAGCGAATCCACGTCCGGCCTGACCATGTCGAGCCGCAGCGACGACCGTTCCAGCGTTTGCGACGAGTTCATCAACCCGCGAGCGCTCCTCGTTCCCGGCTGCACGACGCCCGACCGCGGCGCGGGTGACGGCTGGAAGGCCCCCTTCGACGGCGGCCGCGGGTTCTCGGGCCGGATCGAGTTCGGCTATCGGCTCGACGACCGGTTTCGCGTGGCCCTTGCCTACACCGAGCGGTCGGTCGGCTTCGACCAGACGGTCGCGTCCACGGACGCCTCCGGCGTGGATTTCGAGAAGCTCTCGAACGAACTGGCCATCGGCCAGGAGAGGCTGGGGGACGCGACGGCGAGCGACGTCTTCGCGCTGGTCTACTTCGACTGGCGGAACCGGACGCGGTGGACGCCGTACGTTGGCGCCGGTCTTGGCTTCTCCCGGATGACGTTGGACTTCTCGTGGCGCTGGGCCAGGAGCTTCGACCCGGACGACATCGCGACCGGCCGCGATCAGCCGAACCGTGACGAGATTCGGCGCAACCTGGCCGGGACGGTCAGCGCCGGCAGCGTCGAGCTCCAGGACGAACTGCTCGGACAGGCCCTCGTGGCCGGGATCGACTACGAGTTGACCGAGGCGGTGTCCATCGGTCTCAGGGCGCAGGCCGCGTTCCTCGAGGACTTCGAGCCCCCTCCCTACGGAACCGATCTCCTGCGCAGCCACGAAGGCAATCTGCGCCTCGACGGCAGCGAACCGGTGAGCACCTGGTCCCGCACTTCGGACACCGACGGCCTGTCCATCGGCCTGGCGCTGCGCTACGAGTTCGGCGGCGATCGATGATCAGCCGAGTTGGGGTCGGTTGCGGCGCCAGGCCTCGATTCCCTCGAGGTGGCGCTCCGCGTCGCGGCTGAGAGCCGCGCCGAGGAGCTGGTTCAGCTTCTCGTCCATGAACAGGTGGGAGCTGTAGACGGGCGCTGGCTCGAAGCCGCGGCTGATCTTGTGCTCTCCGCCGGCGCCGCCTTCGAATACCTGGACTCCCCGGGCGATGCACTCGTCGATCGAGTGGTAGAGGCAGACGTTGAAGTGCAGGAAGCGGTGTTCCTCGTGGCAACCCCAGTAGCGGCCGTAGAGGTGGGTGTCGGAGCGGAGGTTGATCGCGCCCGCGACGACCCGGCCGCCTCGTTCGGCGACCACGAGTTCGACCGCGTTGTCCAGCTTGCCGAAGAGGTCGCCGAACAGCTCCCGGTTCAGGTAGCGGCCGCCCCACATGTACCGGTCGCACGTGGTGCAGTAGAGGCGGAACGCGGTTTCGGCCCAGCGTTCAGGATCGGCTGCGATCTCCTCGCCGCGCACGGTGCGGATGGCGATGCCCTGCCTGGCCGGCTCGCGGCGCTCGCGACGGCATTGAGTGCGGCGCTTGGAACGGAGTTTCGCCAGCCAGTCGTCGGGAGTCCGGTAATCGTAGTTGTGCCAGTGATACTGGACCATGACACGCTGGGAGAGGCCCGCGGCGTCGAGGCACTCGGCATCCGAGGCGCTGTGGTAGAGCACATGAATGGAGGCGACTCCGACGTCCCGGGCGGTGTGGGCGGCAAGCTGTACGAGGAGTTTGGCCGCGACCGCCGGGTCGACGTCGGCGGCGGCCAGGATGCGGCGCCCGGTGACTGGAGAAAACGGCACGCCGACCACCAGCTTCGGATAGAAGCGGCCGCCCGCGGCGCGCACTGCATCGCCGAAAGCCCAGTCCCGCGAGAAGTCGCCCATCCCGTCGTTCTTGATGTAGGCGGGGGCGGCCGCGATCAGCTCGCCGCCTGAGCCCCAGGCAGTGAGATGGAAGGGAAGCCAGCCGCGGTCGGGCGCCACGCAGCCGGTCCTTTCGAGGGCTTCGAGGAACGTCCAGGACAGGAACGGGCGATCGCCGGGCCGGAGGAGACGGTCCCACGCCCGAGCGGGAATGTCCGCGATCGACTGGATGATCCGCAGCTCGATGCTTCGCGTCGAAGCGTCGGTGGTCTGTGCGGCCGGAGCGTCGTCCATCGCCGACGAGTTTGGCACGGCCGCCCCGGCCGTCTCCGTCAGTACCCGAGCGCCGCTCCGTCCTTGCGCGGGTCGGAGGC
>JAJDZH010000270.1 GCA_022824725.1 Thermoanaerobaculia bacterium | reverse complement strand
GCCGACATCGAACGACCCGATCAGTTCGACCCGGGTGCCGGGCGGGGCGTGGATCGCCTCCTCGAACAGGTAGCTGGCCGGAAACTCGGGGTCGTAGTCGGGGACGTAGAGAACGGTCTGCACCCGCTGGTCCGGGAAGTGGACGCGGACCTCCATTGCCTCGAGCCGGTCGCCGACGTGCGGGTGGAGCCCGATCAGGCGGGCGCGTTCGGCCAGGGAGATGCTCACGGTCTGCGGCCGCGCGGCCCGGCGGCCCTTCAGCGTGACCTCGCCGCCCGCCCGCGCGCTCTCGACCCAGAGTTCGACCTCGTCCTCGGTCTGGGCGAGGAACAGGCCCAGGCTCGAGCGGTCGCGGATCTCGATGCGCGAATCGTCGTTCGGACGTCGCCGGTACTCGACGACGAGTTCGACCTTCGAGCCGGTCCGGAGCCGCTTGCCGGCGCCGTCCGGGAGCAGCACCGGGTCGTCGCCGCGCAGCCACTGGCCGAGGAACTGCGGGCCGGCGGTCGCGGTGCGCATCCGGGTCGGCTCGGGTTCGTCCTCGTCGCGGAACGGGTCGTACGGCACCTGGACCTCGACTTCGAGTTGCTCGGGCTCCGCGTCGTCGGGCTCGTGGACCCAGGCCGCCATCCGGTAGACGACGCCAGGGTGCTGGGGCCGGAACTCGTAGCCGGTGATCCAGACGTTCTCCTCGAGCTCGACGTCCAGCACCTCGCGGTGCGAGGCGGTCTGCTCGCCGGGTTCGACGACCGTCTCGGCCGAGGGCTCGAGCACCACGTCCGGGTAGCCGAGCTCCCACTCTTCCTCGGTGAACTCGAGCGGCGGCGGCAGGTTGCGCCGGGGCCCCTGGGGCCCGCCGCCCTGGACCCAGGCGACGACGATGTCGATCTCCTGCTGGCTCATCCGCCGCGAGTTGCGGAAGTGGTCGTAGCGGGCGTCGGCGGTCCACGGCGGCATGCGGCCGGTCATCAGTTCTTCTTCGATCGCCACCGCCCAGGCGCGGGCGCCGGGCTTCGCGTCGTTGCCGTAGGTCGTCAGGTCGATGTAGTCCGGCGCCGAGCCCTTCGGGTTGTGGCAGGGCATGCAGTAGCGGCGCAGGATCGGCCGGACGTCGTTGGCGAAGTTGATGTCGGTCGTGATCCGCACGTGGGCCGGGGCCGGATCGGTGGCGATCCCGGTCAGGGTCAGGGCGGCCAGCGCGACGGTGGCCGCGGCGGCTGCAAAGCGCCGGCCGCGTCTCATCGTCCGTCCCCGGAGTAGAGCGTCAGGTCGCCTTCGTTGTCGGCCAGGAAGAGCGGCCGGAAGTCGTAGCCGAGGCTGCGGAGGCGGTCGCCGCCGCCTCCCTGGCGGTCGACGACCGCCGATACCGCGGCGACTTCACAGCCTTCGGCCTCGACCGCTTCGATCGCGCGGATGATCGAGCCGGCCGAGGTGACGACGTCGTCGACGACGGCGACCCGGCGGCCCTCGACGATCAGCTTGCGTCCGTCCGGGTGGTACGAGGCGTCGATCCGGGCGCTCGTGCCGTGGCCCTTCGCCTTGTTGCGGACCAGGAAGCCGAAGAGCGGAGTGCCGTCGAGGTCGCTGGCCACCGATGCCGCCGTCGCCAGGTAGGCGCCGCCGACCTCGGGTCCGCCCACCGCGTCGACTCCGAAGGGCCGGAGCTGCTCGCAGAGCGCTTCGCCGATCAGCCGCGAGCCCCGCGGCGACAGCACCGTCGCCTTCGTGTCGCAGTAGTAGTGCGAGCGCGCGCCCGAGGTCAGGACGAAGTCCCCCTTGGCGATGCTCCGCTCCTGGAGCAGGGCCTTCAGTTCGTGCAAACGGCGAGCGTTCTTCGAGTCCGGCACGGCCGGAGAGGGTATCAACGACGGGCCGGAGCCCGGGCTTTGCCGTACCGGGCTGGTGGTACTCTCGGGGCCCTTGCCCCGGGCACCCTGGGCACCCCCTTACCCGAATCAGGCAAGGGGCGAATCGATGGCCAGCAGAATAGACACACTCGCCACTCACAGGACCTTCACGGAGGCCGGCGTCGAACCGGCGCACGCCGAGGTGATCGTCGAAGCGATCAACCGCGCGGATGACCGGCTCGCCACGAAGGACGACCTGGCGATCGTGAGATCCGAACTCGGTGGCGAGATTCGGGCCCTGAACTCGCAGTTGACGGCGATGAAGTGGTTCCTGGGAATCAACATGGCCATGACGACGGGGCTTGTAGTCCGTCTCTTCAGCGTCTTCTGAGGTGGCGAGTTCTTCGGGCGCTCCTGCCCGTATCGGCATCGTGACGGTCTCGGACCGTGCATCCCGCGGGGTGTACGAGGACCGCGGCGGGCCGGCGATCCGCGAGTACCTGGCGGAGGTACTGACCTCGCCTTGGGAACCGTGTGCCCGCGTCGTCGAGGACGAGGTCGAGCAGATCGCGGCCGCCCTTCGTGAACTCTGTGATGAAGAGGGCTGCTGCCTGGTCGTGACGACCGGCGGCACGGGCCCGGCTGCGCGCGACGTGACGCCGGAGGCGACCTTGGCCGTGTCCGAGAAGGAGATGCCCGGATTCGGCGAGCTGATGCGGCAGGTTTCGCTCCTCGCCGTGCCGACCGCCATCCTCTCGCGGCAGACGGCGGGGATCCGCGGCTCCTCGCTGATCGTCAACCTGCCGGGACAGCCGAAGGCGATCGGGGAGTGCCTGGACGCGGTGTTCCCGGCGATCCCCTACTGCGTCGACCTGATCGGCGGGCCGTACCTGACGACGAACGAGGAGCGAATTGTGGCGTTCCGGCCGAAGTCGGCGAAGAAGCCGGGCAACTGAGGAGGAGGAATCGGCATGGCGAAGCGAGACATCTGGCCGGTGCTCGGGACGACTCTGACCGTGCTGCTCTTCGTGCTGGTCGCGGCCTGTGCACCGACCGGCGGAGGCGGCGAGGAGGCGACCGTCTACCGCGACACATGGGGCGTCCCCCACATCTACGCCGAGTCCGCCGAGGCCGGGCTCTACGCCTCCGGCTGGGCGATGGCCGAGGACCGGCTCTCGCAACTGCTCGAGAACTACCTCTTCGGGCTCGGCGAGTACGCCGCCGCCTTCGGCCCCGGCAACAATGACGCTTGGGTGCGGTCCGATCTCGAGTCGCGGATGTGGGACCACTACGGCACCGCGAAGCGCCACTACGAGGCGAAGCTCAACCCGGAACTCCGCCGGCACCTGGCGGCCTTCATCGCGGGTATCAACGACTACCTCGACGCGCATCCCGAGGAGGTGCCGGACTGGTGGGGCGACCGCCCGGTCGATGTCTACATGCCGGTCGCTTTCAGCCGCCAGTTCATCTGGAGCTGGCCGGCGGGGCAGGCGCGCTCCGACCTGCGGGCGGTCGGCATCGAGCCGAGCTTCGACGTCGACCTGCGGGCCTCGAACGAGATCGCGCTGGCGCCGGAGCAGACGACCTTCGGCGCGGCGGCGCTGATCATCGACCCGCACCTGTCCTGGCTCGGCCGCCACCGGTACTGGGAACTGCGGCTCCACGCTGGAGACATCCACATCAGCGGCTTCGCCACGTCCGGCTTCCCGTACGTCAACCTGGGCCACAACGAACACGTCGCCTGGGCCCACACGACGGGCGGTCCCGACACGGCCGATGTCTACGAGCTCACCCTCGACCCGGACGACCCGAGCCGCTACCTCTACGACGGCGAGTGGCGGCAGATGACGAGCCGGACGGTGGAGGTTGCAGTCGCCGGCGAGGCGAAGACCCGGGAGGCGACCTTCTGGTACTCGCACCACGGCCCGATCGTCGCGCGACGCGGCGACCGCGCGTACGCGGCGGCTCTCGCCTACGAGGAGGAGATCGGCTACCTCGAGTCCAAGTACTGGTTCATGGTGGCCGAGGACTACGAAGGCGCCGCCGCGGCACTGGACGTGCGCCAGATCATGCCGCAGAACGTGATGATCGCCGACACCGGCGGCAACATCTACTACCAGCGGACGGGCCGAGTGCCGATCCGGCCGGACGGCTATGACTGGAGCCGCCCCGTCGACGGCTCGACCTCCGAGACGGAGTGGCTGGGCATCCACCCGGCGTCCGAGCTGATGTCCCTGCTCAACCCCGAGCGCGGCTACATGCAGAACAACAACATCGGCCCGGACACGATGCTGGTCGGCTCACCGCTCGTGCCGGAGCGGTACCCGGCGTACCTCTACAACCAGCC
>JAJDZH010000489.1 GCA_022824725.1 Thermoanaerobaculia bacterium | reverse complement strand
CTCCGGCGATCCCTACGTCTGCCTCGCGATGGCGGCGACGACCACACGGAGGCTGCGGCTCGCGACCTCGGTGACGAACCCGGTGACGCGCCACCCGGCGACGACCGCTTCCTCGGCGCTCTCGGTACAACGGGTATCCCGCGGACGCATGGTGCTGGGGATCGGCCGCGGCGACAGCGCGCTGGCCCACCTGGGGAGTGCGCCGGCCCGTCTCGGATGGTTCGAGGACTACCTGGCCAACCTGCAGGCCTACCTGCGCGGCGAGGACGTGGATTTCGAGAACACGGGGATTCCGGACGACGCCGCGCCGCTCGCGGAGAAGCTCGGACTCGCCCACGGGCCTTCCGCGAGCCGCATCCGCTGGATCGGCGACGGGCCGAAGGTGCCGGTCGAGGTCGCGGCCACGGGGCCCAAGGTGATCGGCATCGCCGCCCGCCAGGCCGACCGGGTCATGCTCGCCGTCGGCGCCGACCCGAAACGCGTCGCATGGGGAATCGAGACGGCCCGCGACGCCGCCGCGGAGGCCGGCCGCGATCCGGCGTCGCTTCAGTTCGGCGCCTACGTGAACGTCGTCTGCTGCGAGGATGCCCGCGTCGGCCGCGAACTCGGCCGCGCCTCGACCGGCCTGTTCGCCCGCTTCTCGGTCATGTACGGCGAGATCGCCGGGCCCGCGGACGAGCAGCAGGCCGACGTGTTCCACAAGCTCCACGACAGCTACGACATGACCGCCCACGGTCGCGAAGGCGGGCAGCAGACGGCCGCGCTGACGGACGACTTCATCGACGAGTACGCGATCGTCGGCAGCCCGGAGCACTGCGCGGCACGAATCGGGGCACTGCTCGATCTGGGTATCGACAAGTTCGCGGTCACGGGGCCCAGCTTCGCCTCGCCGAGCCCGCCGGCGCGTGAAGCCGCTGAGCGTTTCACGGAAGACGTCTTGCCGCTGCTGCGGGGCTAGCAGTCTGTCGGACTTGGCGCGGCACACTGGGTGCGCCGGCGCCCTCGCCGGCTTCTGAAGACAACGCGCCGCGAAGCGGCGACCATCCTGCCGCGCTAGTCCGCAAACACCAGAGGGGCAATCAAGGAGATCGATGATGGAATTCCGTGGCCGTTCGGCGGTCATCACCGGCGGCGGCAATGGCATCGGCCGCGCCATCGCGCTGGCTCTGGCGCGCGAGGGCGCGAACGTCGCGGTCGCCGACCTGGAGCTGGACGCCGCGGAGAGCGTCGCCAGCGAAGTGGAAGCGCTGGGCGCAGGCGCCCTGGCCGCGCAGGTCGACGTCGCTCGCGAGGAGGACCTCGAGCGCCTCGCGGACGACGCCTGGTCGGCCTTCGGGTCGGTCGAGTTGCTGTTCAACAACGCCGGCGTCGGCGCGGGCCGGGCGCCGGCCTATGGCTTCAGCGCCGACGACGTGCGCTGGATCCTCGGCGTGAACGTCGAGGGCGTGCTCAACGGCATCCGGGTCTTCGCGCCGCGGTTCATCGAGGGCGGCCGCGAGTCCCGCATCGTGAACACGGGCTCCGAGCACAGCCTGGGCATCCCCTTCCCCGGATCGTCCGTCTACACCGCCTCGAAGCACGCGGTGCTCGCCATCTCCGACGTTCTGCGCGCGGAACTGCCCGAGCACGTCGGCGTCAGCGTCTTCTGCCCCGGCTGGGTCGCGACCAGCATCTGGCGGTCGTCCGAGCGGCGGCCCGAGCACCTGGGCGGACCCCAGGAGGCGAATCCCGCCGCCGGCAGGATGAGCGCGGAGAACGCGATGTCCGCGGACGAGGCGGCCGCCATGGTGCTGCAGCAAATCCGCGAGGACCGCTTCTACCTGCTGACCCACCCGCACGTCATCGAGTACGCGCGCACTCGGTGGGAAGACGTCGAGACTGCGTTCACCGAGCAGGCGCCGCGATACGAGGGCGACGACCGGTACGACGTAACGAAGGCGATCGCGCGGATCCGGGCGCAGCGCTGTCGCTAGTGCTAGAAGCGTCGCTCTACCAGCGGAGTACGCCTGCAACTCAATCGTCGGTCGGCTCCTGCATCCAGGCCGGAACGTCCCGCGCGCCATGCAGAACGCGCCAGACGTCGACTTCGGTCGCCTGCTCGACGTAGAAGATCAGGTACGGAAAGTCCCTCACCAGCCACACGCGCAAGCCGGGAAGGTCCAGTTCGTGCGCATAGCGGGGCGAGCCGGCCGCCGGTCGTTCTCCGATCAGGCGATGCGCTTCCTCCACCGCATCGAGAAAGGCGAGGGCAACCGCCGGGCTCGCCTCGGCCAGGTAGTGCTCAACCGCTCCATCGATGTCGCGCCGTGCCTGCTCGCGCAGAACGACCGGTTTGCTGCTCACCGGCCGGCTTCGCGAACCTCACCGCGAAGACGGTCGAAGTAGTCCGCGTCGGCCAGACCGGCCCGTGGCGACGCGGCGCCTGCCAGAAGGCGGGCACGCAATCGCTGGCGGTCGTAGTCCTTTCGGATCAACTCGCGGACGTACTCGCTCGATGTGCTGTAGCCCCGAGAGCTGACCTGATCGCTGACGAAGGACTTGAGGGCCGCGGGGAGGGAGATGTTCATCGTGGTCATGCCTTGACG
>JAJDZH010000466.1 GCA_022824725.1 Thermoanaerobaculia bacterium | reverse complement strand
CGACGATGAAGATCTCGCCCCGCCGGGTCGCCGCCATGATGCGGCCGTCCACAAGCTGCAGCAGGCCGCCGACCTCCATCGACATGCCTTCCGGAAGCGGCATCGTGAGTACGCGGTAGTACTGCTCCTCGGCGGCGGTCTGCTCGCCGAGCGCCTCCCGCTGGCTGGCGAGCAGGGCCTTTTCGATGTCTCGCCGGTCTTCCTCGTCGGGCGGTTCCTGGGTGAACGCCGGCAAGGGCAGCAGCACCGCGAGCAGCGCGGTCGCGGCGGCGTGGCCGGCGTTCGTTCGTCGGTTGCGAGGGAACATCACCAGGACAGGGTTACCTCCAGGTCGAGGCTGCCGTTCGGTTCGAGCTCGATCCGTTGCAGGAGTTGCCGGACGCCCTGGGAGTCGCGGACGATCGGCGTGAGATCTTCTTCGGAGGCGAAGGAGACGTCGAGCAGGCCGTCTACCGACCAGGTGCGCCCCGGGCCGGCCACGATCTCCTCGCCCTCGGCCAGCAGCAGGAACAGGGGACCGGGAGCCGGGCCCGCGGCGAGGCGGAAACGGCGCACGAGGTCGGCGCCGCCACCGCTTGGCAGGGGCGTCGGGGTCTCCTCGATCTCGATGTCTCCGAGACGGTAGCGGAGGGACGGGCGACCGTGGTCGTCCAGCCGGTAGCCGAGGAAACGGCCGCCGACGTTCCGGTCGTAGCGGCCCGTTGCCGGCCAGGGACTGTCGATGTCGTTGAGGACGGCGAAGGCAGGCCCCGCCGGGAGATTGAGAACGTCGGTGCCGTAGGGGCCGAAGAACTGTCCGGCTCGGCCCTGCCAGGTTCCCTTGGCGTCGAAGAAAGCGCCGCGCCAGATCTTCGCCAGGCGGACGGTGTTCGCGTCGAAGGCGGCGTGGACGTTCTCCGGGTAGCCGATCGCGATCGTCCGTGGGCCGACGTCGATCATGTGGGTGCGGAAGACGAGCGGGCGCTGGTCCGGAACCAGCACGAGTTCGGAACCGACGTCCATGCCCTCGGGCGTTGGCATCGAGCCTCCGAGCGACAGGAAGGCCCATAGCGCCCTGATCTGGCCCTCGGTCGTGCCGTCGCCGAGGTGCGGGAAGTTCGCCTCGCCCTCGGGCCAGTAGGCGGGCATGCGGGTTCCCGGCCGGATCGCGGCCGGGTCTTGCAGGAAGCGGAACACCCAGCCGGGACGCAGGCGGTCGTAGGCGGTGGCGAGGTCGATCGTGGAGATTCCGGCCGCCGGGTTCACGTGGATGTCGTGGCAGGTGACGCAGCCCATTCCGCCGGTGCCGAGCAGTTCGAAACCGTCGCCTGTGGCGACGCTCGACGGAGACGGTTCGTCGAGATCGCCCGGCGTTGCGTCGGCGGCCTCAAGCGCGGCGGCGAGCCGCCCGGCCGCGTCCGCCGGAATGCCCGGCATCCTGACCTCCATGAAGTCGCGGCGGACGTGGAAGCGCTCGCCGGTGAGGACGGAGTGCAGCGCGTCCGGCTTCAGCTTGCCGCCAACGCCGTGAAGCGGCGGTGGAAACCGCCCCTCGTCGCCGAGATCCTGGTTGCCGACGACCCGGAAGTGGGCGGCGCGAACGGCGTCCGGCCCGCCGACCTCGACGTCGCCGATGCGGCGCTGGTGACAGGCAAGGCAGTTGAAGCTGCCCATCGTGTGGGTGATCTCCGCGTCGGGCGAGCGCTCGGCCGGCAGGCCGGGGAGTGCCGCGAGCGCGGCTCGAATCGCCTGCCGCTGGTGCTCGGCCAGCCGATACCGCGGCGACGTGTCCTCGCTGTGCATGGCCGGCTCCGTGAGCACCCGCTCCGGGTCCAGAGCGTCAAGGGCCGGGGCGTCGGGGCGTGAGACGGCGTAGGACCGACCCCGCTCAGGATCGACGCCCGGCGAGGCGTGGCAGGAGGAACAGCCGTAGCGGGCGAACAGGATGCTGCCGTCCTCCTCGTAACGCCTGCGGGGCGGCGCGGGCCCGTCCGCCGGCCGCAGGCGGATGCTCTCATGGCTCGTCAGTTCGTGGAGAGGCACGGGCTCGGGCAGTGCTCTTCCAGCGACGTCCACCTCGACGAACGGCCTTCCGGTACTGCCGCGGATGAAGTAGGTCACTTCGACGGGATGCTCGCCGGCTCGCAGGCGGAGCGTGACGTCCACCCGGCGACCGCTGAACGGCGGCTTCGTGGCGAAGAGTTCGTTGCCCACGCGGAGCGAGGAGGCCGACCGGCGGTCGGAGGCGAGGGTGAAGGTGTAGCGGCCGGCGGCGGGCAGGCGCAGCAGGCCGCTCCACCGGAAGGCGTGGTCGCCGCTGTTCGTGGCGAAGGGCAGCTTGAGGGAAAGGGTCGCGATCCGGCCGACGGCGACGGGGCGGGTTTCTCGGAGGTCGGGCGTGGGCCGGTCGAAGAAGCCGGCGGCGTCTTCGTCTTCTTCCGAATCGAGGAAGTACTCGAACTCGAAGCCGCGGCGGCGTTCCGCCGCGAGCGGCGTCTGCCCGCGCAGCAGGTAGACGGCGATGTCCTCCGCCTCTTCCGAGGCCAGGTGGAGCGGCGGCATGCGGCCGCCCGGCCGCGCGGCGCGTGGGTCCAGCAGGAACGCGGCCAGCGCGTCGACGGATGTCTTCGCCGTCAGGTCCGGCAGCGGCACGGAGGGGATCGCCGGATCTTCGCCAGCCGCGCTGTCGGGCGCGTGGCAGGCGACGCAGCCGACCGAATGAAAGAGGCCCCTTCCGCGTTCGACGGCCGCCCCGAACCGGTGAACCGGGAAATCGCCGAGGACGTCGCCGGCTTCGGCTGTTTCGCCGCTGGCGGCCGCCTTCGCTGTCTCCGCGCGGTGCGCGAGAAAGCCGACGAGCGTCCGCACGGCGTCCTCGCGGTCGTCCA
The DNA here is from genome assembly GCA_022824725.1 of Thermoanaerobaculia bacterium. Classification (GTDB taxonomy): domain Bacteria; phylum Acidobacteriota; class Thermoanaerobaculia; order Multivoradales; family Multivoraceae; genus Multivorans. Next base: position 1,325 of record JAJDZH010000466.1, on the reverse strand, counting down.
GGTCCAGCGAGTGGAGCATGTCCGGCATTGCCGAGCCGGGCTTCTCATCGTGGGGCGCGAGCAGGTAGTCGGTGAGCCACTTTCCGGTGGCGCGCTCGGCGATCCGGTCGAGATCCGGCGCGGTCCTCGAGGGAATTCGCGCAGCCACGGTGGGCGCGGGCTCGTGGCAGGCGAGACAGTTCAACTCGCCGAGAAGAACCTCGCCCAGCGCGGCGTCGTCCGCGGCGCCGGCGAGGCGGAGGTGCTCGTAGCCGGGGACGACCGGCGCCGGTGGCGCCGCGGAGCCGGTCTGCGCCCGCAGGGGCGCGGACGCCGCCGTCGCGATCGCACAGGCGAGCAGCACGGACCAGCCGGCCCCAGGAGAGCGAAGTACCTTCATTCGGAGGATCAGGGATCACGATACATGAGCCGGCTGGGTGCGCGGGTCTTCTGACCCGCTGCCGCCGAAGGCGTGTGACCGCGGGTCTTCTGACCCGTGGAAGAGAGCGCGCCGCGAAGCGGCGACCATTCGGCGGCGCTAGGATCGATCAATGAACGGCTCGCTCCGAGCCTTGGGCGTGTGCTTTCGATCGACCGCGGCCGCCCTCCTGCTCGTGGCCCTCCCGGGTTGTGCGCCCGAGCCGGACGAATCCACCGCGGCCCCGGCCGAAGCCGCGATCCCGCACCCGGTTCTGACGGACCTGGAACCGCCTCTGGCTCGCGAGATCGAGGCCCGCCGCGCTGACCTGGACGCCTTGCTCGTCGACCGGGGAGCGAGCGCCTCCGACCAGGCCCAGGCCCTCGGCGAACTCGGTCGCCTCTACCAGGCCCACCGCCTGCTGGAGGCGGCGTTGGTCTGCTACGAGAGGGCGCACGCGCTGGCGCCCGATTCGTTCGAATGGGCCTACTACCTGGGGGTTCTCGCGGCGGGAAGCGGGGACGTCGAAGCTGCGGCGACGGCCTTCCGGCACGCTCTCGAGCTGCGTCGCGACGACGGGCCGGCCCTGATCCGGCTCGCCGACCTCGAGCTCGAACGCGGGCGGGTCGAGGAGGCGGAGCTGCTCTACGTACGGGCCGCCGCGGTGGACGATTCGGCGGCCGTGGCCTACGGGATGGGTCGGGTCGCCGAGGAGCGTGGCGAGTACGCAGCGGCCATCGAGCAGTTTCAGCGCGCGCTGACGCTGCAGCCGCGTGCTTCCGTCGTCCACTACAACCTCGGTCAGGCCTATCGCGAGCTGGGCGAGTTCGACCGCGCCGAGGAAGCGCTGGCGCGGAGCGGGCCGAGCCGTGTCGCCATGGCCGATCCGCTGATGCACGAGTTGACGACGCTCGCCATCGGCGCCTTG
>JAJDZH010000113.1 GCA_022824725.1 Thermoanaerobaculia bacterium | reverse complement strand
TTCCGCTCACGAGGGGCTACTTGCCCTCGGCCGCCCAGCGCTTCATCAGGGCGATGTTGCGGCTCAGGATGGCCGCGGATTCGGGGTTCGCGCTCACGCGCCTGGAGTACGCGGCCATTTCGCTGTCGTACATGGCTGCTGATTCCGCGCCATGGTCGTTCGTGCGCTCGATCCAATCGTCCATGCGCTTCCTGAGTTTCTTCAGTTGCGCCTGGTGCTTCGGATCGCCGGCCAGGTTCCGGACTTCGAACGGGTCCTCGGTCAGGTCGTAGAGCTCCTCGGCGGGGCGGGTGGGGGTGAAGAGAAGCTGCTGCGTCTCGTTCAGCGTCCCGGCCGCATGAGCTTCGCGCAGCGCGATGACGATGCTCTTTCCGTCCTTGTAGAGGTTGGGTTGCAGGTGGGGGCGGCCGGGCAGGAAGTTGCGGATGTACTTGAAGCGCGTCGTCCGCAGTGCCCGGATGTAGTCGACCGTCTCGTCGCAGCGGTCGCGAGCGGCGAAGACCGCCGTCCGTTCCTCGTAGTTCCGGGCGAGGATGTCGCGGGCGTGCATGTGGTCGGGAATCTCGATGCCGGCGAGTGCGAGCGAAAGGGCCGCGATGTCGATGTGCTCCACGAGGTCGTCGCGCACCTGCCCGGGCTCGATCGTCGGTCCGGCGATGACCAGGGGCACGTGCATGCCTTCGTCGTAGAGGAACTGCTTCCCCCTGGCATGGCTGATTCCGTGGTCGGTCATGAAGAGAACGACCGTGTTCTCGAGGTCGCCCTCGTCCTCGAGCCGTTCGATGACGTCGCCGACGAAGCTGTCGGTGAGGCGAACCGAGTCGAGGTAGGCCGCCCAGTCCGCCAGCAGGACCGGATCGTCCGGGTAGTAGGGCGGGAGTTTCACGTCGGAGGGATCGGTCCTGCTTCCCAGGAGCTTCTCGACGCGGTCGCTGATCCGCCGGAACGATTCGAGCGACCGGCCGCGGTGCTTGCCGCCGGGGAGGTGGACCTGGGCGAAGAAGGGCTGGCCGGGTCGACGCTCACTCCAGTCGGGACCGTCGTACATGGCCTGGTCCCACTCGAAGTTGTAGTGCGTCTTCCCGATGGTGGCTCGGTCCGTGTTGGGCCAGCCGGTGATCACGGTGTAGTAGCCGGCCTCCCGGAACAGCTCGGGGATCGGCCGGATGCCGGGAGGCAGGTGGATCTTCAGCTCCCCCTGGCTGCTGTTGTGGTGATGAGCGCCGATCGAGGTCTGGTACATCCCGGTGATGAACGCCGAGCGGTTGGGCGAGCAGACCGGCGCCGTGACGTACGCATTGGTGAAGCGCACTCCGCGGCTCGCCAGGCGATCGAGATGCGGCGTCTCGATCACCGTCTCTCCGTAGGAGGAGAGATTGGCCGACATGTCGTCGACGATGATCCAGAGGATGTTCGGCGGTTCGGACGCGTGCAGGGGAACGCGCAGGGGAAGCGCTGCCAGCGCTCCCAGGGCCAGGACGAAAGCGGCGGCGCCGGCTCGGTGCGTTGTCATGGCCTGATTGTCGCCTACGGCGTCAGATTTTTCCACCTGCGTTAGAATCCCGGCCATCATGATCACACGCCGAGAAGCAGTCAAGAGCGTCGCCGCCGCGTCGGCGGGGTCCGCCCTGGGAGCCGCCTTCAGCTTCGCGAAGACCAACCGGGCGAACCTGCTCTTCCTGTGCTCCGATCAGCACCAGACCGCCGCGACCGGCTGCTACGGCAGCGGCGAGGCGCAGACGCCCCACATCGACGAGATCGCCTCGGACGGCGTCCGCTTCGACCGCGCCTACTGCAACGCGCCCGTCTGCGTCCCCTCCCGCGGGTCGATCGTCACCGGCCTCCACCCCTGCAGGCACGGGGCGAAGATCCTGCGGGACCCGCTGCCCAACGAGGCCCGCACGGCCGCCCACTACTTCAAGGACCACGGCTACGTCACCGGCGCGATCGGCAAGATGCACTTCGTCGACGAGACGCGGCGGCACGGCTTCGACCACAGGCTCCATCGCCCCGATCACGACAAACGGCTCACCCAGGCCGAGCAGCAGGCGTTTCGAGACGACCAGTACGTGGGGTACCCCGCGGACGGCGGATACGCGACCGGGCTGAGCGGTTCCGCCTCGACCCTGCCGGAGCGGTACTTCCCCGACACCTTCTTCGCCGAGGAGTCGGTCGCCTTCCTGCGCGAGAACAAGGACCGGCCGTTCTGCCTGTGGACGTCGTTCTACATGCCGCATACGCCCTTGGTGCCGGCGAAGCAGTACTGGGACATGTACGACGGAATCACTCTCAGTCTGCCCGAGCGTTCGGACCGGGAGCTGGAGGACGGCTTCGAGGGGCACCTGATTCGCTCAAGGCAGCGCGGCTGGTACGACCAGGAGGACGACTCTCTGCGCGAAGCGATCCGCGGCTACTACGGCAACATTTCCCAGACGGACGCCAACGTCGGGCGGGTGTTCGACACGTTGCGCGAGCTGGGGCTCGACAAGAACACCGTGGTCGTCTACACCTCGGACCACGGTGAGATGGCCGGCGCGCACCGCACGTGGACCAAGCACAACATGTACGAGCAGAGCGTCAGCGTGCCGCTGATCGTGCGCATGCCGGACCGGATGGAAGCCGGGACGGCCCGCACGCAACTCATCGAGCACACCGATCTGCTGCCGACCCTGACCGAGTTGTGCGGGCTGGGAAGTCCCTCCTCCGGGATCGACGGCCGGAGCTTCGCGCCCCTGGTCCAGGGCGGCGCGTACACGCCGCGCGAGCACGTCTACTCGGAGTACTACTTCTGCCACAGCAGCTTCACGGCGGACGACCGCTACGTCGGCAAGCCGCCCATCCTGATGGTGCGCACCGGCAAGTGGAAGCTCAACTACCTGAGTTGGGCGCGCTCGGAACTGTTCGACCTCGAGGCCGATCCGGGAGAGTTCAACAACGTGATCGACGACACCGGCAACTCCGGCATCGTCAGGGAGCTGACCGCCGTCGCCGAGCGCCTCTACGCTGGTTGAAGAAGCTCCGTATCATGCGGGCTTCATGACCTGCTGCGCTCCCTCGCGTGATCCCGGCCGGCCTACCGGCGGCGCGGACCCGCCCGCCGCGGCGCCGGCGCCGGCTTCGGGACCGGCACCGAACGGCCGCGACATGGTGCGTCTCGACGGCGGCCGGTTCTTCATGGGCACCGACTCGGCCGACGCCATCCCGGGCGACGGCGAGACCCCGGTCCGCGAGATCTTCGTCGACCCGTTCCGCATCGACGCCTGCGCCGTCTCCAACGCCGACTTCGCCGCCTTCGTCGACGCAACCGGCTACCGGACCGACAGCGAGCGCCTGGGCTGGTCCTTCGTCTTCGAGGGCCGCCTGTCACGCAAGCTCCGGCGCACGGCGATCGAGGACCGTCTGCCGGGCGCCTCCTGGTGGTGCAAGATCGGCGGCGCCGACTGGCGTCATCCCGAGGGACCGGGATCGTCGATCGCCCGGCGCCAGGACCATCCCGTCGTCCAGGTGTCGCACAACGATGCCCTGGCCTACTGCGCGTGGGCGGGATGCCGGCTTCCGACCGAGGCGGAGTGGGAGTTCGCGGCTCGCGGAGGAGTGGAGCAGACCGCGCAGCCCTGGGGCGACGAGCTCGAGCCGGATGGCGAGCATCGCTGCAACGTCTGGCAGGGCAGCTTTCCCGACCGCGACCTCGGCCTCGACGGCTGGCGCGGCACCTGCCCGGTCGACGCCTTCGAGCCGAACGGCTTCGGCCTCTTCAACGTCTGCGGCAACGTCTGGGACTGGTGCGCCGACTGGTGGAGCGCCGTTCCCGCCGCGCCCGGTGCCCGCAATCCGCGGGGTCCCGCCACCGGCGCCTCGCGCGTTACCCGCGGCGGGTCGCACCTCTGCCACGTCTCCTACTGCAGTCGCTACCGCCTGTCGGCCCGCACCCACAACACGCCCGACAGCGCGGCCGGACACATGGGCTTTCGCTGCGCCGCCGA
>JAJDZH010000373.1 GCA_022824725.1 Thermoanaerobaculia bacterium | reverse complement strand
GCGGCGCCTCGCGGCCCGGGTCGCTGACGGCGTTGGCGGCGGCGTCGGCCGCGGCCATGCCCGCGGCGATCCGCTCCGCTTCCTCCGCGGTCATGAACTGCTTGTCGCCGAGGCGGGGATCACGCTCGAAGGGCGTCAGGTTGGCGACGTCGTAGTTCCCGGACAGGTCGGGCCGGCCGCTCGCCGTGCGCCGAATGTCGTCGTCGCCGGCCGCGGCGACAGGCGCGGCGAGGAGCGAGAGGAAGGTCAAGATGGCGAAGGGGATGAGGACCTTTCGGGGACGCGGCATAGCGGCTCTCCTTGCGGGGGAATGGCTACGCCGAGACTACCGCAAGGGGGCGGCAGCGTTCGCCACGATGGACGGGCTTTGCCCGACGTCTCCTGGCCGCCTTCGGCGGCAGCGGGTCAGAAGACCCGCGCACCCAGAGCGACGGCGTCGGCCGGTTGGTTACCCCGGTTTCAGCGCGGCGGCAGCCAGCCGCGGGGAGGCGCGAAGTAGACCTTGAAGTTGGCTTCGCGCCGCCGGTCGGAGGACTGATTCTCGAACACGCCGTAGACGAACGTGCCGTGCTCGAGGCGGTGGATCACCGGGTTCCCCCGCCAGGCGGCCTCGCCGATCTCGCACGGCTGTTCCGGCAGGCAGCTTCCGCGGCTCTGAAGGTCCGCGGCCTCGTACTGGAAGCCGACGAACCGCGCATCCGCGGGGAGGAAGATACCCAGGACCTGACACGACCGTTCCGGGTCGAGGATCGGCAGCAAGAGTTCCTGGACTTCGGTGCGCACCTCATCGGGCAGCAACCTCAGCACGTCGTTGCCGGCGGGCTCGGCGAGCGACCCGGCGTAGACCCGGAAGTCCGCGGGCAACGATGCTTCCACGATCCTCGCCACCCGCCCCATCCGATCGACGAGATCGGGGGCGCATGCGACCGTCTCGGCCGTCCTCGGCGCGGCGGGCCAGTTGCTCGCCACCGACCACTCGCCGGGCCCGCACTCGGGGCAGGCGCCGGCGCGCAGCAGGGTGCGATTCGGGAGCAAACGGACGACCACCGGTTCCGGCTCGGGTACGGGCTCGGGCTCGGGCTCCTCAACCGCTGGACGCTCCTCGACGGGCGGGTCCGGCGCCGGCTGTTCCGCCACGGCCGCAGGCTGCGCGGCCGGTGTCTCGACGGTCCGGGCGACGTTCTCCCGTCGCAGCCGGCGCTCCCTTTGCTCGGCACGACGCTCGGCTCGTCGCTGGGCCCGTGTCATCGCACGCGCCGAACCGGCGCTTGCCGTTGTCGTCGCTACGCCGACGCTCGAGTAGCCGACGTTCATCGGCGCCCAGAAGGGCCCCGTGCGCTGGCGCGAGGTGAACCCGACCTCCGGCCGCTTTCCGTCCTCCAGCCTCAGGTAGGAGCTCACGATCATGAACCCCTCGCGCCGCAGTTCGACCTGCCACTCGCCTGCCGACAGGCCGCTGACTTCCGCCACGCCGGATGCGTCGGTCAGCAGCGGCGGCGGTCCGCCCGAGCGCTCGGACTCGGCCAGAAACGCCATGACCGTGACCCCGGGCAACGGCTGCCCGGCGTCATCCGTCACCAGCACCTGAAACCCGTTGTTGCCGCTCCACTCCTGGGCCGCCGCGACCGCGGGAACGGCCGCGAGGATGACCGCCAGGGCCGGAAGGAGCCGGCTCTTCGTCATCCAGTCGCCCCGGGCGGCGTCACGTTCTTCTCCGGAGGCTTGTCCGGCGGACGTCGACGATCGCGCCAGGTGCCGGTCATCAGCGTGAGCAGCCCCAGGATCAACTCGTCGACGAAGGGCAGCACGTCGGGGACGAACAGGTCGATGAGGAAGACGACCGCCAGAACGACGAACAACTGCGGAAAGCGCAGGCGGCCCAGGAAGGAGAACAGCGACGAGTCGCTGGAGCCGCGGCTCGGCGTCGTCTGATCGGCCATCAATCCGGAGTCTACCTTTGGCGCGCTAACCTCCGCGCCGTGAACGAGCCGGCGATCGTCTACCCCGCACTCGCGTTGGCCGGCTGCGTCGCCGGCGCATTGAACGTGGTCGCGGGGGGCGGCTCCTTCCTCACGCTGCCGATCCTCATCTTCTTCGGTCTCCCTCCCGGCGTCGCCAACGGCACGAACCGGGTCGCCATCCTGCTGCAGAACGTCGTCGCCTCGTGGGGCTTCCACCGCCACGGAGTGCTCGACCGGCGGGCGATCCTGTGGGCCGCGCTGCCGGCGACGGCCGGCGCCGGGCTGGGCTCCTGGGCCGCGCTCCTCATCAGCGACGACGCTTTTCGCCGGGTGCTGGCGGCGCTGATGGTCGTCGTGACCCTGTGGACCCTGATCTCGCGGAGTGCGGAACCCGAACAGCAGCCAGCGAAGCTCCGCGTCGGCCTCCTGGCGCTCGGCTTCTTCGGCGTCGGCGTCTACGGCGGCTTCGTCCAGGCCGGAGTCGGCTTCTTCATTCTCGCGGCGACCTCGCTCGCCGGCCTGGACCTGGTCCGAGGCAACGCGGTGAAGGTGCTCAGCATCCTCTGCTTCACCGGCCTGTCGCTGCTCCTGTTCGCGCTCTCCGGCCGCGTCGACTGGGCCTTCGGCTTCGCCCTCGCGGTCGGCAACATGGCCGGCGGCTGGCTGGGCGTGCGGCTCACCGTGCTCAAGGGTCACGCCTGGGTGCAGCGGGTGGTCACCGTCACCGTCATCCTCTTCGCGGTCCGCCTCTGGTTCGGCTGAGCGCCACGGGACGGTCGCCGCTTCGCGGCGCGTTGTTGTCCGCGGGTCAGAGGACCCGCGGCTACTGGCCGGCGGGGGCGCCGGCGCATCCAGTGTGCGGCGCTATGCTCCGCGCCGCATCGACGAACGACGGACAGGACGGAAGAAGGAGAACGACCTTGGCTTACAACGCATTCGACCTGAGCGGAACGGTGGCTCTCGTCACCGGCGGCAACTCCGGTATCGGCCTCGGCTTTGCCGAAGGACTCGCGCAGGCGGGCGCCGACATCTGCATCTGGGGCACGAACGAGGAGAAGAACGCGAACGCGCGGGAGCAGTTGGCGCGCCATGGCACGCGGGTGGAGGCGCTGCGCTGCGACGTCGGCGACGCCGACGCCGTGGCGGCCTCGTTCGAGCGCACGGTCGAGCTACTGGGCAAGGTCGATTCCTGCTTCGCCAACGCCGGAATCGGCGGCCGCGGCACGCCCTTCGTCGACATGTCGATGGAAGAGTGGCGACGGATCTTCCAGGTCAACATGGAGGGTGTCTTCCAGACCTTCCAGCAGGCGATCCGGCACATGGTGGAACGTGGCGAGGGCGGCTCCCTGGTCGCGACGAGCAGCCTGTCGGCGGTCTTCGGCGCGCCGCGCAGCGAGCACTACGCCTCGACCAAGGCGGGGCTCAACGCGATGGTGCGCGGCCTGGCGGTCGAGCATGCGCGCCACGGCATCCGGGTCAATTCGGTGCTGCCGGGCTGGATCGCCACCGCCATGACCGAACGGGCGATCAACACGGAAGCGTTCCAGACGAAGGTCCTGCGGCGGGTTCCGGTGCGCCGCTGGGGCGTCGGCGAGGACTTCAGCGGCATCGCCGTCTACCTGGCGAGCAGGGCGTCGTCCTACCACACCGGCGACGAGTTCGTGATCGACGGCGGCTACGCCTGCTTCTAGATCTAGAGGACTGGCCGCCCACTGGGTACGCGGGTCTGTCAGCCCGCTGCCGACGCAGGCGGCCAGGAAACGCGCCAGCCGTCAGGCTGGCTCCGCTCTGGGCGGCCAGTTCTCCATCGAGCGGAAGATCGGCACGACGACTTCCGGCATCCGGCAGTGGTTGCCGGAGGCCTTGTCCACCCAGACGTGATCCGTCCGGCCCTCGACCAGCACCCGCTCGTCGACCTCCACCCGGTAGCCGAAGCTCATCGCGCGGCTCTTGAGTCGATCGAGCCAGCACCGGACCCGCACCCTGTCGCCGTAGCGGGCGCCGCCCCGGTACTTCAACTGGACTCCGGTGACCATCAGCCAGTAACCCTCGTCCTCGATCTTCCGGTAGGCCATGCCGGCGACGCGGCAGTGATGGGTGCGGGCAAGCTCGAACCACACCAGGTAGTTCGAGTGGTGAACCACGCCCATCTGGTCCGTTTCCTTGTAGCGGACCTCGATCTCGACTTCACTGGCCGGCACCGCGCGGCCGGCGGAGTTCACTTCGGTGCCTGTCATCGCACTCATATCGGGCCGCGACTGTAGCGGAGAACGGTCGTGACGATCTTCCAGCCGGCGCGCACCGTGCCGGAAACCGTGCCGGTGATCTTCGAGACGCCGGTCCGGCGGCGGTAGCTGACCGGCGCCTCGACGACCCGCAGACCCCGCCGCAGCGCCTTGACCTGCATCTCCGCCGTCCAGCCGAAGTTCGGATCCCGCATGCCGAGCGACTCGAGCGCCCGCCAGGAGATCGCGCGGAACGGCCCCAGGTCGGTGTAGCGGTGGCCGTAGAGCAGGCGCACGAGCAGGCAGGCG
>JAJDZH010000078.1 GCA_022824725.1 Thermoanaerobaculia bacterium | reverse complement strand
CCACAGCAGGGGCATCTCCGGCGGCGCCTCGACCGTCGTCGACTTGCCGTTCAGGGTGAAGGCGATCGCCATGAGTTCGTTCTCCTCTCAGGTCCTGGAAGGTCCGGCAGCCGTTTGGGGCGACGACTTGCTGGTTGACCGGACAGTATCGCAGGTCCCGCGGCGTCAGGGTAGCGCCGCGGCCGTTGTAGCCTTCAGTCGACCATCAGTCCATGGACCTTCCATAAAGGAGACGAGCGTGAGCAGTAGCTGGAACGAAAGATGCTCCGCGCCCCGCCGCACCCGCTCCGCCGCAGTCGCTCTGGTCTTCGGATTCGCCGCGTGCGTGGTGGGTGCCGCCGCCGCGCAGGACGAGCCGCGGACGGCATCGGGACGGCCGGACTTCACCGGCACCTACGACACGGCGACGGTCACTCCGCTGCAGCGCCCGGTGGAGCTCGGTGACCGGCTCTCGCTGACGAAGGAACAGGCGGCGGAGATCGCCCGCGAGCGAGCCGAGTTCGCGGCGAACGCGCAACGCTGGAGCAATCCGGAGCGCGAAGCGCCCGCCGTCGGCGGCGCGAGCGCGTTCGGCTTCGAGGACGATCCGGAAGCGGGCGAGGCTCTCGGCGCCGGCCGGGTCGGCGGCTACAACTGGTTCTGGGTCGACCAGGGCGACAGCGCCTTCGAGATCGACGGTGAGTTCCGGACGTCGATCATCACCGACCCGAAGAACGGGCGCATGCCTTCGATGACCGAGGATGGCCGCGAGAAGACGGCCGCCCGCGTCGCGGCCTTCCGGCACGCGAACACGGGGACCGCCTGGTGGCTGGGCCAGGAGGTCGGCCCGTACGACGACATCGAGCTGCGGCCGCTCGCCGAGCGCTGCATTCTGAGCCGCAGCCGCTCGGGACCGCCGATGATGCCGTCGCTCTACAACAACACGAAGCGCGTCGTGCAGACCGACGACTACTTCATGGTCCTGGCCGAGCAGATCCACGACGCCCGGATCGTGCGCCTGAACTCGGAGCATCCGCCCGCGGACGTGACGTTCCTGATGGGCGACTCCGTCGGCTACTGGGAGGGCGACACGCTCGTCGTCGAGACGATGAACTTCCGCGAGCACCGGGACATCTCGGCGCAGCGGAAGGTCACCGAGCGCTTCTCCCGGCTGGGCCCCGACACGCTGCTCTACGGGTTCACCGTGGAGGACCCGGCGACGTGGACGGAGCCCTGGAGCGGCGAGTATCCCTGGCGGCCGATGAACGGCAAGCTCTACGAGTACGCATGCCACGAGGGGAACTACGCGATGGGCGGCATCATGCGCGGTGCTCGGATACTCGAGCAGGAAGCACTCGCGGCCGGGAAGCAACAGCAGCGTTGAGCACACTGGGTGCGCCGGCGTCCTCGCCGGCTTCGGAGAGGACGCGCCGCGAAGCGGCGGCGATACTGTTGCGCCGACGCTGAAACGACATGAGCAGCTTCTCCCAGGTCGCCGACTTCCGGACCGAGTGCGACTCCCTCGCCGAGGTCCTGGACCCCCTCTCAGACGCGGACTTCGAGCGGGCCACCCTGTTCAAGGGCTGGACGCTCCACGACGTCGTCGCGCATCTCCACATCTTCAACTACGCGGCCGACGCCTCGTACCACGATCAGTCCGCCTTCGACGCCTTCAAGCAGTTCATGGCCGAGCGTCGTGGCCGGCTCAACCTCCGCGAGCTGACGGACGAGTGGTTCGAGGGCAAGCGCAACCGCGCCGTCTACGACATCTGGCGCGAGTACTACCCGCGGATGTGCGACCGGCTCGAAGGGATCGATCCGAGGAAGCGGGTCGAGTGGTTCGGGCCGCCGATGAGCGTGCGGAGATCGGTCACCGCGCGGCAGATGGAGACCTGGGCCCACGGCCAGGAGGTCTTCGACGTGCTCGGCCTCGACCGGGAAGAGGCCGACAGGATCAGGAACATCGTCTTCCTGGGCTTCAACACCTTCGGCTGGACGTACATGGTGCGCGGGCTCGAGGTCCCGGGCGTCGTGCCGGCGCTCGAACTGACGGCGCCTTCCGGCGAGGTCTGGACCTGGAACGCGGAGGAGACGACCAACCGGATCAGCGGGAGCGCTGTCGAGTTCGCCCAGGTGGTCACCCAGGTCCGCAACATCGCCGACACGTCGCTCGACGTCACGGGCCCCATCGCCACCGAGTGGATGGGCATGGCCCAGTGCTTCGCCGGCGGACCCGAGACGCCGCCGGCGCCGGGCACCCGGCACAAGGCGGGGCTCGACGAGGTCGCCGGTAAGTTCTCGGACGACTTTTTCGCCGAAGGGAGACACCAGCCAGAGGTGCGGGCCCGGCCAGCGTTGGACGACGCCTTCGACTGATGTGCGTCAGGGCGGGCGCTACTACCATCAGGTGGTCCCGCTGTTCCGCAGCCGGCTGGCTCGCGAGAGCGACTGGACAGGAGGAAGGGAAACCGATCGGCCCGCGGGAGTGAGCGTCCGCCCTGCCTGTTCCAGCTTGCTCAGGCCGCGTCGAAGCGCTCGACCGTGATCCGCTCGGCGCGCTCGCGAACCTGCCACAGATCGTAGGCCATCTGGATGCCGAGCCAGGTCTCCGGGCTCGAGCCGAACGCTTTCGACAGGCGCACCGCCATCTCGGTCGAAACGCCGGCATGGCCGTTCACCAGGTCGGAGAGCGCCTGCCTCGTGACACCCAGGCCCTTCGCGGCCCGCGTTACGGACAACCCCAGAGGTTCCAGGCACTGCCGCCTCACGATTCCGCCCGGATGTGGAGGGTTGGTCATCGTCATGGTGCTTCTCCTCAGTGGTAGTCCACGTAGTCGACATCGGCGGGAGATCCGTCCTCGAACCGGAACGTAACCCGCCAGTTGCCGGATACCGAGACCGCGTAGTGGTCCTTCAATCGGCCTCGCAGTTCATGCAGCCGGAACCCCGGCAGGTTCATGTCTGCCGGCACGCGGCTGCGATCGAGCGCCGCAAGAATGTCCCTCAGCTTCTCCACATGATTCGGCGCCACGCGGCGCGTCGTTCTTCCATCGTAGAGCGCCTTGAGGCCACGGTGCCTGAAAGACGCGACCACCCTCAGACGCTATAGTGTCGCCTGTCGGTTGACAACCGTCGCACTCGGTCGACCCACCACGGCTGCATCGCGGCACAGCACTGAGCTTTAGCGGTCCTCGTGCCGCCGCGAGGACGTGTGTACAGATTGCATTTTCAAAATGCAATCTGTACGATCCGGCCAGTGATCCCCCGACACCTGACACCGACCCTGCTGCGAGCGAGCGGGCAGTATCCGGTCGTCTCCGTGACCGGGCCGCGCCAGTCCGGCAAGACGACCCTGTTGCGGCACGCCTTCGAGGACCACCGCTACGCGTCCCTTGAAGCGCCGGACGCGCGCGCGTTCGCCCTCTCGGACCCGCGCGGCTTTCTAGCCCAATTCCACGGCCCGGTGATTCTCGACGAGGCGCAGCATGCGCCGGACCTGTTCTCGTACATCCAGGTTCTGGTCGACGAACGACCCGAGCCGGGGGGGTTCGTCCTGTCGGGGTCGCACAACTTCCTCCTCATGCGACAGATCGCGCAGAGCCTCGCCGGCAGGGTCCACATCTCGCACCTGCTGCCGTTCTCGCCCGCCGAACTGCAAGGGCTTCCCCTGCGCGCCGCGGAGGACGTCGGAGACGGCGGGTCCGCCGCGCTGTCGGGCGAGTGGACGGAAATCGCCGTCGTAGGGGGCTACCCGCCGATTCACGACCGGGGCCTCGAGCCGGCGGAATGGCTCTCCCTCTACTTCCAGACGTATCTGCAACGGGACGTTCGCTCCCTCACGCAGGTCGGCGACCTCGACGCCTTCCGCCGCTTCGTTCTCCTCTGTGCGGGCCGCGCCGGACAACTGCTGAATCTCTCGGCCCTCGGCGCCGACTGCGGCGTGAGCCACGAGACGGCTCGCCGCTGGCTCTCCGTTCTCGAGGCGAGCTTCGTCGCCTTCCGTCTGCAGCCCCATCGCGAGAACTTCAGGAAGCGGCTGACGAAGAGCCCGAAGCTCTACTTCGTCGACACGGGCTTCCTTTGCTACCTGCTGAACATCCGGAGCGCCGGCGAACTGGCCGTTCACGCGATGCGGGGCGCGGTGTTCGAGAACCTCGTCGTTTCCGAACTGCGCAAGTCGTGCTTCTACGGGGGTCATGAGCCGCGCCTGGGCTTCTGGCGGGACCATCGCGGCAACGAAGTGGACCTGGTGGTGGAGACCGCGCGCGGCGCCGTTCCCGTCGAGGTCAAGTCCGGCGCAACGGTCGTGGCGGACTTCTTCAAGGGACTCCGCTACTGGGAGAAGCTCGGCGGCGACGAGGGCCGAGGCATCCTCGTCCATGGCGGGGACGACAGCTATCGCAGGAGCGGCGTCGACGTGCGATCCTGGCGGCGGTGGCCGTAGCGGCTTCGCTTCGCTGGCTGAGTCCTCGGCCCCGTGGGCGCACGCGGCGGACAATGGCCGCCGTTCGCGCTAAACTGCCCGGCTTGCCGCTACCGCTGGGAGGTCGTCTAACGGTAGGACATGCGGCTCTGGACCGTAGAATCGGGGTTCGAATCCCTGCCTCCCAGCCACGTCGCCGGCCCATGTGCCTTGCCCTGCCAGCGTTACTTGCCGTGCATCGATCGACCGGCGTAGGCAGCCAGCCAGGGTCAGAACTCCAGGCGGAGGCCGGCGCGGAAGACTCGCGGGTTCAGCATCTTGATGATCTCGTTGTAGCGCGGGCCGGAGATGGTGCGGAAGTTCAGGACGGTGGCGTCGTTCAGCACGTTGAAGGCGTCGAGCAGGAGCGTCAGGCGCATGCCGTCTCGCAAGGCGAACTGCTTCTCGGCGCGCAGGTCGAAGATGCCGACGTCCGGGGCGCGGTCGTCGTAGGGGTTGGCCATGACCCGTTCCGTGCCGGCGTTCGGCAACTGAACGGTGATGCGTCGACCGACCTGGTAGCCGCTCTGAAGGCGGTAGGACGCTGTGAGGCCGGCGCCGGACGGGAACACGTAGCGGCCCGCGAATTTCGTGTTCCAGTAGGTCGTCGTGACCCGGCCCAGGCGCGCCTGGTTCGCCTGCCACTCGTACGTCGTGCCGTCGATTGGGGCGAATCGGGCGGCCTGGCGCGCGCTGGTTGAGGATGTTGTCGCCAGGGGCGCCCTCGCCCGCGTGTGCAGGAAGGAGGCCAGCAGCATCCAGCGGTCGGCGAAGCGCCGGTTGAGCGCCACCTCGGTGGTGTGGTAGTCGCCGTCGGGCGCTGGCAGCCCGTAGCGTTCGGGGTTGACGTAGCGGCGGTCCTCCGGGACGTCCGGCAGCCGGTCGAGGAGGTGGATTACTTGATCGTCGGCCGTCCCGGCGACGTCGTCCGCGCCACGGTCGTGGTACTTGAACGGCAGCCGGTAGGCGAACGCCCGGTTCATGTCGACGATGCCGTAGAGATTCCGGGAGTTCTTGTAGACGTACGAGGCGCGGACGGACAGGTTGGGCGCGAGTTGTTGTTCGAAGTGGGCCGAGACCTCGTTGCCGTAGGCGCTGGCAAGTTCCGGATCCACGGTGACCGTCCCGGCGCCGCCTAGCGTGGCGATTCGTCGACCGAGTTCGGGCGAGTCCGCGAGACCGCCGCCTGGCCCCGGGTCGAGCAGCCGGTTGCCGTTCAGGTCGTGGAAGGCGAACCGAGCCGCCGCCTGGCCGACCGGGTTCTCGTCGTCCACGATGTTCGTGCTCGGGTTCCAGTAGAAGCGCCCGGCGAACAGCTTGATGACCGAGCGCCCGTTGCCGGTCAGGTCGAACGCCGCGCCCAGCCGCGGCCCGGTGTTCGCCCACGTCAGCACGTCTCGCGCTCCGACCTGGCCTGGCGCCCAGATGTCCGTGTGGGTCGGGGCGATCTTCTGGTCCGGCCAGCCCATGACGTAGCGGTCGAAGCGCAGGCCGAGGTTCAGCGTGAGCCTTCCCGTCATGGCCCAGGAGTCCTGGACGTAGAGGGCCAGGGCACGGACGGTGTTCACGCCCTTGTTCGGCGTGTTGTAGATGTCCACCTCCACCGGCTCTCCGTTCACGTCCCGGTAGAACAGGTCTCCGGGTTGCATCCGCAGCAGGCTCCGGCGCTCCCGGTAGGTCTCGAAGCCGGCCTTCAGCGTGTGCTCGCCGCCGAAGTCGTCTTCGAAGAAGGTGACGCTTCCGGAGGCCTGCGGCTTCGTGATGTCGCGGAAGTGGTAGTAGCTGTGGGCGTTCGTGTAGTCGCCGGTGTTGATCTCCAGGCGGCCAGATGGCAATCCGGCAACGCTCGACGAGCGGGTCTGGGTCGGGTACAGCGGCCACCGGTTGATCCAGTGGCTGGCCTGCAGGTTGAGGAACGTCCGGTTGCCGATGCCGCCTCGGTATTCCAGCTTCATCGGCAGGTTCTCCGATTGCTGGTGCCACGCCGCCTCCAGCGGCCGGTCGCCGCCGAGCCCCCGTTCGGCTTGCAGCTTTGTGCGCCGGTTGAAGAAGCCGACGAGCTGGCTGCCGTTGCCAAACTGGTGAGTCACCTTGAGCGTGTAGTTCTCAAGCTGCGTGGTGGCCGGAGCCGGCTGTCCGATGATCATCTCCTCCTGATGGTTCAACCGGTAGCCGGCGTAGAACCAGGTGCGGCCGCGGCGGATGGGCCCGCCGATGCCGGCGTTCCCGTCCCCCTGGAGGGTCAGCGGGTTACCCACCCGCAATCCGCCCGGCGGCGCCTTGTACGGACCGACCGTTCCGCCGCTCCCGCGCAACGCGGCCGGGATGTTGCTTGCGGAACTGCTGTCGTTCAGGAAATCGACGTAGACCTCGCCGCTCGTCCGGTCGCCGCCGGACTTCGTCGTCAGGTTGAGGAAGGCGCCCAGACCGTGTGTTTCCCCCATGTTCCCGGCGCCGCCGAGCTGGAAGTCCTCCAGGCTGCCGTAGTCGAAATAGCCGGCGTTGCCGGAGGTTCCTTCGGTGACGTTGATGCCCTCGAGCAGCGTGCGGTGCTGATCGCCGAAGCCGAACGCCTGGTAGCCCGTTTGCGTGCCGGTGTGCGATCCGCCGACGTCGTATGCCTCCATCTGGAAGCCGGGCGCCTGCGCCATGGCGGCCCAGATGTCCCGGGCGTTCGGGACGTCCTGCAGGAGTTCTTCGGTGAAGTTGACGGCCGTCGTCGTCGTCCTCATGTCGACAAGCGGCGCCGCGCTGCTGACGGTGATCGTCTCGTGCGCGGCGCCTATGCGGAGCGTGGCGTTCACGGTCAGCGTCGTGTTCAGCACGACGCGGAGGTTCTCCCGCACGGTCGTCTGGAAGTCCGTGCGGGCAAAGGTGATCGTGTAGGCGCCAGACGGCAACGCCGGGAAGACGTAGCCGCCCTGACCCCCGGTCGTCACCGTCCGGTCGTCGATGAGGGCGGCGCTCCTGGCGGTGACCGTGACGCCCGCAAGCGCGGCCCCCGTCGTATCGGTTACCGTGCCCGTGAGCCGTCCGCGCAGTTCCTGTGCGCCAGCCTCGCCGGCCCCACCGGCCAGCGTCAGGAATGCCGCCGACGCGAGGGCGCCCAGACGGCCGCTCACTCCGGCAGCGCGAACACGAACAGGTTGTTGCCCGAGCTGGGCCGCAGCTCCGGCGTGAGCCCGGACAGCAGGGCCGCGGACCGGTTCCCCGTGCTGGCCGCGACGTACTGGCGGCCGTCGACGGCGTAGGTGACCGGGAAGCCGGTGACGGGCGAGCCGAGGTTGATCTCCCAGAGGCTCTCGCCCGTCTCGTCGTCCAGGGCGCGGAACCGGCCGTTGCCGTCGCCGACGAAGACGAGGCCGCCGCCGGTGACAAACAGCGACATCAGGCCCGCGCGCTGTTCGTACGTCCACAGCGACTTGCCGGTCTCGGCGGAGACGGCGTGGACGGCGCCGCTGAGATCCGTGCCGGGGGCGATCTGGTGCTCGGCGTCCAGGGCGTAGATCGGCAGCCGGCCGGCGCGGGTTGCCGTCATCCGGGCGCAGGAATTGCGCATCGGCACGTACATCGCGTTGGTCTGCGGGCTGTAGGCGCCCGCCTGCCAGTCCTTGCCGCCGATGTAGGTGGGGCAGACGTAGGCCTCCTGGCCCAGCTCCCGGAACACGACCTCCGAGTTCTCGGTGACCGCGCCGGTGGCGCCGTCGATCATGGCGATCACGTTCTGCCGGAT
>JAJDZH010000210.1 GCA_022824725.1 Thermoanaerobaculia bacterium | reverse complement strand
GTCCGGGAGTGCCCCGCCCGCCTCCGCCGAGCGCTGCGCGAAGGCCGGCGCCGGCGCGCCCGAAGCCCGGAGCCCGGCCAGCAGAACACCGGCGAACAGGCGCCCGCTCAGGCGTTCTCCACCGCGGCCGCCATCCGCTCCACGATCTCCTCCAGGATGGCGCGCGACGTGGCGAAGTTCAGCCGGGTGCAGCGCTCGAATCCGAGCGGCGAGTCCGGCGGACCGAACTCCGCGCCGTCGTTGAGCGCCACCTTCGCCCGCTTCAGGAAGAAGCGGGAGGCAGCCATCGGCAAGTCGAGCCCGCGGCAGTCGAGCCAGTACAGGTAGGTCGCCTCCTGCGGCCCGTGGACGATCCCCGGCAGGCGCCGGTCGAGGAAGTCCGTGAGGAAGGCCCGGTTGCCATCGAGATACGCGACCGTTTCGTCGAGCCAGGGACCGCCGTGGCTCCAGGCCGCCCGCGCCGCCTCGACACCGAGAATGCCCGGGTGGGCCAGAACGAAGTGAGGCAGTTCGTCGAAGCGCCGTCTGAGCTTCTCGCTGCCGAACACCAGGAGCGCGAGCTCGAGCCCGGCGAGGTTGAACGACTTGGTCGCCGAGGTGATCGTGATCGTCCGCTCCCTGACCTCGGGGCCGAGCGTCTCGAACACGGTGTGCTCGTGCCCGGGGAACACGAGTTCGTTGTGGATCTCGTCGGCGAGGACGATCAGGTCGTGTTCGATCGCCAGTTCGGCCACGGCCTCCAGTTCGCTCCGCGTCCACGAGCGCCCGCTCGGGTTGTGCGGGTTGCAGAGCATGAACAGGCGGGTGTCCCTGTCGATCGTTGCCCGCAACTGATCGAGATCCATCTCGAAGCGCGCGTGCCCGGAGCCGGACTGGGGCCCCCGCCGGAGCGGCGACTCCACCAGCCGCCGGCCGGTCCCTGAAACCGCCTCGAGGAAGGGCGGGTAGATCGGCGTCTGGATCACGACCCCCTCGCCCTTCCCGGCGCCCAGCAGGACCGCCAGGTCCAGACCCTGGAGCGCATTGACCAGGAAACGGATCCGCTCCGGCTCCACCGTCCAGCCGAGCTGCTCTTCCATCCGTCGGCCGAAGATCTCCGGCAGATCGCCGATCTCCGGCGGCTCGCAGTAGCCGAGGTCGGACCGCTCGACCAGGCTCCGCACGACACGCTGGATCGGCTCCGCGACGGGAAAGTCCATGTCGGCCACCCACGCCGGCAGAACGCCGCTGCCGTTCGCCGTGTAGCGGCTCCACTTGAACCCGGTGCGAGCCGCCAGGTCCTCGATCCGGAGGGCGTCGAACTGCTCCTTCACCGACACGCGCGCAAGCTATCAAGCGCCGCCAGGAACTGGAGCAGCAAGCACTGGGTGCGCCGGCGCCCTCGCCGGCTTCGTGGAAGACTGCGCCGCGTAGCAGCGACGATCCTGCTGCGCTAGGGTGCGCCGCATGGCACTCAAACTCGGACTTCAACTCGGCTACTGGGGCGCGGGACCGCGCCCCGATTTCCTTGAAACCGCCATCGAAGCGGAGGCGCTCGGCTACGACTGCATCTTCACCGCCGAGGCCTGGGGCTCGGACGTCTTCACGCCGCTGGCCTGGATCGGCGCCCACACCTCGAAGATCCGCCTCGGCACCGGCATCGCGCAGATCTCGGCGCGCACGCCGGCCGCCACCGCAATGCACGCGATGACGCTGGACCACCTCTCCGAGGGCCGCGTGATCCTCGGTCTCGGCGTCTCCGGCCCCCAGGTCGTCGAGGGCTGGTACGGACAGCCCTTCGCCAAGCCGCTGTCCCGCACCCGCGCCTACATCGAGATCATCCAGAACATCCTCGCCCGCGAAGAACCGGTCACCCAGCACAGCGAGCACTACCCGCTCCCCTACACCGGCGAGGGCTCGTGGGGCCTCGGCAAGCCTCTCCGCTCGATCGTCCACCCGCTACGGCCCGACCTCCCCATCTTCCTCGGCGCCGAAGGGCCCAAGAACGTCGCCCTGGCCGCCGAACTCTGCAGCGGCTGGCTGCCCCTCTACTACTCGCCCTACCGCCCCGAGGTCTACGCCGAGTCGCTCGCCGGCCGCAGCAACGGCTTCGAGATCGCCTACGGCGCCCGCCTCCGCGTCCACGACGACGTCTCCGAAGCCCTGGCACCGATCAAGCAGTCCCTCGCCCTCTACGTCGGCGGCATGGGCGCGAAGAACCGGAACTTCCACCGCGAACTGATGGCCCGCATGGGCTGGGAGGAAGAGTCCCTGCGGATTCAGGAGCTCTTCATGACCGGCAAGCGAGAAGAAGCCGTAGCCGCCGTCCCAGACGACTTCGCCGACGAGATCTCTCTCGTCGGCCCCCCGGACCGCATCAAGGATCGCCTCCAGGCCTTCGAAGACAGCGACGTGACAACGCTGCTCGTCGGCGCCGCCAGCAAGGAGGAGCTGCGGCAGGCGGCGGAGATCGTGCTGGGCTAGAGCTAGAGGCTCACACACTGGGTGCGCCGGCGTCCCCGCCGGCTGCCCGCCGCTCTGCTGGGTGCGCGGGTCCTCTGACCCGCTGCCGCCGGAGGCGGCGTCGAGATCGCGCCGGCCGCAAGGCCGGCTCCGCTTTGGCTTCAGGCCGCCGCCTTGAACTGTTCGAAACGCTGTGCGAGCCGATCGCGGTCGGGACGATCCTCCCTACGCCTTGGTAACCGAATCTTGCCGCCATGCAGGTTCTTGAGCGCAACGCGCACGGCCGTGTCGGCTTCGAGGCTGAGGCCCTCACTCATCCGAGAAAACGGTTCTCGTTGTGCCAAGCGAGATGAGCCGGATCCGGCTGCTGCAAGACCGAACTTGGCACCTCGATCTTCCCCTCAAGGTCGTAGTAGTGACGGCCGTTCTCGAACTCCTCCCGGATACGGCGACTCGCGACGAACTTGTGCTCGGGCGTAACGGTCACGTACCCCCGATCGAAGAGAGTGTGGACGTCTCCCCGCAATAAAAGCCCGTTCCGTTCATCATGGACACCGCCCTCGTTATAGGGGCGAATGTGAGCCGCCTCGAGGACAGGCAGAGTGCGCTCCCCGGTCACCGCACAGCGGCGCCCATACACGTCCGTGACCAGAGCACGGAAGGCCCTTTGGCCCAACCGCGGACGAATCAGTCGAGGCGCTCCGAAGCGAACGGTCTCTTCATCCAAGAGAGGCGCTCTCATCTGGACCAGGCGCTCGTGGACCGCATCCCAGAGCCAGCGGCCGTCTGCCTCGTCGGTGCTGTACCGCTTGATGCCGACGCTACGCCCGCGCGAGGCGCCGGCCGCTGCCGCCGCGCGGGCGGCCGCGACGGCCGACGCCGGAGGTACGGTTGAACGGCACCCGGCGGCGGCGGAGATGGGCTTGGCGCTTGACGCGGCGGCGGGCGGTGGCGAACGACTGGTTGATCGCGACCGGGATGGAGGCCGCGGCTGAGCGATGGACCACGACATCCGGACCCGGCAGGGCGACCTTGACCACGACATCGAACGTCAGGCCGCCCCGG
>JAJDZH010000183.1 GCA_022824725.1 Thermoanaerobaculia bacterium | reverse complement strand
ATCTCGATGTCGTCGCCGCGTGCGAACTGGCCCACCTCATCTACTTCGAGAACCCCGGCACGGCCACCGAAGAGGCGACCGCCGCCCTGCGCAGCGGCGCCTGGCCGCGGGTGATCCCCCACCCAACGGAGGACCGCGGCTCCTACATCCGCGTGTTCGCCGGCGACCTCGACGGCGACGGCCGGCCCGAGGTCGTCGCCCCGAACAAGGGGGCGCAGAATCCGGACCGGCAGACCACGGAGAAGCACGCGATCTCCTGGTTCGACACGACGGCCGACCCGATCTCCGGCGACTGGGTCGAGCACGAGATCGTCCGTGTGATCTGGCCGATCAACTCGCAGACCGTCGATCTCGACGGCGACGGCGACACGGACATCGTCGGCGGCTCGACCGGCGAGGGGCGGATCTTCTGGTTCGAGAACCGCAGCGCCGGCGACGGCGGCATCGACCTCGTCGAGCACCCGATCCATGTCGACGGCACAACGACCACCGAGGACACGCCCCGGCCGGCGAACGCGCCGTCGACCGGCGCCCTGCTCAACGGCTTCAACATGGCCTTCGTCGATCTCTCGGGCGACGGCCTCCTGGACCTGGCGACCGTCGAGTTCGGCGGCGTCCTGGTCTGGCTGGAGCGACCCGCCGACCCCGCCGACGCCTGGCGGTTGCGGCCGATCGGCCGACTGACGCCCGACAACCTCGTCGGCTTCGCCTTCGCCGACATCGACGGCGACGGCGACCTCGACGCGATGTCCGGCGCCTACAGCCGCAGCGGCCGGGCGGAAGACCAGGAAGTCGAGCCCGACACGCCACTCGGGCGGCTCGCCTGGTTCGAGAACCCGGGGGACATCGACGGCGAGTGGACCCGGCACGACATCTCGCGTCGCAAGCGCGGCATGTTCGACAGCTTCGTCGCCCACGACCTGGACGGCGACGGCGACATCGACTTCGCAGGCACCCGCGGCAACAGCGCCGACTTCGACGGCGTCTACTGGCTCGAGCAGGTGCGCAACGACGAACCCGTCGCCGCCTTCGACCAGGCCCGCGAGGCTGAGAGCGAGCAGATGCCGCTGCCGTAGACACTGGGCGCGCCGCCCCACCACTGCGTGCGCCGCCACACACCGGGTGCACCGCCACACCACTGGGTGCGCCGCCACACACCGGGTGCACCGCCACACCACTGGGTGCGCCGGCGCCCTCGCCGGCTCTCGGGCGACGCCGCGGAGCGGTGGCGACCGAGGGAGAATTGTGCGAGGCGCAAGCCTCGCTCCTGTGTGGAGCCGCGGCAGAAAGGAGCGAGGCTGACGCCTCGCACGTCTTCTTCAGAAGGCCGGCGGGGGCGCCGGCGCACCCAGTGTGCAGCCTCGTGCGTCTCCGGCAGCCGGCGGAGGCGCCGGCGCACTCAGTATGGGGCTTCGGTGAGTTCGCGCAGTTCTTCTTCACTCCGCAAACGCGCCGAGGACCACCTCCACTCGGCCGGCTGCCGGCACAGACCGGCGGTGACCGGATTCAGCCAGATGTACCGTCGCGCGAGGTAGAGGTGCCGGGCGTCACGGATGTACCGGTCGTAGTAGTCCCTCATCCAGAACGGCCCGGCTCTGCCGAGCAAGCGGTTCGCACGTCTCGCGCTCACCGACTTCCAGCACTGCACGATGTCCGGGAGCCGGCTTCCCAACGGCTCCACCAGCACGTGAACGTGATTCGGCATGACGCACCATTCGATCAGCCGGTAGAGGTCGCCGTCGTCGTGGAGCAGCGTGGACTGGACCAGCGCGGCGATCTCCGGTCGCCTCAGGTGGCAGGCGCCATACCCGGAATCCTCGAAGCGGCTGACGAGCCGATGCAGCCTCGCGGCGCGCGCCCTGTCGGAGTCTCCGGCGGAGTCCTCGCTTCCCGGGCGCTCATCCAGTTCGTCGCGCCACCGCCTGAGCAAAGCCAAAGGCACACTGTCGTCGAGACGAAAGCCCACGCTCTGAACGACCTCCGGATGATCGAGGTGCGGATGGTAGCCCCGTGAGTGCCAACCCAGAGCCGACTCCTGCCGGGTGATCTTCGCTGCGTCCGTTGCCATGTCCGAGAAGATCTACGAGAGCGGCAGGCGCGGCGTCCAAGCCGTGGCGGTGGGCTCCGGTACAGACGCCCCACACTGGGTGCGACGCCACACACCGGGTATGACACCACGCACTGGGTGCGACGCCACACACCGGGTGTGACACCACGCACTGGGTGCGACGCCACACCACTGGGTGCGCCGGCGCCCTCGCCGGCTCTCTGGCGACGCCGCGGAGCGGTGGCGACCGAGGGAAACTGTGCGAGGCGCAAGCCTCGCTCCCTTGTGGAGCCGCGGCAGATAGGAGCGAGGCTGACGCCTCGCACGTTGTCTTCAGAAGGCCGGCGGGGGCGCCGGCGCACCCAGTGTGTGGGTTTCGTCGACTAGTCGGTGTCGGGCCGATCGTCCGGTACGAAGCCGTCCCGGTTCGGCATCTCGACCCTGGGCAGGGTCTCCTTGTCGAGTACCGCGTCCTCGCCAACGATGCCGCCGAGGTGCAGCAGGTGGGCGACGACGGCGTAGATCTCGTCGTCGCTGAGCGCGCCCGGCGACTCGTAGGGCATGGAGCGACGGATGTAGTCCCACAGGCTCGTGGCGTAGGGCCAGTAACTCTCGACGGTCTTCCGTGGACGCTCGGAGGTCAGGCTGTCGCGGCCGCCGACCAGTGCCGCGGCCTCGTCGCCTTCGGCGTTCCTGCCGTGGCAGGCGGCGCAGAACTGCTGGTAGACGGCTCTGCCTTCGCTGACGGCGCCGCTGCCTTCGGGCAGGCCCTTGCCGTCGGGGAACACGGTGTAGCCGGCGGCGCCGAGTTCGTCGGCGGTCGGCTCGCTGCCAAGGCCGGTCTGTTCGGTTGCGGCGGAGACTGCGGCGCCGGCCAGAACAAGGAGAAGCAGGGCCACGACACGACGCCCCACACTGGGTGCGCCGGCGCCCTCGCCGGCTTTCGGGCGACGCCGCGGAGCGGTGGCGACCGAAGCGACTCGCGAGGCCGAAGGCCTCTCCTTGCTGAAGCGCCGCGGAGAGAAAGGAGCGAGGCCTGCGGCCTCGCACGTTCCGATCAAGGCCGGCGGGGGCGCCGGCGCACCCAGTGGGCAGCCTCGTGAGGCTCCTGGGGCCGGCGGGGGCGCCGGCGCACCCAGTGGGCAGCCTCGTGCGGCTCCTGGGACCGGCGGGGGCAGCGCCGCGCCCAGTGGGCGGCTTCCCCTATGCCTCGGCATTCGTCACCTCGCCCGACTCCTGAACTTCCCAGGCCTTGATCCGGTTGTTGTGGTAGATCGTCGACCGGCCTCTCGCCTCGAGCAGGGCCGCCAGGGTCGGCTGGACGTAGCCGCTGTCGTCAGTGGCCCGGGACATCAACACATGCCGGCCGCCGTCCCAGCGCCAGGGCGAGCGGAAGCGGGTGAACGCCTTCGCAAGGCGCGGGCCCTCGATCTCGGCATCCGTCCACGAGCGGCCGCCGTCCGTCGACACCTCGACCCGCGAGATCGCGCCGCGGCCGGACCAGGCCAGGCCGCGAATCTCGCAGAAGCCGGGCCGGTCCAGCTTCTGTTCGCCCGACGGCCGGGTGATGACGGACTTGGCGTCCATGACCAGCGTGAACTGGCGCGCCTTGCCGTCCGGCAGCAGGTCCGTGTACTTCGAGGTCTCGTCGCGGGCCATCGACGGCATGTGGGCGACCTCGATCCGCCGTAGCCACTTGACGCTGATGCTGCCTTCGCAGCCCGGCACGAGCAGCCGCAGCGGGTAGCCCTGCTCGGGCCGGACCGCCTCGCCGTTCTGGCCGTAGGCGATCATCACGTCGTCGAGCGCCCGCGCCAGCGGCACGCTGCGGCTCATCAGGCCCGCGTCGGCGCCTTCCGCGACGATCCAGCTCGCTTCCGGCTTCACGCCGACTTCGTCCAGCAGGTCCGCCAGCAGCACGCCGGTCCACTCGCTGCAGCTCGCCAGGCCGTGGCTCATCTGCACGTTCGGCGCGCCGGCCGGCGACCACTCGCGGGCGCTGTTGCCGGAGCACTCGATGAAGTGGAAACGCGACACCGAGGACATCCGCACGAGGTCGTCCATCGTGAAGACGAGCGGACGACCGACAAGCCCGTGGATCGTCAGCCGGTGGCTGTCCGGGTCGATCGCCGGCACGCCGGTGTGGTGGCGCTCGAAGTGGAGCCCGGACGGCGTGACGATGCCCTCCAGGTCGGCAAGCGGCGTGTTCGATGAGGACGCGGTCGCGTCGGGAGCGCGGCTCCAGCGCTTCGAGTCCTCGAACGGCGACGGCTTGCCGTACTCGGTGGGCGTCTCGCCGAGGTCGCGGATGTCGCCCGGCGTCTGGGCGCTTGCGCGGGCAGCGAAAGAGCCCGCCGCGGCCGCGCCGGCCAGTCCGAGGAACGTGCGGCGGCTGGGCCGTTCCGAGCCGCGCCTGCGAGTGGTCATCGCTCTCTCCCTTCAAGCTGTGTTCGGTCCCCAAGCCTAGCGGCTGCCCCAACGCTGGGTTCCCACCCACTGGGTGCGCCGGCGCCCTCGCCGGCTCTCGGGCGACGCCGCGGAGCGGTGGCGACCGAAGATGACTCGCGAGGCCGAAGGCCTCTCCTTGAAGGAGCGAGGCTGACGCCTCGCGCGTTTCCTGGCCGCCTGCGGCGGCAGCCGGCGGGGGCGCCGGCGCACCCAGTGTGACGCCTCGCGGCGGCAGCCGGCGGGGACGCCGGCGCACCCAGTGTGACGTTGCTACAGTTGCCGGCCATGTCGACACACGACGAAAGCACGGGCCCGGAGGGCTACGATCAACCTGCGGTCGAGGCCTGGATCGCCGACCACGTCGACAGCCTGACGCCGCCTCTCCAGTGGACCCGGCTTCAGGGCGGCCACTCGAACCTGACCTACCGGATCGACGACACGGAGGGCCGCACGGCGGTCATCCGCCGGCCGCCGCAGGGCAAGCTGCTGCCCAAGGCGCACGACATGAGCCGCGAGTGGGCGCTGATCTCGGCGCTGGGGCCGACTCCGGTGCCGGTGCCGCCGGCAATTGCGTTCTGCGAGAGCCCGGACGTCACCGGCGCCTGGTTCTACGTGATGGGCCTGGTCGACGGCCGGCCGCTCTACAGCTCGGCCCACACCGAGGAGTGGGTGCCGCGGGAGCGCCGCCCGAGGCTGGCGCACTCGTTCATCGACGTGCTGGCCGCACTCCACGCCGTCGACCCGGACGAGGTCGGGCTCGGTGAACTCGGCAAGCGCGACAGCTACGTCGGCCGGCAGCTTCGCACCTGGTACCGGTCCTGGACGGCGTCCGTCGAACCGGCGCAGCTCGACGACCCGCGGGCGCACGAGCTGCAGCGCTACTTCCTCGAGCACCTGCCGGACCAGGGGCCGGCGCGCGTCGTCCACGGCGACTACGGGCTGCACAACTGCCTGGTCGGGCCGGACTCGACGATCGCCGCCGTCGTCGACTGGGAGATCTCGACCCTCGGCGATCCGCTGGCGGACCTGGCCTACGCGATGAACCAGTGGATGCCGGCGACGGACACGATGCCCACCGGCTCGGGCGGCGCCACCGCAGCGCCCGGCTTCCCGGCGCGCGAGGACTTGCTGGACCGCTACGCGCAGCGGACCGGCCGCGACCTGTCGAATCTCGACTACTACGTCGGCTTCAACCGCTGGAAGTCCGCGGCGATCGTGCACGGCGTGTACGCGCGGTACATGGAAGGCAAGAAGAGCACCGAAGGCGTCGACCTGCCGGAGATGCGCGAGCGCATCGTGCGCACGCTCGACCTGGCGGAAGAAGCTGTCAACCGCCTCTGAAGGCTCCACACTGGGTGCGCCGGCGCCCTCGCCGGCTTTCGGGCGACGCCGCGGAGCGGTGGCGACCGAAGATGACTCGCGAGGCCGAAGGCCTCTCCTTCTTTCTACGGCAACCGGAACGCGACCAGCTCTTCCGTCGCCGCCACCGCCACGTACTGCCGGCCGTCCGCCGCCACGTACGTCATCGGGTTCGCGTTGCCCTGGAGCGGCAACTCCACCGACCACTGCTCGTCGCCGGTCTCCACGTCGAGCGCCCGGAAGCGGCGGTCGTCGGTCGCGGCGATGAAGGCGAGCCCGCCGGCGGTGACGATCGCCGAGGCGCGGCCCGGGCGGCCGGTCTCCAGCTTCTCCGCCGGCAGGCCCTCCGTGACGCCGAGCGGCCGTCGCCAGGCGACCTGGCCGGTATCGGCATCGACCGCGGTCAGCGTTCCCCAGGGCGGTTTCTGGCACGGCCACGACACGTCGCCGATGCGGACCGCGAAGGAGAACGGCCGGGCCACCCGCAGGACGTACGTCGCGGGATCAGCCTCCCTGTCCTCCTCGACCCAGCCCATCGTGCCGACGTCCTGGCTGAAAGCGAGCAGCCGGCGCGTCGCCGGATCGAAGGCGACGCCGCCCCAGTTCGGCCCGCCGGCCAGGCCCGGGAACAGCAGCGTGGCGCCGCGAGCCTCGGCCCCACGGTGCACCCAGGGCGTGTACGGACCGGCATTGTGAAGCGGTCCGGCGCTCTCGACCAGGGCGGCGCAGGCTTCCGCGTGCTCAGCGGTCGTGTCGTCGGCGGTCACCAGGTCCTCCGCCTCGTAGCCGACTCGCCCCAAGGCCGGCGTCACACTCGGAATCGGCTGGGTCGGGTGGGTCTGCTCCCCGGGCACCGCGCTCGCCGGCATCGGCCGCTCCTCGACGTCGAAGACCGGCTCGCCGTTCTCCCGGTTCAGGACGAAGAGGTAGCCCGACTTCGTCGTCACGGCGAGGGCGTCGATCGTCTCGCCGCCCCGCTCGACCTCGAACAACACCGGCGGCGCCGGCGGGTCGTGGTCCCAGATGTCGTGGTGGATGGTCTGGAAGTGCCAGCGGTAGTCCCCCGTCCGGATGTCGACCGCGACCACCGCGTTCGCGAACAGGTTGGCGCCGTGCCGGTCGCCGCCGTAGGCGAAGGGAATCGGCGCGGCGAGCGGCAGGAACACGAGTTCCCGTGCCTCGTCGACCGTGAAGTAGAAGGGCCAGGCGTTCCCGCCCAGGCGGCCCCGCCAGCTCTCGCCCTCCCAGGTCTCGTGGCCGACTTCGCCCGGCTGGGCCACGGAGTTGAACTCCCAGAGCTTCTCGCCGGTGACGGCGCTGAACGCCCGGGCGTTGCCGATTCCGCCCGCCGTGCCGGGCGGCGTGTTCGCGCCGACGACGACGATGTCCTGCCAGACCAGCGGCACGGAGTTGTAGGGAACGCCGATGTCGACGATGCCGCCATCGCCGAACTCCGTCGCCGGCGTTCCTGAAGCCGCGTCGAGGGCGACGAGACGCGCGCCGGCGCAGAACAGGATGCGGGGCATCGCCCCGTCCGCGCCGCCGCCCGGCCAGTACGAAACGCCGCGGCGCGACGGAGCGCCGTCCGCCACCGTGTGGCGCCAGATCTCGGCCCCGGTCGCCGCCTCGAGCGCGACTACCGCGCCGGCTGCCGGCAGGTAGAGCACGCCGTCCACCGCGATGGGCGTCGCCTGCGAGCGCGCCGGCCGCCCGGGATCGCCCGCCGCACCCTCGCCGGCGGGCGACGAAGCGAGTCCGTAGGTCCAGGCGGGTGCCAGGTGGCCGACGTTGGCGGTCGTGATCTCGGCCAGCGGCGAGTACCCGGTCCCCGCGGCGTCGCCGCGGTACATCGGCCAGTCGGCGCGCTCCGGGCCGCCCGACGAACCGTCGCCGCAGCCCAGGACGGCCAACGCCGCGACCGTCGCCGCAAGAGGCCGTATGATCCTCGTTCCACACTTCATCGCTGTAGTTCCGGGAGTGCCCGTCGGGAAGTGACTAGACTGTAGCCGAGACCCGTTGCCGGCCCTGGTCCAGACCGCCGAGGCGGCGCGGGTCTCTCGGCTTGAACGGAAGAGAAGGCATGAACACACGTCCCCGTTTCTCCCTCGCTCTGGCTCTGGCCCTGCTGGTCGCCGGCTCGGCCGGCGCGCCGCCGGCAAGCGGTCAGGACGAGAAGCAGATCGACTACGCCAGGGACGTGCAGCCGATCCTCGAGGCGTTCTGCTACGAGTGCCACGGCGAGGACAGGTCCCTGCGCGAGGCGGATCTCCGCCTCGACATCAAGGAGTCGGCCTTCAAGGACCTCGGCGGCTTCCCCAACATCGCCCCCGGCGACCCGGACGACAGCGAGCTCTACATCCGCGTGAGCTCGGAGTTCCTGGAGATGCGGATGCCGCCGTACGAGGCCGGCACCCAGTTGACCGAAGAGCAGATCGAGACGATCCGGCTGTGGATCCTGCAGGGAGCCGAGTGGCCGGAAGAGGCGGAAGGCGGGACGGATGGTTAGTGTTGTGGTGCCGGCCTGACGGCCGGCGCGTTACTTGGCCGCCTGCGGCGGCAGCGGGTCAGAAGACCCGCGCACCCAGTGGGGGACGGACAATGAAGCGAAAGACCGCTACTCAAATGACCAGGATCGCCGCGTTCTGCCTGGCAGCCGCCATCGCCGGCCAGACCGTCGCCCAGACGGGCTACGGCGGCGGGGGCAGCGGCCTCCCGCGGGTCGAACTGCCCGACGAGCCGTGGATCATGAACACCCACCTGATCCCCGAAGTGAAGGTCTCCGTCGTCGCCCGCGGCATCAACCGGCCGTGGTCCCTCGCCTTCCTCCCCAAGGGCGACATGCTGGTCACCGAGCGGGGAGGCGACCTGCGCCTGATCCGCGACGGCGTGCTCGTCGAAGAGCCGATCTCCGGTGTCCCCGACGACGTCCTCGCCCGCAGCCTCGCCGGCATGATGGAAGTCGCCACTCACCCGCACTTCGCCGACAACGGCTACGTCTATCTCACCTACACCCGGCAGGTCTCCGGCCGCGAGGGCACCGTCGCCCTGGTCCGCGGCCGGCTCGACGGCACCTCCCTCGTCGACGTCGAGGACGTGTTCGTCGCCGAGCCCTGGGGCGGTTCGATCGCCGCCGCGCGGCTCGCCTTCGTGCCCGGCGAGGACATCATGTACATGACGATGGGCGGAGCCTTCGGCGCCGATCTCGTCGATGGCACCCAGAGCTTCTTCGGCCACGCCAAGCTGGCCCAGGACCCGAACAGC
>JAJDZH010000048.1 GCA_022824725.1 Thermoanaerobaculia bacterium | reverse complement strand
GACCGCATCCTGTTCGAGCGGGCCGCCTATTGGCCCGATCTTGCGCGCCAGCTCGAGAAGTACAACCGCCCGACCTGGCACTACATCGGCTGGACCTGGCGCCAGGGCGCCGACGGATCGGCCCACGACACCGATCTGCCGGTGGCCGAGCCGAACGCCGTCAGCCAGTTGTATGAGCTTGCCCTCTCTGTCGCCGACACGTCCGGCCGGCCGGGCAAGCGCGCCATCCATCTGGCGTGGATCTTCCACCTGGTCGGCGACGTCCACCAGCCCCTCCACGCCGCCTCCCGGGTCACCGACCGCCGCGACGAGCGCGAAGGCGACCGCGGCGGCAACGGCTTCGCTCTCGACGACTGGAACCGCAACCTGCACGCCTTCTGGGACGGCGCCCTCGACGGCCGGTTCCGGGCCGACGACCGGCAGCAAGCGCTGGCGAAACTCAGCTCCGAATCCAACCGGCCGCCGCCCGATCAGTTCTGGAGGTACTTCGGAGAGGCCCGCGACCGCGAGTACGAGACCCACAAGAAGCGGATCGCCGCCGAAGCCCGCTCTCGCCACCCCTTCGACGACGCCGTCCGCGCCAGCCTCAAGTCCGGCGACTTCGAAGCCTGGGCCCACGAGTCGAACCAGATCGTCCGCAACACTCTCTATCCTCCCTACCTCAACCGCGGCGAAGCACCACCTGCCGCCTACGCCGACCTCGCATACGACATCTCCCTGCAGCGCGCCGCCCTGGCCGGCTACCGCCTCGCCGACCTGCTGACGAAGCTCCTGGGCGAGTAGCGGTGAGGCCTTCGGCCTCGCGCGTTTCTCGTACGCCGACGCTCCGCGTCGTCGCCCGAAGGCCGGCGAGGGCGCCGGCGCACCCAGTGTGGGGCGTCCACGCCTGTCGCAGTAGCACCGTCACGAGCGGCAACGACCTCCAGCCCGCGTGGGTCCAGGGAGGGGGGCCCGGCGGGCTGGAGCCAAGCGACTGCCGTAGAGCCTCCATCTAGCGACGTCCGCCCGGAGCGCCGGCGACCGAAGCGAGCGCCAGACCCCTGGTTCACCAAGTGCGCGCGAGCGTCCGTCCGGGACCCCCTCCCTGGACCCCACGCGGGCGGGTGCAGCCGACGCCCGCTACGCCGCCGGCAGGCCGTCCAGGAACCGGCGGATCATCGCTACGAGCCGGTCCGGAGCGTCATAGTGGACCATGTGGCCGGCGCCTTCGATCTCCTCGTGCTGGCCGCGGCGGAAGAGGGCGACACGGCGGGCGATCTCTTCGGGTTCGGGCGTGGCGTGCTGGTCGTCGACGCCGCGGCGGCCGCTCCAGAACTCGTTGGCCAGGGCGGCGGTGAGGATGAGGGTGGGGCAGGTGACCCAGCTCCAGCGTTCTTCGGAGGCTTCCGGCACGTTCGACATCCAGGTCGTCACCACCTGGGGATCCCACTTCCACTCCAGGCCGCCGCCGGGCAGGGGTCGCGTCCCCAGGTCGACGAACTCGCGGGCACGCTCCGGGTCGAGACGGGGATGCACCCGCTTCAGGAGGTCCCAGGCGTGCTCCCTGGAGGCGACCAGCCGGTGCTGTCGCGGATGGGTGAGCGCCTCGATTCCCGTCCTGGCCCGTTTCTGCTTGACCTCCTCGGGAAACCGGTTCAGCGCGTAGGGCGGCCCGAGACCCTCGATCAGCACGACGGCGCGCGGCAGCTCGGCGAAGATGCCGGCCCACTGGGCGACGACCTGGCCGCCGAGGCTGTGGCCGATGACGAATGGCCGCTCGAGTTCGCAGTCGAGGAACACGGCGTGCAGGTCGGCGATGTGGTGGGCCATCGTGTAGATGCCGGGATGCGCGCTCTCGCCGTGGCCGCGCAGGTCGTAGGCGATGACCCGGTGGTCGGTGGCGAACGCCTCCGCGACCGGCGCGAGCGTCAGCGCGAAGTCCTGGATGCCGTGAGCCAGCAGGATCGCGGGACCATCGGCGGGGCCCCACTCGTAGACCTCGAGCTCGGTACCGCTGGCCTCGATGCGGCGCCGGCGGAACGCAGCCGATTCAAGGCGACGCGGAAGGGAGGGTGCGGCTACGGTCAACGAGTGTCCACCAGCGGGAAACCGCTGTCGGCGAGGGTCCGGTTCAGGTCCGCCAGCGGGCCGGCAAGAGTAGCGCCGAAACGGTCTTCCTGCTCGGTGAGCTGGCTGCTCAGCATCTCCCACACCGCCGCCTGCTGATCCGTTGGCCGGGCGTCCGCCTGGCCGACCGACCGGGCCAGGTAGGTGAGTCGGGCGTAGAGGCGGCGTGGCCAGCGCAGGGAGTCCTGGCCGGCGCCGGTCATCCGGAGGTCGAAGAAGGCGCTCTCGATGGCCCGGAGTTCCTCTCGCAGCGAGCCGGCCTGGTTGGTCGCTTCGAAGACGTCGATGTCGCCCCCGCGCTCCGACAGGCGATCTTCGAGTTGCCGCAGGTCGTGGCGGAGACGCTCGGCCTCGTTGACGAGGTAGGCGGCCCGTTCGATGCCGTCGCGGATCTCGACGAGCAGGGCCTGCTGCGCGGCCAGGTCGCCGGGGGAGACGGTGGCGTCCGGGTCGAGAAGGACGTCCATGTCGACCGTCGAGATCGGCTGGCTCTCGTCCTCCGCGTCGCCGTCGCCATCGCTCGCAAGCACCAGCTCGATCCGGTAGCTGCCGGGCGCCGCCAGCATCGACAAGCGTCCACCGTCGGGCAGGGGCCGCCAGCCTGCCTCCGGCATTTGCCAGTCGGGCCGCTCGTCGGGCCTGGTGCGCAGCCGCACCTGGGTGGTCGGGTCGTGGCGCAGATCCCAGGTCATGCGGTGGAGGCCCGGCGCCGCGGGCAGATCGTCCAGGGTACGGACCAGGTGGCCTTCGCCGTCGCGGATGCGGATTGCCGCGCTGCGGGTATCGCCTTCCGGCGACGTCTCGTTGCCCTCGGTCGGCTCCGAAATCCAGTAGTGGAGCAGCGCGCCGTAGGGCGGGTTCGTGCCGGTCGCCGGCACGTCCGGCTGGGCCATCGGCGCGCCGCGGGTGCGGAAGCGGTAGGTGATCCGCGGCGCCAGCAGCGTCGGGCCGCGGCTCGTCAGCCCGCGCGCGATCTCGCGAAGCGGCGTCAGGTCGTCCAGGATCCAGATGCCGCGACCGTAGGTGGCGACGACCAGGTCGTCGAAGTGTTCCTGAACCTCGATCCAGTGGACGGGCGCCGGAGCAAGGTTCGCGGCGCCGTCGCTGCGCCGGGAGAGGCTCCGCCAGTTCGCGCCGTCGTCGAACGAGACGTGGAGCGCGTTCTCGGTGCCCAGGAACAGGAGGCCAGCCTGCTCCGGATCCTCGCGGACGGCGTGGACGTTCGCGAGCGGTCCGCGCGGCAGGCCGGCCGCGAGATCGGTCCACGTTTCGCCGTAGTCCTTCGTCCGGTACACGTAGGGCGTCGTGTCGCCTTCCTGGTGACGGTCGACCGCCACGTAGGCGGCGCCGGCGGCGAAGTCCGACGGGTCGATGTTGCGCACGGTGCCGAGGGGTGGCAGGCCGGGGAGGTTCGCGGTCACATTGGTCCACGTCTCGCCACCGTTCCGGGTCAACTGGACCTGGCCGTCGTTCGTGCCGGCCCAGATCAGCCCGGGCTCGAGCGGGCTCTCGGCGATCGCGAAGACGACCGGCGCGATCGTCGGTCCGGCGTCGTCGAGGGTCAGGCCGCC
>JAJDZH010000232.1 GCA_022824725.1 Thermoanaerobaculia bacterium | reverse complement strand
CCTGTTGCCGCCGTGCCGGAGATGGCCTCGTGACCCCGCTCAGGGAAACCGTCGAGACGGTCGAGCGCGCATCCGGCGAATACCGCTACGGCTTCGTCACCGACATCGAGACCGAACGGGCGCCGACGGGTCTCAACGAGGAGATCGTCCGTTTCATCTCGGCCAAGAAGGAAGAGCCGGAGTGGCTCCTTGAGTGGCGCCTCAAGGCGTTCCGCATGTGGCTCGGCCTCGAGGACCGCGAGCCCCGCTGGGCCAACGTGCACTTCCCCAAGATCGACTTCCAGGAGGCCTGCTACTACGCCGCGCCGAAGCAGGAGGGCGACGGTCCCGCCAGTCTCGACGAGGTCGATCCCGAACTCCTCCGCACTTACGAGAAGCTCGGCATCCCGCTCAGGGAGCAGGAGGTCCTGGCGGGCGTCGCCGGCGCCGGGAACGTCGCGGTCGACGCCGTGTTCGACAGCGTCTCGGTAGCGACCACCTTTAAGGACAAGCTTGCCGAGATGGGTGTCATCTTCTGCCCGATCTCGGAGGCCGTCCGCGACCATCCGGAGCTGGTCAGGAAATACCTCGGGAGCGTGGTGCCGCAGGGCGACAACTTCTACGCAGCGCTCAACTCCGCCGTCTTCAGTGACGGCTCGTTCGTCTACGTCCCGAAGGGCGTGCAGTGCCCGATGGAGCTCAGCACCTACTTCCGGATCAACGCGCAAGGCACCGGCCAGTTCGAGCGCACGCTGATCATTGCGGACGAGGGGAGCCGGGTCTCCTACCTCGAAGGGTGCACGGCACCGCAGCGCGACGAGAACCAGCTGCACGCGGCCGTCGTCGAGCTCGTGGCACTGAAGGACGCCGAGATCAAGTACTCGACGGTCCAGAACTGGTACCCGGGCGACGCCGAGGGCAAGGGCGGCATCTACAACTTCGTGACCAAGCGGGGCGCCTGCCGCGGCGCCGATTCGAAGATCTCCTGGACCCAGGTCGAGACCGGCTCGGCGATCACCTGGAAGTACCCGAGTGTGCTCCTGCAGGGCGATCGGTCCGTCGGCGAGTTCTACTCGGTGGCGATCTCGAACCTCCGCCAGCAGGCCGACACCGGCACCAAGATGATCCACCTCGGGCGCGACACCCGGAGCACGATCATCTCGAAGGGGATTTCGGCCGGCCGCGGGCAGCAGACTTACCGGGGCCTGGTGCGGGTCCAGCCGAAGGCCGGCGGCGCCCGCAACTTCACGCAGTGCGACTCGCTCCTGATCGGCGATACCTGCGGCGGCCACACCGTGCCCTACATCGACGTGCGGCACCCCGGCGCCGAGGTCGCGCACGAGGCCACGACGTCGCGGATCAGCGACGCGCAGCTCTTCTATTGCCGCCAGCGCGGGCTCGACCCCGAGGAGGCGGTGTCCATGATCGTGAACGGCTTCTGCCGCGACGTGCTCCAGCAGCTGCCCATGGAGTTCGCGGTGGAGGCGCAGAAACTGCTCGGCATCAGCCTGGAGGGCGCCGTCGGATGAGCGAACCACTTCTCACGATTCGCAACCTTCGGGCCAGTGTTGACGACAAGGAGGTGCTGAAGGGCATCGACCTGAGCGTCGCGGCCGGCGAGGTCGCCGCCATCATGGGGCCGAACGGTTCGGGCAAGTCGACCCTGTCGAACGTGCTCGCGGGCCGGGACGGCTACGAGGTCACCGACGGCGAGGTTCGCTACGACGGGCAGGACCTCCTCGCGATGGAGCCCGAGGAGCGCGCGGCCACCGGGGTCTTCATGGCGTTCCAGTACCCGGTCGAGATTCCGGGCGTCGTCAACGCCACCTTCACCCGCACCGCCCTCAACGCCCAGCGCAAGGCGCGGGACGAGTCCGCGATCGATGCGATCGATTTCCTGAAGCGCGCCCGCGCGACCCTGGCCCGGCTCGAGATGGACGAGGACTTTCTCCGGCGCGACGTCAACGCCGGCTTCTCGGGCGGGGAGAAGAAGCGGAACGAGATCTTCCAGATGGCCATGCTGGAGCCCCGGCTCGCGATCCTCGACGAGACGGATTCCGGCCTCGACATCGACGCCCTCCGGATCGTGGCGACGGGGGTCAACGCCATGCGCAACCCCGAGCGCGCCCTGGTCGTCATCACGCACTACCAGCGGCTGCTCGAGTATGTCGTGCCGGATTCGGTGCACGTCCTGGCTGACGGGCGGATCGCCCGCTCGGGCGACCGCGAACTCGCACTGGAACTGGAACGGACCGGCTACGCGGCCTTCCAGCCGGCCTGACCCCATGACCGACGCATGGCTGGCAGGACAGCGAACGGCGTTTGCCGCCTGCCGTGACACGCTCCCCGGCTCGGGCACGCCCTGGGTCGACGCACTTCGTGCAGAGGCCTTCCGCCAGTTCGAGGAAGACGGCCCGCCGACGGCGAGGATCGAGGAATGGCGGTCCGGGCCGACCGCGGCCCTCACCGGCCAGGTCTTTGCGCCCGCGGCGCCTGACGGCGCGCGAGCGGCAGCGGTGCCGGCTCCGTACCTCGAGGGACCGCGCCATCGGCTCGTGTTCGTGGACGGCCGGTTCAGCCGCGGTCATTCCGACGCCGGCGAGCCGCCGAAAGGGGTTCGTCTCACCACGCTCGGCGCACTGCTGGCGGAGAATCCGCAGGCGACACGCGACCTCATCGGCGACCCCGACGCGTTCTCCGAGGAGCGGCTGTCGCGCGTCACCGACCGCCGCCCCCAGGCGCTGGTGGCGCTGAATACGGCGCTTGCGTCCGACGGGGCCGTCCTGCTGATCGAGGACGATGTCGCGCTTGCCCATCCGCTCGAGGTTGTGCACGTCACCCGCAAGACGGAGGAACCGCGAGCCCATCACCTCCGCACCCTGATCGCGCTCGGCGCCGGTGCCCGGGCGCACGTGGTCGAGATTCATGCGGGCGGCAGCGCCGGCGTCTGGACCAACCACGTCACCGACATCGCGGTCGGCGCCGGGGCGCGCCTCGAGCACGTCCGGGCCGACGCGGGATCCGCGACCGCCGTGCACGTCAACGTTGCCCACGCCCGCCTGCGGGCTAGCGCCGCCTATGCCGGGTTCGTGCTGGCCGCGACTAACGGCGCCGTCCGGGCCGAGACGCGTCTTGCGCTCGAGGAGCCGGGCGCCGACGGGGAGGTCAACGGCGTCTGCCTGGCAAAGGGGACAGGCCACATCGACGCGCTGACCCGCCTCGATCACCACGCCCGCGAGGGGACGAGCCGGCAGCTCTGGCGGGGCATCTTCGCCGACACGGCGCGCGGCGCCTTCCAGGGACGGATCCGGGTGCTCCCGGATGCCTCGGGCACCAACGCGGCGCTCGACAACCGCAACCTGCTCCTGAACGCCGGCGCCCGGGCCGAAAGCAAGCCGGAGCTTGAGATCCTCACCGACGACGTGGCGTGCAGCCACGCCTCCGCGACCGGCGAACTCGACACCGACGCGCTGTTCTACCTCCGCTCCCGCGGCCTGTCCGAGCAGCTGGCGCGGGCCCTGTTGATGGAGGCCTTCACCGGCGCCGTGGCCGACCGCATCGCCCACGAGGGCGTGCGCGAGTTCATCCGGCGCCTGGTCGACGAGCGACTGCACGCACTGGGGAGTGCCACATCATGAACGCGCCCGCGGGCCAGAACCCCGAAATCCTCGCCGCACGGGACGATTTCCCGCTGCTGGCGCGCCCGATGAACGGTCGTCCGCTCGCGTTCCTCGACAGCGCCGCGAGCGCCCAGAAGCCCCGCGCAGTGCTGGACGGACTCCGGGACTTCTACGAGTCGGAATACGCCAACGTGCACCGGGGGGTCTACCTGCTCTCGGCGCAGGCCACCGACCGGTACGAGGCCGCGCGCGAGACCGTGCGCCGCTTCCTCAACGCCGGCCGGCCCGAGGAGATCGTGTTTACCCGGGGCGCGACCGAGGCGATCAACCTGGTGGCCGAGACGCTCGGCCGGAGCGGCCGCCTCGAGCCCGACGACGAGATCGTGCTCACGGTGCTTGAACACCACTCCAACATCGTGCCGTGGCAACTGATGCGCGATGCGACCGGCGTGCGAATTCGCGCAGCTGCCGCCGACCAGGACGGGAACGTCGACGTCGAGGCGGTCTTCCGGGAGGTGACCGACCGGACCAAGCTCATCGCGTTCTCGCACGTCTCCAACACCACCGGCACCGTGCTCCCGGCCCGTGAGATCTGTCACCGGGCCCGTGAACGGGGAATCCTCACACTGGTTGACGGCTGCCAGGCCGTTCCGCACGCGGCCGTCGACGTGGCAGACCTCGCCTGCGACTTCTACACGTTCTCGGGCCACAAGCTCTACGGGCCTTCGGGGATCGGCGCGCTCTACGGACGGCTTGACCTGCTGACGTCTCTCCCGCCCTGGCAGGGCGGCGGTTCCATGATCGAGGAAGTGACGTTCGAGCGGACGACGTATGCACCGCCGCCGGCGCGCTACGAGGCCGGCACCCCGAACATCGCGGGTGCGGTCGGGCTGGCCGCCGCCATCGACTACGTGCAGCGTTTCGGGAGCGAGAACATCCAGCGCCACGAGAGCGCCGTGCTGAAGTACGGGGTCGACCGCCTGCAGGCAGTCGACGGCGTGCGCCTGATCGGCACGCCCCGCCATCGAGCCGGCTCGATCTCGTTCGTGATGGATGATGTGCACCCCCACGACGTGGGGACCGTGCTCGACCGGGAAGGGGTTGCCGTCCGGGTCGGGCATCACTGCGCACAGCCCGCGATGCGCCACTTCGACGTGCCCGCGACCATTCGCGCTTCGCTCGGCATCTACACGCACGCTTCGGACTTCGACGCTCTGGTCGAAGGTCTCGGCAAGGTAAAGGAGCTGTTCCAGTTGTGATCGACCTTCGCGACCTCTACCAGGAAGTCATCCTCGACCACAGCCGAAACCCGCGGAATGCCGGGCGGCTGACCGAGCCGAGCGGCACGGCCAAGGGACACAATCCCCTCTGCGGCGACTTGATCACGCTCGATGTCCTGGTTGAGGACGGAGTGATCCGCGACGTATCGTTCGACGCCCGGGGCTGCGCGATCTCCGTGGCCACGGCCTCCATCATGTCCGACATGCTGAAAGACAAGACCCTCGAGGAGGCGCACGACCTCTTCCGGCGGTTCCAGAAGATGCTGACGGGTCCGGACGCCGAGGCCGAGGGTCTCGACAAGCTGGAGGTGCTGGCCGGCGTGCGCGAGTTCCCCATGCGGGTGAAGTGCGCCACGCTGCCGTTCCATACGCTGCGTGCCGCGCTTGACAACGAGCCGGGAACGGTCCAGACGGAATAGCCATGGCCCATTACGACACACCGCCCCAGCCCGGCACTGTCACCCCTGACGAGCACGCCGAAGCGCTTCGACCGGCTGTCGTGGCCGCCATAGGTACCGTCTACGACCCGGAGATCCCGGTCAGCATCTGGGAACTCGGGCTCGTGTACGACATCGCCATCCGGAACGGCCGCGACGTGGACGTCACGATGACGCTGACGACGCCGCACTGTCCGGAAGCCCAGTACATCCCGGGGCGCGTCGAGGAGGCCGTTCGGGAAGTCTCGGGCGTGGGTGACGTGAAGGTCGATATCGTCTGGGAACCGCCGTGGACGCCCGACCGGATGAGCGAGGCCGCGCGCCTTGAGCTAGGCTATTTCTAGAGGGACCGTGATGACCGACGCGCCGAAGCTCCTGACACTGACCGATGTCGCCGCCGAGCGGGCCCGGGCCATGATTGCCGCCCGGGGAGAGGACACGCAGGGGCTCCGCATCGCCCTCAAGACCGGCGGCTGCTCCGGCATGGCCTACGACGTCGAGTACGCGGACGAGGCG
>JAJDZH010000299.1 GCA_022824725.1 Thermoanaerobaculia bacterium | reverse complement strand
GCCAGCGCCTTGGCGGCATCGATACCCGCCCAGGACGGCGGGTCTGCCCGAATCATCTCCCCCAGCCGGCGGGCGATGGCCCGCTCGGCCGATAGCAGGAGCGGCAGAAAGACGGCCTCTTCGCCGCCCAGGCGCGTCGCGGCGAGCCGCCCCGCGTGCAGCTCATCCGACAGCGCGGTGACGAGGATCTCCTCCGGGATCTTCAGCAGTTCCCGGGCCTGCTCGAGGAGCTCGTTCCGGGGAAGCCCGCAGTGTCCGGCGCCTCGCGCCTGCTCCAGCGTGTAGCCGAGGCCGGCCCGCGCCCGCGGCAGACCCTCGCGGTCCTTGCCCAGACTGGCGCCGATGCCGTCCGCGATCCTGAAGCCGATGCCGCGGATGTCCCGCGCCAACCGGTACGGATCCTCCGTGAGCAACGTCGCCGCGTCGGCGCCGTAGGCCTTGTAGATCCGGGCCGCCCGCGCCGAGCCGAGACCGTGCGTCTGCAGAAAGACCATGATGTCCCGGACAGCCTTCTGGTCCTTGAAGCCTTCGCTCAGACTCTTCGCCCGCTTGGGACCGATGCCGGGAACCTCAGTCAGGCGATCCGGCTCGTTCTCGATGACGTCGAAGACGTCCTCGCCGAATGCCTTGACGAGGCGCTTCGCCATCTTGGGGCCGACGCCATGCACCTTTCCCGAACCGAGATAGCGACGGATGCCGTCGAGCGAATCGGGCGGCGACACGGCAAGCCGCTCGGCCTGGAACTGGACCCCGTGGTTGGGGTCGTTCTTCCACGAGCCGGACGCCTGGATCGTCTCCCCCTGGGAGACCAGTGGCAGCCGTCCCACCACCGTCGTCAACTGGAAGCTGCCCCGCACCCGTATGCGGAGCACCGCGAATCCGTTGTCCGGATTGTGGAAGACGACCCGCTCGACGACGCCCGATAGCGCCTCGCGGTCCCCGGCCGGCGTCGTCATGGCGGGCTGCCGCCCCGCATCCCTCTCACGGGACGAAGCTTACGCCCGATCGGACGAGGCCCGCGCGGCACGGCCGATCGGTGACACAATCACCGCCCTCAGTTCAAGCCCACACCGCGCCCGAGGAGCCTCCGAAATGACCGACACCTGCCGATTCAACCGCCTGGCGCTGAACGCCTCCGACCCGGCCGCCGCCGCCGCCTGGTACGCGCGGCACTTCGGCGGCGAAGTACTGGAGGGCATCGCCGGCGCCGCCGCCAGGTTCCGGGCCGGCGAAGGCACCGCGGACCTCCATTGGCGGCATGCCGAGAGTCCCGGCCCCAGCATCGGCACCGGGCTCGACCACTCCGGTTGGTCGGTGGAGGACCTCGACCGCGTCCATGCCGCCATGCTGGCCGACGGCGCCACCGAGTTCTGGGAGCCGCGGCACTTCGGCCCGGCGAAGCTCTACATCTCCTTCGTGACGGACCCCTGGGGAGCGAAGATCGAGCTCCTCGAGGACGCCGGTCACCCCGGCTTCCACCACGTCCACATCCTCGGCCCCGACTGCGAGGAGGACCGCGCCTGGCTGCTGGAGCACGTCCCCGGTCCGGCCGAGACCTTCAAGGACGTCCTGCTGGCCGTCAACTACGGCACGATGCGGGTCCTGTTCCGCCAGACCGACGACGACCTGGAACCGACGGCCGGGCGTGCGATCGACCATCTCGCCTGGACCGCGGCCAACGCCGGCGGCGGCCGCCATACCAGCCCGACCGGCGTCGACATCCGGCTGCGGAGAGCCTGAGCCGCGAACCCGTGAGTCTCTGGCCGCCGCCGCGGCGGGTTGAGGTCCTTGACGCCGCCGACTCCCTGGTCCTGCCGGGAGGCCTGCCCGTCCCGCTCCAGGTGACGGCTGCTGAGACCGAGCGGGGACCGGCCTCGGACGAAATGGAGTTCGCGGTCGCCGGCCTGCACCGGGCACTCGCGGACTCCGGCCACGACCTGGCAGCGCCCGAGTTCGCAGGCGACGACGCCGGGGCCGCGACCGCCATTGCCTGCAGAGTCCGGGTCGACTCGACCGGGTCCGGCCGAGACGCGCCGGTCGAGGTCCCGACCGACGAGAGCTATCGCCTGCGCGTCGACCGGAGCGGCATCCGGGTCGACGCCGCGACGCCGACCGGAGTGTTCCGGGCGGCCTCCACCCTGAAGCAGTGGCTCGCCGCGCGCGGCCGGCCGGCAGCCGCAGGCTTCGAGGCGCCAGCCGTCGAGATCGAAGACCGGCCGGACTTCCCCATCCGCGGCGCGATGCTCGACGTGAGCCGCAACCGCGTACCCCGGATGGACTACTTCGAGCGGCTGATCGACAGGCTCGCCGCCTGGAAGATCAACCACCTCCAGCTCTACGTCGAGCACACCTACGCCTACGCTGACCACGAGGACGTCTGGCGCGACGCTTCTCCGTTCACCGCCGAGGAGATCCGTAGGCTCGATGCCTGGTGCCGGGAGCGGTTCATCGAACTGGCGCCCAACCAGAACAGCTTCGGCCACTTCCACCGCTGGCTCGTACACGATCGCTACCGCCCATTCGCCGAGGTGCCAGAGGGCTTCAAGCACCCCTTCTCCATCGACCCGGAGCCCTTCAGCCTCTGCGCGACCGATCCACGGGTGCCGGAACTGCTCGCGGGCCTCTACGACGAGCTGCTGCCCCAGTTCACGAGCCCCCGGTTCAACGTCGGCCTCGACGAGACGTTCGATCTCGGCCGTGGGCGCTCCGCCGAGGCGTGCGAGGAGCGGGGCAAGCCGGCCGTGTACCTGGACTTCCTGCGCCGGGTGCACCGCATGGTCACCGACCGCGGCCGCCAGATGCTGTTCTGGGGCGACATCATCCTGCACTATCCGGAGTTGGTCGACCAGGTCCCGGAGGACGCGGTCGCGTTGTGCTGGGGCTACGAAGCGAACCATCCGTACGTTGACCAGTGCAAGAGGCTGGCGGCTTCAGGCCGGGAGTTCTGGGTATGCCCGGGAACCAGCAGTTGGCACAGCTTCGGCGGACGGCTGCAGAACGCCGTCGGCAACCTGGCCCTTGCCGCGATAGCTGGTTCCGAGGCCGGCGCTCAGGGTTTTCTCATCACGGACTGGGGCGACCACGGCCACCTGCAGCCACCCGCGATCGCCGAGCTGCCGCTGTCGGTCGGCGCCGGCTTCGCCTGGTCCGTCGAGGCGGCGCGGGAAGCGGAAAGCGGCCCGGAGCGGAACGAAGGCGCCTGGCTCGACCACGCCGTCCGCCTGGTCTACGACGGCGACGAGACGCTGGCGCGCGCCGTCG
>JAJDZH010000150.1 GCA_022824725.1 Thermoanaerobaculia bacterium | reverse complement strand
GGACGGCGCGGTCCATGGCGGCGTGAAGGTCGCGGAGCTTCTGGATGGCGGGGCCGGACTCGTAGGGGTCGTGGAAGCGGTTGCAGGTCTTGGTGAGGCCCTCGTCGTTCTCGATCATCAGGGCGGCGCGGTGGTCGTAGTAGGACTTGCCGGCGGTTTCGAGGGCGGCGTGGGCTTCCCAATCGGTGGGGAAGGGGAAGGTCTCGAAGCAGTCAGAGGGCGTGTAGCGGAGGCGGTCTTCGAGCGATGAGCCGAAGAAGCGGGCCCAGAGTTCGTGGGGACTGGATTGAAGGGCGCAGAAGGCGGCGTTCGTGCGTGTGGGAAAGACGATCAGGGCGTGCGAATAGACCATGTTGGCGGGCAGGAAGGCGAAGACGGCGTGCTGGCCCACCGATGAGATGGCCAGGACGCGGTCGAGGTCGGCGATGCCGGCCCGGAGTTCACTTCGCTTTTCGCCGTAGTGCCACCAGTAGTCCCGGTAGGCCTTGCGGTTGTTGCGTTCGCGCTCCGGCTTCACCCGCTCCTCGACGATCGCCAGCAGTTCCGGCCAGTCGGCTGCCACCGGCCCGGAGTAGTCGGGCGGCACCGTTCCGCTGCGGCGCCACGCCTCCCGCTGTACGTCGGAGGCACCGCTCCACGACGAAGCCGTGTCCGGCGCGGCCGCGGCCCAGTGGGCGGCCCGTCGCAGCGGCCAGTCCCTGAAGTTGATGACGTACCGATGGTGGCTGTGCGTCGGGCTGGCGTTCAGTTCCGCGCCGCCGATGTAGGGGAAGATCGCCTCCCGGTTCTTCGGGTTCTCATCGATGAGACGCTCCATCTCGGCGAGCGGACTGGCGACGCCCTTCTTGTCCGTGTCGTCGAAGGTGAAGCCCATGCCGAGGACGATGCTGCCCTGGAAGCTCTTGCCGGCGTTCTCGGCGAGCCGCCCCGGGTCGTCGTGGCCGCCGCGGTGGAAGAGGAAGGCGGTGATCTTCGGGGCCTCCGCGCCGTCCAGCAGCTTCGGACCGTGCCAAGGGCCGCGATGCACATGCACGACGCTGACCACGACGGCGGCTTGGCGCGGCCACTTGACCCGCCGCCGGGCGCGGAAGATCTCGCCGCCGCGGTTGCAGATGTACCGCAGGCCGGTGGAGCGCGTGTCGCCCTGAGCGATCGTGTTCGTGGCGATCAGGCCGAAGGCGCCGCCTTCGCGGATCAGGTTGAAGGCGCGGCGGAAGAAGTGGGCTACGAGGTCGGAGTTGCCGTGACTCCGTTCGTGGGTCTGTTTGAGCCAGTCGGGATACCCGGAGACGTTGGCGTTCCTCGTCGTGTTCTTGCCG
Organism: Thermoanaerobaculia bacterium; assembly: GCA_022824725.1. Taxonomy (GTDB): domain Bacteria; phylum Acidobacteriota; class Thermoanaerobaculia; order Multivoradales; family Multivoraceae; genus Multivorans. Next base: position 6,223 of record JAJDZH010000150.1, on the reverse strand, counting down.
GCGAAGGGCGGGTTGCCGACGACGGCGTCGAAGCCAGGGTTGTCGCGTTCGTCCGGCAGGAAGACCTCGGGAAACTCGATCTGCCAGTGAAACGGCGCCAGGGGCGGGTCGGCGCTTCGGAGATCTTCCAGCCAGCCGATGTAGGAGAGCGCGCGGGAAGGCGAAGGGCCGGCGGGGGCGGTCGACACCGAGGCAGCGCCGCTTTCGTCGGGAGAGCCAAGTTCCCGTTGGTCGCTTCCGCTAGGCGCGCCGAACTGCAGATCCGCGGCGAACTGCCGGCGGAGCGCCTCGCGCTCCTTCGCCTTCTTGCCCTGGAAGAAAGCGGCCAAGGCCAGATCGCCGTTCCACTTGACGCGGGCCAGCGCGTGGTCCGCTTCGTCCAGGCGGTCCCGCAGCAGCCGGTCGGGCGTCTCGTCGTCCGCTTCCTGGATCTCGCATCGCAGCCGGAGCGCCTTGCGGACCGGCTCCGCGATCCAGGTCGTCTCGATGCCGGTCTGGAAGCGCTTCTCGCCGCCCTTCCAGTGGAATGCCTCGATCTGTTCGATCGTCAGGCCGACGAGGGAGTCGCCGTGGCGAAGGGCGTGGTCGAGGAAGGTCAGGGGATGGTCCTTGGCCAGGGTCGTGAGCCACAGGGAGAGCTTCGCCAGGTCGACGGCGACTTCGTTGCGGTCGACGCCGTAGAGGCAGTTGCGGGCGACGAGCCGGCGGGCGTGGATCGTCTCGTCCTCGTCGGGTGGTATGGGCGGCACGGCGTCGTGGGCGTGCCAGGAATCGACCAGCGCGTCGCCGAGTTGGCGGCAGGCTTCGACGAGAAAGGCGCCGGAGCCCATGGCCGGATCGCAGATCCTGAGGTCGAGGATCCGCTCGGGGCGGGGTAGAGACACGTCGGCCTCCCTGCGCAAGCGATCCAGAATCGGTTCGAGCGTGTCGCGGACGATCGGTTCGGTCAGCTCCCGCGGCGTGTAGTGGGTGCCGGATTTGCGCCGCTCTTCGCTGGGTTGCAGGATCAGGTCGCCCTCGCGCACGAGGTCGGGGGTCGCGTCGCGGTCGATCGTCCTGTCGAGGGCGGCGTGCAGTTCCTCGATCGTCGCCGCGTCGCGCAGGGCCTTCGCCGTCTTGCCCGTGAGCCGGCGGTCCGAGCGGTCCTGCAGCCACTTGACGCGGTCGCCCGGCGCCTCCGCGAGCAGCGCGTCGAGGTTCACCGTCGCGGGCGCGCCGTGCTTCTTCGCCGCCTTGATCGCGGCGGAGCGGCCCCTTGCGAGTTCGAGACGGAAGCCCATCATCGTCTCGTACACGGAGCCGATCTGTTCGACGTCCAGCGCCCGGTAGGAGAGGCGGTCGCCGTCGAGTACGAGGAGCTTCTCCAGGGCGCGCTGGATCGTGCCGTCGGAGACGAGGGGCGCGTCGATTCGCTCGTGGTGCTGGCCCACGGCGCCTAACGGCCGCCCTTCCAGGAAGGGGAAGCGGTCGAAGTCGAAGATGACGCCGTGCCGGGGCGGCAGGCGGAGGCTGGTCCCTTTGGCGCCGTTGTGGATCATGCGGAACAGCGACAGCAGCTGGCCCCAGGCGCCGTAGCGTTGGTCCATCGTGTCGGGGTGAAGCGCGGCGTCGGCCCGCAGCCGGTCGTGGAGACCGGCCAGGGAGTAGTGGCGGACGAAGGTCTCGTCTTCGGAGAGCAGGTCGCGCTCCTCGGCGTAGAGCAGGAAGACCAGGCGAAGAACCACGGTGAGGAGGCCGCGATAGATGGCGCCCGGGTCCTCCCGCAACTGGTCGTTCAGCAGCTCCCCCTTCGAGAGGTCGTGGGCCGCCTGGAAGCCGCGCAGCAGTTCGTACAGCGCGTGCAGCACCTGGTCGGCCAGACGTTCGCTGACCTCGTTTTGGTACTTGCGGCTGTCGGCCAGGAGCGCGGCGAGACGCTGATTCCGGGGTAGGGCCAGCAGGCGGCGCTCGTTGAGCAGCAGCCGCAGCGCCGTGCAGATGGGTCGTCCCGCGACCGGCAGCATGTCGGCGACGCGGAAGTCGATCCACCCCGACGTTTCGCCGTGCGGCGCCGAAACCAGGCGCAGGGCGCGGCCGTTGAAGAGCAGACCGGCGGGAACGTTCCTGGCGCGCAACAGGCGCTCCAGGCGGCTGTGCGGAGAGGCTTCGAGACGGTCGGGCCCCGAGGCTACGCGGTCGAAGTCCTGGCCCGGCGCGAGTGTGCGGACGAGCAGTTGCCAGGGCGAGGCGCCTTCGTCCGGATCCCGCTCGCGGACCGCGAAGTCGGGCGTGAGCGTCTGGCCGTAGCCGGGAAGGTGCAGGGTCAGTTCGTCCGGAATCGGGGCGCCTTCGCCGCCGGCGTAGCCTGCCGGTGAGAAGCTCCAGCCGAGCACCGAGCGGGCGAACGCCTCGAAGTCGGGTAGCCAGGGCCGGGGGCCTTCGGCCGGGTCGAACGATCGTTCCGCGGTCGCCTCGCGAAGCAGGCGCTGGCCTTCGCGGTCGCCGCGCTCCAGCACCGCGCCGGCCTTGTCGAGCGCTGGCGGCGAGACCACCAGGCCGGTCGGCTTGACGAAGCCGAGCCACTCCAGGTGGGCGAGCGTGTTCGCGTTCGGCCTGGCCATCGGCTACGCGGGAGCGAGTGAAGGGGACATCCGGCGGCGCCGCATCAGTTCGTCTCCGGCCACAGGTAGACGATGCCGAGCGGCTCCACCGGCGGGGCGACGCGAACCTCGTAGAAATCGCGCACGCGCCGGGGTTCCCGTTCCAGGTCACGGTCGAACCGCTCCAGGCGGCGGCGCCAGGAGGTCATGTCGGCCAGAAGTTGCCGCTCCTCTTCCCGGTTGAAGGCAAGCGTGCGCTGGGCGAGGTCGCGGTCCTTCGCGGCCAGTTCGGACCGGATTCGCTCGCGCTGCGCTTCCAGGACGCTTCGCAGTTCGCCGGCTTCCCGCTCGCCGCGCTCGCGGAGTCGCCGGGCCGCGCTTCCGGCCACTTCCTTCGCTCGCGGTTCGAGTTGGGGCCGCAGCTCCAGGATGTCCCGCGGGGCGGCCTCGAGCAGGCGGCGTTCGACGACCTCGCTCACGGGCCGGCCGCCGGCGCCGGCAAGGGAGGCTTCGAGAAGATCGAGCGTCCGCGTCTCGGCCTCGCGTGCATAGGCGCGAAGGGGGCCGGTTCGGCGCGCCGGTTCGATCCAGCGGGCCGCCACGGCGATGACCTCCTCGTGCAGGCGTTCCGCGCCGCTGCCGTAGAGCGACAGGCGGCCGAGCAACACGATCCGCGGGATGGAATCCGCGGCCTGGGCGAGGCAGGCCCGCGACAGGTCGTGGTGGAGAAAGCCCTGAGAGCGGAAGCGGGCCAGCAGGCGCTGGGCGACCCGCTGTTCCAGATGCAGGTGGACCGTCTCGTCCGTCAGCACGCCGGCGTCCTCGAACACGACCGGGCGCGGCGTCTCCTGCCTGCGCCAGTCGGCGAGCTTCTGGTCGCGGCGGCGCGGGCGTCGCAGGGAGTCGAGAGTTCGAGCCCAGCTCGGGTCGCCGTGGGCGTGGCCGTCGAGGCTGGGGAAGGTCCACACGGCGTCGCCGCCTTCGTTCGGGCCGCGGCGAAGCGGTTCGGCGCCCATCAGTTCGAGCGCGCAGGAGAGGGCGTCCCTGAACGGGCCGGTCTCGAACCGGACCCAGTTGCGGGATCGCTGAAGCAGAGCCTGACAGCGCTCGATTTCGCCCTGGAGCTCGCTCCGGCGCTTGCGGGCCGACTCCAGTTCATCCTGGGCGACGCGCTTGCTCTCGGCCTCGACGTCGGCCGTGGCGATGGCCTCGGCGAGTTCGGCGGCCTTGCCGTGCGGGATGCCGCCGTTCTTGAGACGGCGCTCGATCGAATCGTCGATCACCTTGGAGAGGCTCCCGAGTTCCGCCTTGATCGTCTCCGTCTTCCTGACCAGGACGTCGAGTACCCGGTCCTCGGCCCGCTGGGGCAGGACGAAGTAGTGGCACCGGACTTCCGGCGCGGGTTGGAGCTTCCGGTCGATGCGGCCGTTCCGCTGTTCGATGCGGCCGGGATTCCAGGGCAGATCGAAGTGGAAGAGGTCGGTGCAGTGGGCCTGGAAGTTCAGCCCCTCGCGGGCGGCGTCCGTGGCCAGGAGGATCCGAAGCGGATCGTCCTCGGGGTGGGCGTTGAACCGGCGCTGGATCTCGCGCCGGGCGGCGCCGCGCGTGTGGCCGTCGATGGTGACGATGCGTTCCTCGGCGCGGTCGGTGCCGGCGATGGCGGATTCGAGCATCTCGCGCAGGTAGCGCTTCGTGCCCACCCGGTTCTCCGTGAAGATCAGCAGGCGCCGGTCGTTCCAGCCCGGCGGCGCTCCCTGGGACGAGGCCATGCCGAGCGGCGGCAGGCCGGGGCAGAGACGCTCCCGGATGAAGTCCACGAGGCGATGCACCTTGGCGTCGGGCCGGCCCCGGGCGCGGTCGGCGATCTCTTCCATCCGGTCGAGGAGGTTGACTTCCCGCTGCCAGAGCGCCTCGTCGGCCACTTGCTCGTCCGCGCCCGCGTCGCCGGTTCGCGCGGCCGCTGCCGCTTCCGTGGCCGCGGCGATCGTCTCGATCTGGCGTTCTTCGGCCTGTTGGGCCAGGCGGTCGGCTTCTTCCGGCGTCCATGCGGCTGCGTCGCCTTCGTCCTCGTCTTCGGCGGTCGGCGCCGAGACGAAGAGGCTGGCCTCCGCCTTGGCGCTCGCCGGCGCCGCGGCCGCGGTGTCCCCGGTCCCGGGCATTGCCTGCGCTCTGGCCGCCGTCCGTCGTTCCAACTCCCTGTGGCGCTGGCCCGCGACCGTCTTGCGGTGCCTCTTCAGGCTGAACGCGAAGGCCGCGATGGAGGACAGCAGGCGCTGCTGGAGCCCGACGACCAGCAGGCCGGAGGACGCCTGGACGCTCTTCGTCGCGGAGCGGAAACGCTCCTGTCGGCTCTGCCGGTACTCGTCCAGCAACCTGGACAACTCAAGTTCGGGCGCGGACTCCGGCAGGCCGTCGATCTCGACGCGAACCACGTTCCGCTTCGGGAATCCTCCCTGGACCTCGCGGAGATCGTCCTTGAGCCGGCGGACCATCGCCGCGTCGAGCGCTTCCTTGCGCACCTTGACGCCGCGGGTGAAGCGGTTCGGGTCGAGCAGCTCGAGCAGAGTGGAGAAGCTGTTCGAGTGGCCGTTGTGCGGCGTTGCGGAGAGGAAGAGGCGGTGCTCGAAGCGGCCGCTCAGATCGCGGACGGCGCGCGTGAACTTCGACTCGATGCCGTAGCGGCCGCCGCTCGACGGCGCGGCGTGATGCGCTTCGTCCAGGATCAGGAGGCTGCCCGCCAGCGCCGGTCCCAGCCACTCCCGCATCGGCTCGGCGTAGGTCGGGTCGCGCAGCAGGTTGTGGGAGACGAGAAACCGGCTGTGGGTGCGCCACGGGTTGACGCCGAAGCCGCGCTCGCGCCTCATGCGGGTGAAGTACGCGCGGTCCAGGATCTGGAACAGCAGTCCGAAGCGCTCCTCCATCTCGCCCTGCCATTGTTCGAGAACGGAACTCGGCGCCGACACGACGATCGTCCTGACCTTCTTGCGCAGCAGCAACTCGCGGGCGATGAGGCCGGCCTCGATCGTCTTGCCCAGGCCGGTGTCATCTGCGATGAAGAGGTTGACCCGCGGCATCCGCAACGCCTTGCGCAACGGCTCCATCTGGTAGGCGTCGAGCTTGATGCCGGCCCGGAACGGGGCCTGGAAGAGGTTCGGGTCCGTGGCCGTCACGCAGTTCCAGCGCAGCGTGTGCAGGAACGCGGCGAAGCGGCGCGGCGTATCGAAGCCCTTTGCGGCGAGTTCTCCCCATCCTTCCCGCTTCAGGATGCGGCGGTCGATCTCGTAGTCCCAGAAGACCTCGATCTCTTCGCCCTGGGCGTCGTCCTCGGCGCAGGCGAGGCGGACGATGGAGGACTGGCCGGGCTTCTCGCCGGGCTCGACTTCCTCGACCAGCCAGCGGCGAGACCGGACGTGGACGAGTTGACCGACGTCCGGGTCGTGCTCTGGGAGTACGTGGTCGGAGGTTGACGAAGTCGGGGCGTGGGGCGTCACTTGGCGGCGAGCGTAGCGGGAGGACGGACTCGTCGCGACTACTCGAAGCGCATCAGCGCCGCCACCGCGAGGATGAGCATCGCGACGACGTAGAGCTTGACCATCGCCGGCAGGATGAAGCGCAGCCAGCGCTGGTAGGGGATGCGCGCCAGA
>JAJDZH010000190.1 GCA_022824725.1 Thermoanaerobaculia bacterium | reverse complement strand
GTCCGTCGAGTTCCCGCCGCCCCGGTGCCAGACGGCGCCGTCCCAGAGGAACAGCGCCCCGGCCGGCATCTCGACCGTCAGGGTGGGCACGTCCGGATCGACCGGCTCCGCCGAGCGGTGGCTGCCGGGAACGATCTCCGTCGCCCCGTTCTCGGCCGTGAACGGATCGAGCGCGATCAGCGTGTTGGCGATCAGCGGAAAGTGCGGCCGCGCAAGCGGATAGTGGCCGTCGTCCTGGTGCATCCGCTGGCGACGGTCGCCCGGGCCAGGCCGCATCGCGGCGACGCCGGAGACCTGGTAGTCCGGGCCGAGCACCGCCTCCACGAGCCCCAGCAGGCGGTCGTCCATGAGGAGTTCGTCGACGGCGCGGGTCTTGGCCAGCAGGTTGTGGGTGTGGATCGTCTGCTGGCCGTAGTCGTCCGTCAGCCGGCTGCCGATCTCCTCGAAGACGGGGGCCAGGCCACGCCGCAGCCCCTCGAGCATCTCTTCGTCCAGGAAGTCGGGCACGACCGTGTAGCCGTCTTCGCGGACCTGGCGCGCTGAAGTCTCGATATCCATGAAGTCCCGTGAAGAGTGGTCCGTTGGAGGTTGCGCGGCAGCGTAGCAAAGCAGGTAGCCTTCGCCCCATGAGAGGAAAGACGATGTACCGCCAACCGATGTTCCGAACCCTCCTGACCGCGACGCTGGTCGCGCTCATCGCCTTCTCCGGCGCCTGGGCGCAAGGCGACGCCTCGACCCGGTCCTTCACGGCCAGCGACGGCGTCGAGATCCACTACCTCGTCGAGGGCCGCGGCGACCCGGTCGTGCTGCTCCACGGCATCACCGGCACGGCCGCCTCGAACTGGGGCGGCGCCGGCATCATCGACCGGCTGGCCGAGGAGTTCCAGGTCATCGCGGTCGACCAGCGCGGCCACGGCAAGAGCGGCAAGCCGCACGACGCGGCGAGCTACGGCGAGCGCATGGCCCTGGACGTCGTCGACCTGCTCGACCATCTGCGGCTGCAGCAGGCGCACGTCGTCGGCTACTCGATGGGCGGCTTCATCACGATGAAAGTCGTCGCCCTCGCGCCTGACCGGCTGATGTCGGCCGTGGTCGGCGGCGCCGGCTGGCCCAGCCCCGAACTGCGTGACGACGCGATGTTCAACGCGCTCGCGGAGTCTCTCGAGGCGGGCAAGGGCGGAGGCCCCCTGGTCGAGTTCCTGTGGCCGGGCGAGGAACCGCCGACCCCAGAGCAGACTCAGGCGATCGGTCAGGCGATGGTCGCCTCGAACGACCAGGCGGCCCTGGCAGCGGTCGTGCGCGGCATGGCCGGCCTCGACGTGAGCGCCGAACTCCTGCGCGTCAACAAGGTGCCGACCCTCAACATCATCGGCAGCGACGATCCCCTGAAACCCAACGCCGACGCTCTGGTCGACGTCATGCAGGAACACCGCCTCCACGTCATCGAAGGCGCGAACCACATGAACACCCTGAACTCCCCCGAGTTCGTCGACACCGTCCGCGCCTTCTTCATCGAACTCTGCAACTGCGCGTAGCGGCGACGACGCGCGGCTGCGGCCGCCCGTGGCGCTACGCCGAGAGCTGCGTCTCGACGAGCGTCGTCCAGTAGCGCATGCCGACCGGCAGGACGTCGTCGTTGAAGTCGTAGCGCGGGGTGTGGAGGCCGGCGCTGTCGCCGTTGCCGAGGAACATGAAGGCGCCCGGACGCTCCTGGAGCATGTAGGCGAAGTCCTCTGAGCCCATCACGGGCGCGAGGCTCGTCGTGACGTCCCGGCCGACTTCGCGGGCCGCGTTGGCGGCCTTCTCCGTCTGCTCGGCGTGGTTCACCGTCGCCGGGTAGTAGTGGCGGTACTGGAACTCGAAGCCGGCGCCGTGGGCGGTGCAGATACCACGGCCGATCTGCCGCATCCGTCGCTCGATCAGCTTCTGCACCTCGGGCAGGAACGCCCGGACGCAGCCGCCGTGAACGACCCGGCTGGGGATCACGTTGTCGGCGTGGCCGCCGTGGACACGGGCCACCGTGATCACCGCGCTATGGAGCGGGTCCACGTTGCGGGCAACGATCGTCTGCAGGGCGAGGACGATCTCGGCCCCGATCGGGATCGGATCCACCGTGCCGTGGGGAAACGCCGCGTGGCCACCCGCGCTGGTCACCGCGAACTCGAAGACGTCGATGGCCGCCATCAACGGGCCGGCGCGGAGGCCGAAGTTCCCCACCTCCATGCCCGGGTAGTTGTGAACGCCGTAGACCTCCTCGGCCGGGAACTGCTCGAAGAGACCCTCCTCGATCATCACCCGGGCGCCGCCGTCCTTCTCCTCCGCGGGCTGGAAGAAGAAGTAGACCGTGCCGTCGAAGGAGCGGTGCTCGCTCAGGTGCTTCGCCGCGCCGAGCAGCATCGCCGTGTGGCCGTCGTGGCCGCAGGCGTGCATCTTGCCGGGGTTCCGGGAGCGGTGCTCGAAGTCGTTCTCTTCCTCGATCGGCAGCGCGTCCATGTCGGCCCGCAGCGCGATGCTGCGATCCGACGAGCCGGACCTGAGCACGCCGACGACGCCGGTGCCAGCGAGGCCACGATGGACCTCGATGCCGCCGAAGGACTCGAGCAGCTCGGCCACCTTGCCGCTGGTCACCTCCTCCTCGAACGCCAGCTCCGGGTGCCGGTGGAAGTCCCGGCGCCAGGACCTCATCTGTTCGTGCAGCGGATCCATGAGCCTCGATGGTAGCGGACTATCGAACCTCTCAGCGTTCGCCTTCGGGGGCGAACGGGTCAAGCAC
>JAJDZH010000100.1 GCA_022824725.1 Thermoanaerobaculia bacterium | reverse complement strand
CGCGCTTCAGGCTCTCGGCCATCAACTCGTTCGATTCGCGGAGCGCGTCGCCGGTGTCCATCATCAGGTGCCGGTAGACCTGCTGCTTGATCACCTTGAGCGACATCGGCGCGGAACGCTCGGCCAGGGCCTTGATGTAGTTCCGGGCCTCGGGGACGACCTGGTCGTGCGGCACGGAGCGGTTGACGACGCCCATCTGGGCCGCCTCCGGACCGTAGAACTTGCGGCCCGTCCAGAGAATGTCGAGCGCGTTGGCCGGGCCCGCCACGCGAGGCAGAATCCAGCTCAGGCCGTGCTCAGCGATCAGGCCGCGGTTCACGAACGCAGACGTGAAGACCGCCCGGTCCGATGCGAGACGGATATCGCAGAGCATCGCGATGGCGAAGCCGAGACCCGCGCAGGGGCCGTTGATCGCGGCGACGATCGGCTTGCGCACCGCCATCAGGTAGTTGAAGGTGACGCCGAAGTTGTCTTCGCCCATCTCCTCGATCGCGCCGGCCTGGGCGTCTTCGAAGTCGTTCCCGCGGCCGCTGCCGCGCTCGCCGCGACTGGTGGCCTGGAGGCCCTGCATGTCCGCGCCGGCGCAGAACCCGCGGCCGGCGCCGGTCAGGACGATGCCGACCACGCGCTCGTCGCTCTCCGCAGCCGCCATCGCGTGCTTCATCTCGGCCATCATGCTGCCGGTGATCGCGTTCAACTGCTCCGGGCGATTCAGGGTGATCGTGGCAACGGGATCGTCCACGTCGTACTTGATCAGTTCGTACTCGGTCATTCGCTTGTCCTCCAGCCGCTGTTTCAGAGTGAGCGGCCGAGACTACCAGCGGCGCTAACATGGAAGCCATGTCGCTACCTGGAACCCTGCACGGAACCGCCGGCGCGTGGCTCGCCGTCGCCGCCGCGGGCGCTTTCCTCCTCGCATGCGCCGGCGCGGAGCCGGCGTCCGAGCCCCGGCCGGTCGCGCCGCCCGGCACCTCGGACCGGCTGGAGATCGTCGACCGGGCGATCGAGCACCACGGCGGGGATCTGTTCGAGAGCTCCCGGGTCAGGCTGACGGTGGCGTCGCGCTCCGGCAGCTTCGACGTCGACTCGACGACGGAGGGCGACCGCTTCGAGTACGTCATCCGGGCTTCCGCCGGGGACGACGAGCGCGAGTACCGCCGCGACAACAGAGCACTCGAAGTGACCGAAGGCGGCGAACCGATGGACATGGACGAGAGCGAACAGGTGCGCGCGGAGAGCTACGTCAACCAGCGCATGTACTTCCTCTTCCTGCCCTACAAGCTGAACGACCCCGGCACCTTCAAGGAAGACCAGGGGCTGGAGGAATGGAACGGACGGCAGTTGCAGCGGGTCCGCGTGACCTTCCAGGCCGGTTCCAGCGACGGCGCCGACAGCGCCTACGTCTACTGGTTCGACCCGGAGACCGCCCGGCTCGAGCAGTTCGCCTACGACTACAGCGCCGGCACCGGACTCCGTTTCCGCACCCTCCGGAACTACCGCCGCATCGGCGGCCTGCTGTTCTACGACGCGGACAACTACGGCCTGAACACTCCGGACGGAGGACTGACCGTCGACGACATCACGCCGGCGTACGTCGAGGAGGAACTGCCTCTCGTCTCGCAGATCGAGCTCCGCGACGTCGAGGTGGAGAGCCTCGCCCAATGAAGGTCGGACTCGCGAGGAGCGGAGCCGCAGCCGCCGCCCTCGCCGTGCTCGCGGCCGGCGCAATGCTGGTTTCCTGCGAACCGCCCCAACTCGAAGAACCGCCACCCGTGTTCGACCCGCAGACGGTTGCCGCGGCGGTGCTCGAGGTGCTCGACGCGCAGGTCGAGGCCTGGAACGACGGCGACATCGAGGGCTTCATGGCGGGGTACCTGCGAAGCGAGGAGTTGCGCTTCACTTCGGGCAACGAGGTTCGCCGTGGCTGGAGGCACACGTTGGAGCGTTACCGCGAGACCTACCCCGACCGCGCCGCGATGGGGTCGCTGGCCTTCGAGGACCTGGACGTCCGGGTGCTCTCCGAGCACGCCGCCATGGTCTTCGGCCGCTTCCGGCTGACACGGGAATCCGACGAACCGACCGGTCTGTTCACGTTGCTCGTGGAGCGGCACGGAGAACAGTGGCTGATCGTCGCCGATCACACTTCCAGCTAGGCGGCCGGCCGCGGCGCCGACCATGATGAGACGATGAGAGAACCGAGCGTCATCCTGATGGGCGTGGCCCTCTTGCTGCTGCTGGGGGCCGTCTGCTTCGCGCTCGAACTCCCCCGCATCGAGGGGGCGATCGAGGCGCGAACGACCGCGACGCTCGCGGACGTCGGCGTGCGTGGTCTCCGCATCGAAGCGGACGGCCGCGCCATCACGCTCCACGGCACGATCGCCTTCGCGGAAATCGGGCTCGAGGCGGCGCGACGCGCGGCGGACGGGCCGGGAGTGCGAAGCGTTGACAACCGCCTCGTGATGGCGGTCGAGCCGAGCTTCGAGTTCGGCCTTGACGGCGACATCTGGCTGCTGGCCGGACGCCTGCCGACCCCCGAGAGTCGGCAGGAGCTGTTCGATGCGGCAGCCGCGGTCATGGGTCAGGGCAACGTGATCGACGAAACGGAAGTCGGCGACGCGGTGACCGAACCGCCCTGGATCCCGACCCTCCCGAGGCTGATTCAGCTCCTGCGGCAGGTGCACGGAGGAGCCGGCCTGAAGCTCGAGGACGGAACGTTGACCCTGACCGGCCACACATCGAGCGAAGGCATGCGCGACCGCCTGGAGTTCGACGTGCGCGCGATTGCCGCAACGGCCGAAACCGGCTGGACGATCGCCAACGAGATCGCGGTCGCTCCCGTCGGAGTGCACAGGGTCGCCCAGAACCGGATCCGCCGCCTGCTGCGGGAGCAGCCGATCGCGTTCCAGGATCGTACGGATGCGCTCACCGAGGACGCCCGGACCGCCATTGCCGGAATCGGCGAACTGCTGGACGCGTTCTCGGACACGCGGACCGAGATCATCGTCCACACGGATGTCGGCAGCGATCCGGAGGATGACCGGCGGCTCAGCATCGCGCAGGCCGAGTCCATCCGCGAAGTCCTCTCCGCTAGCGTTCATCCCGACCGCCTGCTGGCCTTCGGCTACGGCAGCGACAGCCCGAACGACGAAGACGGCGGGAGCGCAAGTCGAGGGGTCGAGTTCCGCGTGTTCCACCGCCCCTGAAGCAGAATCCGCATGCTGTACGTCCTGTTCGAGATCTGGATCTGGGTGGTCGCCGCGGGGCTGGTCGGCGCCATCTTCGGCTGGTGGCTCCGCGGCATGCGGGCGGCCAGGGAAGTTGCACGTGAAGCCCTGCTCTGGCAGCAACGCGTCGAACGGCTGCGGAGACTCGCGACGGGGCTGAAGCAGACGACGGACGACGAAGGAAGCAGTCCGGACGGCTAGTCGCCCGTGCGGCGGTCGAACTCCGACGGCGCCACGGCGACGCCGGCCCGGTGCCGCATGGCGCGCGATGTGACGTCCGCCAGAACCCCGGGCCGGTCCGCCGCGATGTCCCATTGCTCGCCGGGGTCGAGCGCCAGGTCGTAGAGCAGCGGCGGGTCGTGCTCCGTCCGCTCGCCGGCCAGACCGTACGCACCCTGCGTGATGAAGTGCGCCTTGAAGTTCCCGACCCGGTAGGCGTAGAGCTCGCTGCCGCGGTAGAACGGCACTTCTTCGCGCGGCCCGGCGCCGGCGCCCGACAGCACCGGGCTGAGATCGAGGCTGTCCATCGGCCGGTCGTCCGGCACGGCGCCGCCGGCCAACCCCAGGAAGGTCGCGAACAGGTCGCTGGTCGAGCCGATCTCCGAGGTCACGACCTCCGGTGCGATCGTCCCCGGCCACCAGAACAGCCCCGGCACCCGCATGCCGCCCTCCCAGGTCATCCCCTTGCCTTCACGGAGCGGTCCGGCCAGGCCGCCCTGGGTGCGGAAGGCGGTCCACGGCCCGTTGTCGCTGCTGAAGAAGACGACCGTGTTCTCCGCGAGCCCCTCCTCCTCCAGCGTGTCGAGGATCCGGCCCACGCTCCAGTCGATCTCCTCGATCACGTCGCCGTAGAGGCC
>JAJDZH010000225.1 GCA_022824725.1 Thermoanaerobaculia bacterium | reverse complement strand
GAGATGGCGGACGGCAACCTGGAGGCCGAGATCGGGATCGGCGGCAAGGACGAAGTCGCGGACATGGCGGCCGCCCTCGAGGTCTTCCGCAGGCACGCGCTGGAGGTGCAGCGGCTGAACCTGGTCGAGAAGCTGGCGGACGAACTGAAGGAGAAGAACGAGGAGCTGGAGGTCGTGCTGGTCGACCTGCAGAAGGCCCAGGACCAGATCGTGATGCGCGAGAAGCTCGCGGCGCTGGGCGAGCTGACGGCCGGGGTCGCCCACGAGATCAAGAACCCCCTCAACTTCGTCAAGAACTTCTCCGAGGTGTCCTCGGAGCTTCTCGAGGAGGTCGAGGAGATCATGAAGGAGAACGAGGACGGCAGCCTGGACGAGGATCAGCGGGAGGAGATCGGCGAGATCTTCGAGGACCTGAGCGGCAACCTGAAGCTGATCCAGAACCACGGGGAGCGCGCCAACCGGATCGTCACCGACATGCTGAAGATGGGCGGTGGCGCCGCCGGTCGGGAGGAGGCCGACATCAATCGGCTGGTCGACGAGCACATCGGGCTCGCCTACCACAGCGCCCGGGCTTCCGACTCGGAGTTCAACCTCACGATCGAGAAGGACTTCGCTCCTGACCTGGGAACGCTGCAGGTCGTATCCCAGGACGTGGGCCGGGTGTTCCTCAATCTGGTCGGCAACGCCTGCTACGCCACGAACGAAAAGCGGCTCGCCACGGACGACGAGTCCTACGAACCGACGCTCAGGGTGACGACGCGGAAGATGGACGACGGCGTCGAGGTCCGAATCCGGGACAACGGCAACGGGATTCCCCGGGACATCGTGGACAAGATCTTCAACCCCTTCTTCACGACCAAGCCGACCGACGAGGGCACCGGCCTCGGTCTGGCGCTCTCGGCCGACATCGTGCGCGAGCACGGCGGCATGATCCGGGTTGATACGGTGCCGGGCGAATTCACGGAGATGATCGTCGAACTTGCGGCGGCGCCTCCCGATCTGGACGCCCTCGTTGCCGGCGTCGGCGGCCCGGAAGGGGCCGGCGGCGGAGGCTAGGCGCGCGATGGACGCCGCCGCCGCGGCAACCGCCGAATTGACGGAGACGCCGCCGGTGTTCGCCATGCGAGGCGTCACCAAGGTCTACGCGATGGGCGAAGTCGAGGTCCATGCTCTGCGGGGCGTCGATCTCGACCTTCACGATGGTGAGTTCGCCGTGCTGCTCGGCCCCTCGGGCAGCGGCAAATCGACGCTGCTCAACATCCTCGGCGGCCTGGACGGGCCGACCGACGGACTCGTCACCTATCGGGGCCGCGAGTTGAGCCTCGGCGGCGATCGCGCGCTGACCCGCTACCGGCGCCGGCACGTCGGCTTCGTGTTCCAGTTCTACAACCTGATTCCCTCGCTCACCGCGAGGGAGAACGTCGCCCTGGTCACCGAGATCGCGGGCGATCCGATCGCTCCCGAGGAGGCCCTGGCGCTCGTCGGCCTGAAGTACCGCCTCGACCACTTCCCGTCGCAGATGTCTGGCGGCGAGCAGCAGCGCGTGGCGATCGCGCGGGCCATCGCCAAGCGGCCGGACGTCCTGCTTTGCGACGAACCGACCGGAGCTCTCGACATCAGCACCGGCGTCGCGGTCCTGGGGGCGCTCGAGAGGGTGAACTCCGAACTGGGCACGACGACCGCCGTGATCACCCACAACGCGGCGATCTCGGCAATGGCGGATCGGGTAATCTCGCTCGCAGACGGCCAGATCACGAGCGACGTCCGCAACTCGACGAAGCAGCCGGCGGCCACGATCGAGTGGTAGGACGATGAGAGCCCTCGACCGCAAACTGCTGCGCGACCTGTGGAACGTGCGTTCCCAGGTGCTCGCGATCGCCCTGGTCGTTTCGTCCGGAATCGCGTTGCTGGTCATGGCGCAGGGAGTGTTCGGATCGCTCCTGACCACCCGTGACGCCTACTACGCCCGCTATGCCTTCGCCGACGTCTTCGCCGGCGCCAAGCGCGTCCCCAACTGGGTGGAGCAGCGGATCGCGGCGATCCCGGGCGTCAGGCAGGTCCAGACCCGCGTCGTCGTGAGCGTCTCGCTGGACGTACCCGGCGTGTCCGATCCGGTCAACGGACGCCTGATCTCCCTGCCGGATCGCGGCCGGCCGGCGCTCAACGATGTCGCCCTGCGCCGCGGGCGGTTCCTGGACCCGGACCGGGCCGAGGAGGCCCTGGTCGGCGAGCGGTTCGCCGAAGCTCACGGCCTCGACCTGGGCGATCGCCTGTTCGCCGTCATCAACGGCCGCCGGCAACCGCTCCTGATCGTCGGTGTCGCGCTCAGTCCGGAGTACGTCTACGGCATCGGACCGGGGGAGCTGTTCCCGGATCCGAAGCACTTCGGCTTCCTGTGGATGACCCGGCGGCACCTGGCCACCGCGTTCGAGATGGAGGGCGGGTTCAACGATGTCGCTCTGGCGCTCGCCGACGATTCGCCCAGCACCGAGCGGGAGGCAATCGTGGAACTCGACACGCTTCTCGATACGTATGGCGGCCTGGGCGCTGTTCCGCGCGCGGACCAGACCTCGAACTGGTACCTCCAGAACGAGTTGTCCCAGCTTCAGAACATGGGACTCCTCATACCGATGATCTTCCTCGGCGTGGCCACGTTCCTGCTGAACGTGGTTCTGCGGCGAACGGTCGCGGTCCAGCGCGAGCAGATCGCGGCGCTCAAGGCTCTCGGTTACTCGAACCTTCGGCTCGGCATCCACTACGTGGAGTGGGCCGTTCTCGTCGTGGCGCTCGGCGCCCTGTTGGGGATCGGCGCCGGCCTGTTCCTGGCCGAAGCGATGCTCGGCCTCTACATGGAGTACTTCCGTTTCCCGCTCCTGATCTACAAGGTCTCCGTGTCGAGCATCCTGATCGCCGTCGGCGTGAGTCTCGTGGCCGCCATCGTGGGCGCCCTGGGCGCCGTGCGCAGCGTCGTCTCGCTGCCGCCGGCCGAAGCGATGCGTCCGGCGACGCCCGAGACCTTCCGGGTGTCCCTGTTCGAACGGCTGGGCGCACGGCGATGGTTGTCGCAGCCGGCGCGGATGGTGCTCCGCAACCTGTCGCGGCGTCCGGTGCGGGCGGGTATGTCGATCGTCGGCATCGCCTTCGCGGGCGCGATCATGGTGGGCGGCTCGGCGATGATGGACTCGATGGACGAACTGCTCGAGGTGCAGTTCAACATCATCCAGCGTCAGGACCTGTCGGTGAGTTTTTTCGAGCCGGTCGAGGGGAGCGCCGCGCACGAGCTCGCCGCCCTCCCGGGCGTGCTGCAGGTGGAACCGACGGGCGCGGTCGCGGCGCGGCTGCGCAACGGCCACCTCCAGGAGCAGACGGCGATTCAGGCGCTGGCGCCCGACGCGAGTCTCCGGCGGGTGGTCGACGTGGACTACCGCGTGATCCAGCTCGATCGGCCCGGTCTGGTCCTGTCGAGCCTGCTTGCGGAGCAGTTGCAGGTCGAGCCGGGCGACACGCTGCTGGTCGAGGTGATGGAAGCGTCCCGGCCGGTGCGCGAGGTCCTGCTGACGGACACCGTCGACGACCTTCTTGGCGTGACGGCGTACATGGAACAGGAGTCGCTCCAGCGGCTCGTGCGGCGCGACCGGACGATGAACGGGGCGATGCTCAAGATCGACAGCCAGGCCGAGGAGCGGCTGTACGGTCTGCTGAAGGCGATGCCGGCGGTGGCGGGGGTGACGCTGCGAAGCGCCGCGCTCGAGAACATCCAGACCTACATGCTCGACAACATGACGATGATGATGAGCGTCAATCTGCTGTTCGCCCTGGTCATCGCCTTCGGCGTGATCTACAACACGGCCCGCATCTCGCTGTCCGAGACGAGCCGCGAACTCGCCAGCCTGCGCGTGATCGGTTTCACGCGCGCCGAGATCTCGGCGATCCTCCTGGGCGAACTCGGGATCCTCACCCTGGCCGCGATTCCGCTCGGCCTGCTGATCGGCTACGGCATGATCGCCGCCGTGATGAGCGTCTTCGAGAGCGAACTCTTCAGGCTGCCGGTCGTCGTGGAGCCGAGCACGTTTCTGATCTCCGCGGCGGCCGTTCTCGGGTCGATGGCGGTATCGGCCTGGACCGTGCGGCGTAAGCTCCATGACCTCGATCTGGTCGCGGTGCTCAAGACCCGCGAGTAGAGAGGGAAGGAAAGGGAAGGGAACAGTGAAGTTACGGCGCTGGTTGTTGTGGGGCGTGGGGTTGGTCGTGGTCGCGGCCGCCGTGATCTTCGGCACGCGCCCGCAGCCGGTGCCGGCGGAACTGGCCCAGGTCATGCGAGGGCCGCTGGAGGTGACGATCGACGAAGAGGGCGAGACGAGAGTCCGGGATCGCTTCGTCATCTCGGCGCCGCTGGCCGGCCGGGTGCTGCGGATCGAACTGGAGCCGGGCGACACCGTGGTGGCCGGCGACACCGTGCTGGCGGTCTTCCTGCCCTCGGCGCCGGTGCTGCTCGACGCCCGCAGCCGGGCCGAGGCGGAGGCGGTGGTGGAGACCGCGACGGCCGCCCTCGGCCAGGCCGAAGCGCACTACGAGCAGGCGGCGGCTGAAGTCGCCTACTCGCGCTCCGAGGCGGGGCGCTACCTGCGGCTCAGCCAGGAGGGAATCGTCTCGGTCGAGACGATGGAGACCGCCCAGCTCGACCTCGACACCCGGCAGGAAGCGGTCGAAGCGGCGGAGTACGCCGTGCGCACGGCCCGCAGCGAGTTGCAGACGGCTCGGGTTCGCCTGCTGCGGTTCAGCGCCGAGAGCGCGGAGGATGTGGATGGTGCGGCGATCCGGATCGTGTCGCCGGTCTCGGGTGTCGTGCTTCGTCGCGTGCGTGAAAGCGAGTCCGTGGTGCCGGCTGGCGAAGCCCTGCTCGAGTTGGGCGATCCGGCCCGGATCGAGGTGGTCACGGACTACCTGTCGAAGGACGCCGTCCGTATGCGGTCGGGTCAGCGCGTGCTGATCGATCGTTGGGGCGGCGAGTTGCCCCTGCAGGGACGGGTGCGGCGGGTGGAGCCTTCGGGCTTCACGAAGATCTCGGCGCTCGGCGTCGAGGAGCAGCGGGTGAACGTGGTCATCGACATCGTCGACCCGCCTGCCGTCTGGGCCGGTCTTGGCGACGGATTCCGGGTCGAGACGCGGGTCGTCGTCTGGGAGAGCGAGGACGAGTTGAAGGCGCCGACCGGGGCGCTCTTCCGGCGCGACGAGAGTTGGGCGGTGTTCGCGGTCGAAGGCCGCCGTGCCGCGCTCAGGCGGATCGATGTGGGCGAGCGGAACGCGCAGGAAGCCCAGGTGCTCGGCGGTCTCGATCCCGGCGAGCAGGTCGTCGTCTACCCGAGTGACAGCCTGAGCGACGGTTCGCCGGTCTCGGCTGAACTCTGACCGCCCCGCAGGGTCACTCCGCGAGCTGGAACGGGGTGGACCACTCCATCGATCCCCAGCGGATCGTCAGCATGCCGCCGTTTCCGTTGACCTCCAGCAGTCCCTCGGTTTCTTCGACGGGTTCGGCGAGCGTCCGGAACGTCAGCGGAGTCTCGCCCGCGTCGTGTTCGGCCATGTGCATCGTGCCCCAGACATCGGCCAGGTGGTTGAAGACGAGCTTCCAGCCGTCTCCTTCGCGCTTGAGCCAGAGGCTGTAGACGCCG
>JAJDZH010000302.1 GCA_022824725.1 Thermoanaerobaculia bacterium | reverse complement strand
CTCGCGGACGGGTCGCAGAACGCGAAAGGCGATGGCCACCCGTCCCTCGATCTCGTCCGTCTGGTCCGAGAGCTCGAGCTGGAAGCGGTAGTCGAGGACGTCGATTGCCGCGCCGGGCAACTGCGCCTGGGTGGGCGCGGGCAAGGCCGCGGTCGCCGCCGCCAACAGGGCGGCGGCGACTGCGGAGCGGAGAACTGTCGCCGCTGCGCGGCGCGGCCTTAAGGCCGCCTGCGGCGGCGGCGGGTCAGAAGACCCGCGCACCGACCCGCGCAGCCAGCCGGCGTCAGTCTCAGTCGTTGAGGAACTTGTAGACGAGCGCCGCCACCGCGCCGCCGACCAGCGGACCCACGCCGTAGAGCGCCAGGGTGTTGGCATCGAAGCCGCCGCCCGTGATCGCTTCCATGACCTGAGGGCCGAGACCAACTGCGGGATTGAACGCACCACCGGAAACACCAGCGCCCGTGTACAGGGCAGCCGAGAGTGTAAAGCCAATGGCCAGCCCGCCGACCGGGTTGCCGGCCGACCGCGAGGACATCATGTTCAGGACAACGGTGACGAGCGCGAAGGCGAGCAGCGCCTCGGCCACCACGCCGTGCATGACCGGATGCTCGGTCGGCATCGGCGCCGTGCTGCCGCCCATCAGGTAGCTATGGACAAGCCAACCAAGGCAGGCGCCGACAACCTGGGCCACCATGTACTGGACCATGTCGGCCACGCCGAGCTTGCCGCGCATCCATGCGGCCAGGCTCACTGCCGGGTTGAAGTGTCCGCCGGACAGGTGTCCGCCGCTGTAGACCATCACCGCCAACATCAGACCGACGGCGATGGGGTTGTTCCCGCTGAAGGCGACGGCCATCATCAAGAACAGCGTGCCGATGCACTCCATGAGCAGCTTGCGCATGTGCCTTTCCTCCCTTGGTTTCTGCTTCTGCCTCTTCCTCCTCGTTTACGCTCAGCCGGAGACCAACCGGCGGCGTTTCCCCAACGATGTTAGCCTCCGGTTATCGTCGCCGGACCATGGAATTTTCCTGATTTTTCCTAAGGGGAGGCAGGCATCAAATGAAGTCAAGAGCCGCGGTTGCCCACGAAGCCGGCAAGCCACTCGAGATCGAAGAAGTCGACGTCGAAGGCCCGAAGGAAGGCGAGGTTCTGGTGCGCGTCGTCGCCACAGGCGTCTGCCACACGGACGCCTACACCCTGTCGGGCGCGGACCCGGAGGGACTGTTCCCCGCGATCCTCGGCCACGAGGGGGGCGCGATCGTGGAGGAGGTCGGGCCCGGCGTGACCTCCGTGAAGCCCGGCGACCACGTGATCCCGCTCTACACGGCGGAGTGCCGCGAGTGCAAGTTCTGCCAGTCCGGCAAGACGAACCTCTGCCAGGCGATCCGCGCCACCCAGGGCCAGGGCGTGATGCCCGACGGCAGCTCCCGGTTCTCGAGCGGCGGCAGCTCCCTCTACCACTACATGGGCACGTCGACCTTCTCCGAGTACTCGGTCATCGCCGAGATCTCGACCGCCAAGGTGAACAAGGCGGCGCCGCTGGACAAGGTCTGCCTGCTTGGCTGCGGCATCACGACCGGCATCGGCGCGGTGCTCAACACGGCGAAGGTCGAGCCCGGCTCGACGGTCGCGGTGTTCGGCCTCGGCGGCATCGGTCTGTCGGTGATCCAGGGCGCGGTCATGGCGAAGGCGGGCCGGATCATCGCGGTCGACGTCAATCCGTCCAAGTTCGACTTTGCCCGCTCGCTCGGCGCCACCGACTTCGTCAACCCGGCCGACTACGACGACCCGATCCAGGAGGTCATCGTCGACCTGACCGACGGCGGCGTGGACTACTCCTTCGAGTGCATCGGCAACGTCGAGGTCATGCGCGCCGCCCTGGAGTGCTGCCACAAGGGCTGGGGCGAGTCCGTGATCATCGGCGTCGCCGGTTCTGGTCAGGAGATCGCCACCCGACCCTTCCAGCTGGTCACCGGCCGCGTCTGGCGCGGCACCGCCTTCGGCGGCGTTCGCGGCCGCAGCGATATCCCCGGCATGGTCGACCAGTACATGGCCGGCGAGATCGAGATCGACAGCATGATCACCCACACGATGGGGCTCGACGACATCAACCACGCCTTCGACCTGATGCACGAAGGCGAGAGCATCCGCTCGGTAGTGCTGTACTAGCGGCAACCAGGCGGTCGCCGCTTCGGCCTCAGTCTGCCTGGGCGATCGGGTTCAGGACCATCGTCATCTGACGGCCCTCCAGTCCCGACCGGGTCTCCACCTCGCCCACGCCCTCGATCGCATCGCTCACCTTGTCCAGGATGGCGATGCCGAGTTCGGGCCTGCGGAGCTGCCGGTAGCGGAAGAAGATCGTCACCTTGACCTTCTTGCCCTCGCGGAGGAAGCGGAGCGCGCGGTCCGTCTTGATCTGGTAGTCGTGCGGGTCGATCGTCGGCCGGTACTTGACCTCCTTCAGATCGATCGTTGCCGCCTTCTTCCGCGACTCGCGCTTCTTCTTGTCGCGCTCGAACTTGACCTTGCCCCAGTCCATGACCCGGACCACGGGCGGATCCGCGTTGGGACCGACCTCGACGAGATCGAGCCGAGCGTCCTGGGCCCTCCTCTTCGCGTTCTCCAGGGGAACGACGCCTACCTGGGCGCCGTTCTGATCGATGAGCCGTACCGGGGTCTTGCGGATCCGGTGGTTGATGCGCGGCTCGTTTGATGGGCGTGCGATCTCGAGGCCTCCTGTGCTGCTGCCTACCGGCGCGGGCCGGGATGGACGGCTACCTTAGCCGCTTCCCGCCCGCGAGTGTGTGCGGATCCAGTCTGTTGAACGGACACGGCCGCGGCCGCAAGGCGGCCTTCGCGACCCGTCCTCACGAACGGGTACTCACGTCAACCGGCCACGGCCCGCTTCGCCGGGGCGCTGGCGGCCCGTCGAACCCGCTTCTTCTTCGTCGTCTTGCGCTGTGCCGCCGCCTTCCTGACCGGCTTGGATTCGGCGGTTGCCTCCGCCTCCGTCTCGCCGTTCTTCGACAGGCTCGCCTTCAACGCCTCCATCAGGTCGATGATCTGCGCCTGCGGCGCCTCCGTCTCGTCGTCCGCGAGCTCGCGGCCGTCGATCTTGCTCTGGATGGCGCCCCAGAGCCGCTTGCGCACCTCGTCCGTGTACTGGTCCGGCTTGAAGTCATCCGAAGCGATCTGCTCGATCAACTGCACGGCGAGTTCCAGTTCGCCCGGCTTGAGTTCCGTCTCCTCGCCGAGCGGCACCTCGTCGAACGACTTCAACTCGTCCTCGTACTTCAACTGCTGCATCAGGAGACCGGAACCGTAGGGACGCAGCATGACGAGGTACTGCTTGCCGCGCGCCGCGTGCCTGGCCAGCGCCGAACGGCCCGTCTTCCGCATCGCCTCGCTGAGGAGGCGGTAGGCGCGTTCGCCGCCCTTCTCCGGGCCGAGGTAGTACGACTTCTCGAAGTAGATCGGTTCGACCTCCGCCAGCGGCACGAACTCGGTGATCTCGATCGCCGGCGACGCCTTCTCCTGGAGATCCTTGATCTCTTCGTCGCTGAAGGTGACGTACTGGCCCTTGCCGAACTCGTAGCCCTTGATCGTCTCCTTGCGCTCGACAACGTCGCCGGTGCGAGGGTTGATCAACTGCTGCTTGACCCGCGAGTTGTCGCTCGGGTCGAGCATGTTGAAGCGCACCGCGCCGGAGGTCTCCGACGTGGAGTACAGGCGGACCGGAATCGAAACGAGTCCGAACGAGACAGTGCCGCCGCCAACCGTACGAGCAGGCATAGACGGCGGATTCTAGCACCGGAAGCGCTTTCGCGGGGCATGGAGCCTGCGAATCGGAGCCGGTCTGTGAGAATGCACCCCTCATGCCGCACGGCAATCTGGAGGCCTACCGCCGCAAGCGTTCGAGCGAGGCGACGCCCGAGCCGATGGGTTCCCGAACCGCGGCCGGCGGCGGGCGCTTCGTCGTCCAGAAGCACGCCGCCCGCAGGGTCCACTTCGACCTGCGGCTGGAGCTCGAAGGCACCCTCAAGTCCTGGGCGGTGCCGCGCGAACCCAGCCTGGACCCCGAGGTCAAGCGGCTCGCGGTGGCCACCGAGGACCACCCGCTGGAGTACGCCGACTTCGAAGGATCCATCCCTGCCGGCAACTACGGCGCCGGCGCGATGATCGTCTGGGACAGCGGGCGCTGGGTCCCGCTCGAGGACCCGGTTGCCGGGATGGAGAGCGGCAAGCTGCGGTTCGAACTCCAGGGCTACAAGCTCCGCGGCGTCTGGACCCTGTTCCGCACGGCCGGTCGACGGCCGACCGACGATGGCAGCCAGTGGCTGCTGATGAAGAAGCCGGACGCGGCGTCGCGCCCGCAGGAGCAAGAGGGCGACGAGGACGAGCTGCCGCCCGAGTCCGTGCTGTCGGGCCTGACCGTCGAAGAGCTTCGGGACGGCTGCGACCGGATCGAAGAGGTGCGGACCGGGATCGAAGCGTCCGATGCGCCGCGCCGGCCGGTCGACCCGCGCTCGCTGCCGCTGATGCTCGCGACCGCCGCTGACCGGCCTTTCTCGCGCGCCGGCTGGATCTACGAGCTGAAGTACGACGGCTACCGCCTGGTCGCCGCCAAGGAAGGCGGCAGCGTGTTCCTCCGCTACCGGCGCGGCGGCGACGTCACGGCGGTCTACCCGGAGCTGGCCCGCGCCCTGCGCCGCCTGCCGGTGGACTCGCTGGTGCTCGACGGCGAGGTCACCGTCCTCGACGGCGGCGGCAGGCCCAGCTTCGCCAGGCTGCAGACGCGCGCCCTGCTCAGTCGCCCGGTCGACATCGAACAGGCTTCGGTACGCCAGCCGGCAACGCTGTTCGCCTTCGACCTCGTCGCGTTCGAGGGCCGCGACCTGCGGCCGCTGCCCCTGCTCGAGCGCAAGGGCTGGCTGGCTCAGGTTCTGCCGCCCGCCGGACCGCTTCGTTACTCGGACCACATCGACGAACGGGGCGAGGAATTCTTCGAGCAGGCGGTCGCGATGGGACTCGAGGGCACCATGGCGAAGGACGGCGCGTCGCGCTACACCGGCCGCCGCTCGTCGTCCTGGGTCAAGCTGCGGGCCGAGCGGACGGGGGACTTCGCGATCGTCGGCATGTCGCCGCCCAAGGGCAGCCGGGTCGGCCTGGGCTCGCTCCACCTCGCGGTCTGGAACGCGGAGGCCGGCGGCCTGGTCTACGCCGGTCGCGTCGGCACCGGATTCAGCGACGCGGACCTGACGAGCCTGGCGGAGCTTCTGTCGGAGCGCCAACGCGAGGACCCTCCCTGCCACCCGCCGGCCGGCGAGGACGCAGCGGCCGGGAAGGAGCTGACCGACGGCCATCTGATGGGCGGCCGCATCGAGGACCAGACCTGGGTCGAGCCGGACGACCGGTTCATCTGCGAGGTCAAGTACAAGGAGTGGACTCCCCACGGCATGCTCCGGCATCCCGTCTTCCTCCGCCTGCGTGACGACAAGCCGCTCGACGACTGCGTCCGCCGCGCCGCGCCCCGCGGCGGCGAAGCCGCTCAGCCGGCGCCGCCGAAACGGCAGGTCGACGTCACGAACGAGTCCAAGGTGTTCTGGCCGGACGAGGGCTACACCAAGGGCGACCTGATCGACTTCTACTCCGCCATCTCGCCGGCGATGCAGCCCTACCTCTCCGACCGTCCGCTGGTGATGACCCGCTATCCCGACGGGATAGACGGCAAGTCCTTCTTCCAGAAGAACGCGCCCGACTTCGCCCCCGACTGGCTGCAGACGGTCAGGCTGACGAGCCCGCGTACCGGCAAGGATGTCGAGTACTTCGTCTGTCAGAACCGGGAGAGCCTGGTCTACGTGGCCAACCTGGCCGCGATCGTCCTCCACGCCTGGTCCAGCCGGCTGCACCAGCTCGGCCAACCCGACTGGTGCATCCTCGACCTCGACCCGAAGGACGCGCCCTTCGAGGACGTGATCGAGATCGCCCTCGCCATCCGGCGCCTGTGCCGGAAGATCGAGTTGCCCTGCTTCGTCAAGACCAGCGGCTCGAGCGGCCTGCACGTGCTCCTGCCGCTGGGCGGCGCCTGCACGTACGAGCAGTCCCGCAGCCTGGGACAACTGATCGCGCAGATCATCTGCCGGCAACTTCCCGAGATCGCCACCGTCACCCGCAATCCCGAACGCCGCGGCGGCAAGGTCTACATCGACTTCGTCCAGAACGGCCGCGGCCGCCTGCTCGTCGCCCCGTTCAGCGTCCGTCCCCTGCCGGCGGCGCCCGTGTCGACGCCGCTGCGGTGGGCCGAAGTCAAGCCCGGCCTCGATCTCCGCGACCACAACATCCGCACCGTCCCGGAACGGCTCAGGAAGCTGAAGACCGACCCGCTCCGCGGCGTGCTGACGGAGACGCCCGACCTGTTGGCCGCGCTCCGGCACCTCAGCGAACTCGTGTAGGCGCAGCGCCTCACGGTCCGACCAGCGTCGTTGACATCGGACTCGAAAGTCAACTAGATTCTTGACCATGAAACGACTCAACATGCACGAAGCCAAGACCCACCTCTCTCGCCACATCGCCGAACTCCGGGAAGGCGAGGCGATCGTCCTCTGCCGTCGCAACAAGCCGGTCGCCGAGATTCGCCTGCTGCCGCCGGAACGCCGGGAGCCTCGACCCATCGGACTGTGTCGCGGCCAGTTCACGGTGCCCGACTCGTTCTTCGACCCCCTGCCCGACGAGTTCATCGATGCGTTCGAGAACGGGCCGATCTTCCCTGACGAGTGAGACTCCTGCTCGACACGTGCACCTTCCTCTGGTGGTGCCTCGATGACCGACGGCTGCCTGGGACCGTCCGGCGATCCGCCGCCGACCCAGCGCACACGGTCTATCTCAGTGCGGCATCGGCCTGGGAGATCGCCGTGAAGCACGACCTTGGCCGATTGCCACTACCCGACGCGCCTCAAGTCTTCGTGCCCGAACAACGCCGACGCCACGGGTTCCTGAGTCTCCCGTTCGACGAAGCCAGCGCCCTGCAGCTACGCCGTCTCCCCCGCCTCCACAAGGACCCCTTCGACCGCATCCTGATCTGCCAGACAATCGAGCACGGCCTGACACTGCTGACGCCGGACGACAGGATCACCCAGTACCCGGTGCGGATCTCCTGGTAGGAGCAGCCGCTCAGTCTTCCCCGGCCTCTCGCTCCTGACGTTCTTCAGAACTGGAGTCGCAACCCCGCGCGCACCCGCCGGCTGGTCTGGAAAGCGACCGGCAGCGACTCCCGCGGATCCGGCCTCGCCCCCTGAGCTGCCGCGGAGACGAGCAGGTCGGGCCGGGCCGCGTCGACCAGGACCGGGTCCAGGTAGGCGAGAGGCCAGAGCTGGTCGGCAGCGTCCTGATCGAAGACGTTGAGGGCCTCGGCGAACAGGGAAAGCCGCCGATCGTCGGAGCGCAGCGGCACGCGGTAGGTCAGGGACAGGTCCGCGCGCTTGAGATCGGCGCTCTTGACCGGCGCGTCCGCGCCAGGCGCCAGGGGGGTCAGGCCGGTGCTGAGGATGCGCCTCGCTTCGTCGACCCGCACGGTCAAGGCCCGCGGCACGTAGGCGGCCCCCGTGCGGAAGCGGTAGACGAGAGCCATCAGCCAGCGTTCGCCCGGCGACAGAACGAGCCAGCCGGAGAGCTGATGCTCGCGGTCGATGCTCAGGCGGCGGCTGTCGCTCGTGACATCGAACACGTCGCAGGGCACGGGCGAGGAGCAGAGGTCGAGGACGGCCAGGAGCGGATGGGCGCCAGGCAGGGTTCCCGCCTCCAGCCCGAGTCCGCCGGCCTCGTGGTTGCCGGTGAGGCGGCTCAGGAGGTACGAAAAGTGGATCCTCCAGGAGGGGCTGAAGCCGACGTTCGCATTGAGCTCGGCGCCCCACCAGTCCTGTTCGAGCTGGGGAAGCTCGCCGCCGGCGCCGCGGCCGGGGGTCAGCAACGTCGGGACGATCTCACCGCCGGCCGGTAGCGGCATGAGACGGATGCCGTCCCGCAGGCGCCGTCGGGAGACGCGTGCCGAAATCACGACGTCGGGCAGGAACTGGTAGCCCGTCCCCAACTGGAGCTCGCGCACCCGGCCCGGACGAAGATCCGGGTCCACCGCCGCTCTCGCGAAGTCGAGGCCGGCGCCGCTGTAGCCGTCGGTCGCGTCCAGCGTCGCGACCGCGTCGAGGTCGGAGCGACCCGCCCGCGGCCGGGAGACGTCGATGTGCCACCAGGCGGCGCCGCCGTAGACCTTCCATCTTCCGCGGCCGGCGACGTCCCAGACGAACGCGAGCCGCGGTTCCGTGCGGTCGTCGAACTCGAGGTCGAGCGGCCCCGCCTGTTCCTCTTCAGCGCGAAGTCCGCCGTGCAGGGTCAGGTGCCTCCGGAAGGCGCCGCCCACGCGCCAGGCGTCCTGCACGTAGAGGGCGCGCTTCTCCTGCCGCAGGCCGGCGGCGCCGAGCGGTCCTCCGCTCCAGGCGTCGAGCCCGCCGCCCGGAAAGCGCAGCATCCGTCCGGAGCGCTCGGTACGGACGAGCTCCAGGCTGCTCCTGGAGTCCTGGATGCCGATCTCCAGCGTGTGGTCGAAGAGGAAGAACGACGGCTCGACCGCCCAGTTCCGGCGGTCCGCGGCGCGGCGGACACGGTTCGCCGGCGCGGCCTCGTACCAGCCCGACGGCCGGACGGACGCCGGCGCCCCGAAGTACAGGCCGGCGCCCTGCCAGGGATCGCCGTCCTCGACCACGTCGGATCGGCCGCCGAACACCCGCAGCCACAGGCGATCGGTGACGCCCCATTCGACGTTGAGGCTGGTGGTCTGCCGTCGCGACCGGTCACTCTCGGTTCCATCCAGCGACGGCAGGACCTGCAGCGCGGGCCGCCGGCCGTCGAGGTCCCCGGACCCGGTGTGGTGCTTCAGTGTCAGGTTGCTGGCCGAACCGGCCCACCAGTCGAGCTTGCCGACCGACTGTTCGACGGTTTCGCTCCAGGTCACCGCTGCGCCGGCCCGGAAGAGGTCCTCCGTGGCGCGGCTGCGGCTCCTCGTGAAGCCGCCGAACGCGCGGGCGCGCTTGTCCCGCAACGGGCCGCCGGCGAAGAGCGTCGCCTCGTCGCCCTCGACGCGCCTCCTGTCCCGGCCGCCTGCCGGCGCCTCCCCGGCGTCAAGCAGGCGCAGGGCGAGCCGCTCGCCGCTGTCGAGCGGCTCGACCGTCGACCAGCCGCCGTTCACCCGCCAGTCGGTCCCTCCCGAGCGCGTGACCAGGTCGATGTGGGGACCGGCCATCGTCGCCGCCAGTTCCATCGTCCAGACGCGCACCTGATCCACCCAGCGGGGATCGATGGCGGCCGACCCCGGTTCGCGAAGCGCGCTCTCCTGACCGTCGATCCGGTACGTGGCGAAGCCGGGCGGCCAGCCGTTGACCGCAACGTCCGCGTCCAGGGCGTCGAGGCCGGAGGCCAGGTCCAGATTGAACGCCGCCACGGGACCGGGTAGCAGCCGCAGGTCGTCGCCCGCCAGGACGTTCCCGTCGCTGCCGGTGACCACGTCGAGCAAGGGCGAGGAGACGAGGTCGAGCGCCGACGCGCTGCCGGCCCGCATGTGGAAGTCCACCCGCAACACGCCGCCCGCAACCAGGATCAGGTTCTCCACCACGGAGGTTGCGTAGCCGTCCACGCTCGCCTCGACGTAGTAGTCGCCCGGAGGCAGACCCGGCGCCCGGAAACTGCCGCCGCGGCCCGCGCGAACCGTCTGGGTGCTGTGCAACTGGTCGCCGGTGATCCTGATCTCGGCGCCCTGCAGCGGGACGTCGGTGGCGGCGTCGCGCACCTGGCCGTTGATCTCGCCGTTCAGACCGGCGGAAGCCGGACGCGGCCAGAGAAGCGCCCCGCCGGCAAGCGCCACGACGAGCACGGTCGACACCGCCGGCGCCGCCGCCAGTCGACGGGACTCACGTTTCGGCAGGAGCAGGGAAGAACAGGCGGACACCAGGCCGACGACGGCGCCGGCCTGCAGCACCGAAGTCAGTTCGAAACGATCGGCCAGGGCGCCGATTCCCCAGGTGGCGAGCCCGCCCGTCGCGAACAGGAAGCCAAGCGCCGTTCCCGAGGCCAGACCCCGCCGCCAGGGCAGCAGCTCCTGGGCCATGACGATCAGGATGGAGTGCGACGCCCCGAGCAACGCTCCGCACGGCAGGACGACCGCGAAGATGAGACTTCCGGATCCCGGCACCAGGGCCAGGAGCAGGGAGCCCAGCAGCGTGGTCAGGAAGACGATCGGACGGCGCCCCCAGCGATCGGCCCAGGCCCCCGCCAGAACCGCGGTGACGGCGCCCCCGAGCAGGAACAGCCCGCTGGCCAGCCCCTGAGCCGAGGAGCTGTACCCCCGCTGGCTCAACAGAAGAGGCAGGAAGGCCATCGTTCCGAACATGGCCCAGGAGCGGCTGGCGAACACCAGCGCCAGGAGAGCAATGACGCCGCCGCGCACCGGTCGGCGGCGGTTTGCCGGCGCTTCCGCGGCAACGACCGGCGTCTCATCGGCAGGCCGCGGCGGACCCGGCACGGCATGGAGTCGGCGCGGGCCCATCGCAAACGCCATGAAGATCGGTACGGGCAACGCCAGGAGCACGAGCCAGTAGATCCCGTTGAGTCCCGCGCGATCGAGAGCCAGACCCGCCAGGAGCGGCCCGGTGGTGAGCCCGAGCTGACCGCAGAAGAAGAAGATGGCCGTGAACGTGGCCGAACGGGCGAGGTTCACCGTGCTGGAGTGCATGACTCCCAGCGGGTGAAAGGCGCCCGAGGCGACCGCCGCGAGTGCGAACGGGACGAGGAACAGCAGGAACCTCCCCGTCGCGGCGGCGGCGGTAACCGCCATCGCCATGCAGGCCAGGTTGAAGGCGACGCTGAAGGGTCCCAGGAAGCGGCTGCCGACCCGGTCGACCAGCCAGCCGAACGCCGGCTGGGTAGTCCCGGCCAGGACCTGGAACAGCCCCACCGCAAGCCCGATCTGAGCGGCGCTGAGGCCGAGCGGCGCCTGGAGGAAAGCCAGCAGCACCGGCCCCATGCTGTTGAAGATGTCGATCCCGAGGTGACCTACCGTGACAGCCGCGAAGATGCGTCGCCCGTTCATGAGATGCTGCCGCCGAAGTGATTGGCAGTCACCGCGGCGAAGATGCGCCGGCCGTTCACCTGCGGCCCCTCAGTCGGCGTCGCCGGGCGCGTCTCCACGCGACGCGCTGGCGCCGCCGCCTCGCCGCGGGTCCGCCACGCCGAGCAGGCTCGACCCCTCCACCAGGATGGCCGACACGTCGCCGCTCAGGCCGCGTTCGAACAGCTCGTGGCCTCTGGCCGCCAGACCGTCGAGCGTCTCCGCGGCGAGACCGCCCTCCTCGTAGAAGACCTGGTCCGGCCACGCCTGGTGATGCACCCGCGGACTCTCGACCGCCCGCTGCAGGCCCATCCCGTGGTCGATCACGTTCGAGACGACGTGGTAGACGGTCGTGATGATCGTCGGTCCCCCCGGCGTGCCAACGACCATCTTCAGCGCGCCCTCCGGGTCGAGCACGATGCTCGGCGTCATCGACGACAGCATCCGCTTGCCGGGGACGATCGCGTTGTTCTCGCCCTCGACCAGCCCGAACTGGTTCGGCTGGCCCGGCGAGGCGGCGAAGTCGTCCATCTCGTTGTTCAGCAGGAAGCCGGCGCCGGTGACCGTTACGGCGTTGCCGAAGCCGCTGTTGATCGTCGTCGTCACCGATGCCGCGTTGCCCCAGCGGTCGACGACGGAGTAGTGCGTCGTTTCCGTGCTCTCGGCCGGCGGCGCCACCTCGACCGGCGGCAGGGGCGTAGCCCGTTCGGAATCGATCCGCTCCCGCAGCGCGTCGGCGTACTCCTGCGATTCGAACTGGCCACGCGGCACGTCGACGAAGTCCGGATCGCCGAGGAGGGTGTTGCGGTCGCGAAACGCCAGCCGCATCGTCTCGGCCTCGAGGTGAATCAGGTCGGCGCTGCCGAAGGGCGGCAGCGGTTCCCACCCCTCGAGGACGTTCAGGATCAGGCCCAGGGTGAGACCGCCCGACGACACCGGCGGCATCGAGTAGATCGTGTGGCCGCGGTATCCGACCTCGACCGGGTCCCGCCAGACCGGCGCGTACTCCTCGAGATCCTGGTGCGACACGAGACCGCCGCCCCGCTCCATCTCGGCGACGATCAGGTCGGCGACGGGGCCGCGGTAGAAGCCGTCCGGCCCCTGCTCCGCGATCGCCGTCAGCGTCGCGGCGAGGTCGGGCTGGGCCAGCATCGCGCCCGGCGCCGGCGCCTCGCCGTCGACCAGAAACTGCATGGCGCTCGCGGGGAACCGGTTCAGCCTCGGCGCCGCCGATTCGAGGCTCCGCGAACGCACCTCGTCGACCTCGTGGCCGCGCGCCAGCTCGATCGCCGGCGCCACCAGGTCGCCCCAGGGCAGGGTGCCGTGCTCCCGGTGCATCTCCCACAGCCCGGCCACCGAGCCCGGAACGCCAGCCGCGAGGTGGCCGAGCACCGCGCTCTCGGCGACCTTGCCGTCGGCGTCCACGAACATGTCCCGGGTGGCCGCGGCCGGCGCCTTCTCGCGGTAGTCGAGCGCGCGGACGTCTCCGTCGTTCGATCGATAGACCAGGAAGCCGCCGCCGCCGATGTTGCCTGCCGCCGGCAGGACCGCGGCGAGCGCAAAACCGACCGCAACGGCCGCGTCGATCGCGTTGCCGCCCCGTTCCAGGATCGCGGCGCCCGCGTCGGAGGCGAGGCCGTGGCCGCTGACGACCATTCCCGCTTCGCCCCGGGCTACATCCGCGGAGCCGTAGAGCGGCCAGGAAGCTTCCGTATCCGGCGCGGCATTCCGCCCTCCGCAAGCCGATCCAAGCAGCAGGAGAGGCACGAGCAGCCAGTTCACCGCGCGGGGGACCCGCTGGCGCCAGGCGGTGGTCGCGGGCCGGCTCATGGCGGCGTTCACGGTATCAGAGCACGCCGGCCAGGCGAGGATGCCCGCGCGCCCGGAGGGGACGGATACGCTTGTGGCGTTTCCTACTCAGGAGCGGACTCATGAAGACGAGCCTCCCCGAGCTGACGATCGGGATCGAAGAGGAGTACCAGATCATCGACCCCGAAACCCGGGAGTTGAAGCCCTTCATCCAGAAGTTCCTGGAACAGGGCCAGATCGTGCTCCAGGAGCAGATCAAGGCGGAACAGTTGCAGTGCCAGGTCGAAGTCGGCAGCGACGTCTGCCGCACGATCGGAGAGGCTCGCCAGGAGCTCATCCGCCTGCGGCGATCGATTTCCCACCTGGCGTCCCGCAACGGCCTCCGGATCGCCGCCGCCAGCACCCATCCCTTCTCCTCCTGGCAGGAGCAGGACGTCACCGAGGCCCAGCGCTACATCAAGCTGCAGGAGAACTTCGGCGATGTAGCCCGGCGCATGCTGATCTTCGGCATGCACGTCCATGTCGGCGTGCCGGACAAGGACCTCCGCATCGACGTGATGGACCAGTCGCTCTACTTCCTGCCCCATCTGCTCGCCCTGTCGACGAGTTCGCCCCTCTGGCAGGGGCGCAAGACCGGCCTCAAGTCGTACCGCTCGGTGGTCTTCGAGAGCCTCCCCCGCACCGGTCTGCCGCCGTCGCTGCGGTCCTACGCCGAGTACGAGCGTCTCGTGAACGTCCTGGTGCGGACGAAGTGCATCGAGGAACCTACCCAGATCTGGTGGGACGTCCGGCCGCACCCCAAGTTCCCGACGATCGAGTTCCGGGTCTGCGACGTCTGCACGAAGATCGAGGAGGCGCTCTGCCTGACCGCCCTGTTCATGGCGATCGTCGGCAAGCTGATCCGTCTGCGCCGCAACAACCAGGCCTGGCGCCGCTACCCCCGCCACCTGCTCTACGAGAACAAGTGGCGGGCGATGAGATACGGCATCGACGGCAAGCTGATCGACTTCGGCAAGGCCGAAGAGGTGCCGCTGCGGTTCCTGACCCTGGAGCTGATGGAGTTCGTCGACGACGTGCTGGACGAACTCGGCATCCGCAAGGAAGCCGAGTACGTCCACACGATCCTCGCCGAGGGCACGAGCGCCGACCGCCAGTTGAACCGGGCCGCGGAGGGCGACCTGAACGCCGTCGTCGACGGTCTCATCGAAGAGACCCGCGAAGGCTGCGACTGATCGCCGCGAGGGCGACGATTGGCAGGAGAATCGAAGCCGCAGCGAGCAGCCACGGCAGGTACCGGGGCCAGATCCAGATCCTGTTGCCGCCGGCCGGACTTTCGTAGGTCGGGACGGGGACGGCGCCCTGCTGTTGAAGGCGCTGGACCCGGTCCGCGGGAAAGGCGTGGCGCGGATCGCCGTCGGGATTCCGCACTTCTTCGAGCACGGCCGGGTAGTAGCGGTTGAGGATCGCCTCTTCGGCGGCGGCGGTCGGCCAGTCTTCGGCGTCGAAGGCCTCGTTGCGGGCCTGGACATGCCAGGCGGCCTCCGACAGGAAGTGATCCTCGATGTGCCAGGGCTGGAAGGGCGGAATCGGCGGCTGCTTCGTGGTCCAGCGGGCGCGTCGGTCTTCGTTCAGGCGTTCGAGCCCGTCGGCGCCGTAGTAGCTGCGGAAGCTGCCGAGTTCCGGGTCGACGATCCGGTGGCCGAGGTTCGTCAGATCGACGAGACCCGTCGATGCGGCGACGAGAATGACCCAGAGCACCGCGATCGTCCGGCGTTCCTTCGGGCTGGGCGCTCGCGTGTCGAACTCGAACAGGCCCCAACCGAAGACAACGCCGCAGCCGGCTGCCGAGGCGTTCAGCAGGCAGTCGTAGAAGTCGCCGGCTCGAACCCAGACCAGCCACTGGACGAACTCGTCGGCGATCCCGAGGAGCGAGGTCAGAACGGCGGCGGAGAACGCGGCGGCGATCGCCGACCGACCAGCCTGCAGGAACGCCCGGTAGAGCAGCAACGCGACGAGCCCGTAGAGAACGAGGTGCATCCGCTCCAGGGCCGACTCTTCCGGACGGCCCCGGGCCAGGGCGGTCGCCTGCACCGCCGCCCAGAGCGCTCCGACCGCGAGGGCGCCGTAGTTGCTCCACCGCAGCCGTCGCGAGGAGCGAACGATCCAGACGGCGAACGCCGCCGCGGCGCCCCAGAACAGGATCGTCGGCACGATGACCAGGAGCGAACGGTCCACCTCCTCCTGAATCCACCGCGTGAGGCGGCCCAGGAAGGGCGCCGAACCGACGATCCAAAGGGCGATCAAGGCAGGTGCCGCGAACCGGCGCATCGACGGGAGGACGCTAGCAGCCCGATGTCAACACAGGTGTAGGCTCACGGACGGAGACAAGAGGAAGCACCATGGCAGAGCCAGCGCGAGTCGACGTCCGCCACAGAGAAGCAGCCCCGCATCGTCGTCCCGTCTCGGCAAACAGCGGCGGCGATCTGAGAGAGGCGCTCGACGACTTCCTCGAACTGAAGAAGATGGCCGACGCCCAGGAGGGAGATCGTGCGCTGCACGATCAACCGCAGATGGTGAGCCGCTTCTACGATGTCGTCACCAAGTTCTACGAGTACGGCTGGGGACAGTCGTTCCACTTCTCCCCCCGCCGTTCAGGGGAAGGTCTCATAGCCGCGCAACGCCGTCACGAAACCGGAGTAGGCGAGCTTCTCGCCCTCGGGCCGGGCACGAAGGTCGCAGACATCGGATGCGGCGTCGCCGGGCCGCTGGTCACCATCGCGAGGGCGACCGGCGCCAGCATCACGGGCATCAACCTCAATGCGTACCAGATCGCGAGAGGTCAGCGAGCGATCCGCCGCGCGGGGGTTCAGGAAACGTGTGGCTTCCTGCTCGCCAGCTACATGGACGTGCCTCTCGAAGACGGCCATTTCGATGCGGCGTACTCGTTCGAATCGACCTGCCACGCACCCGACAAGCCCCTCTGCTTCGAGGAGCTCTATCGACTGCTCAAGCCGGGAGGCGAACTCGCATTGATCGACTGGTGCCTGACCGAGGACTTCGACGAGAGCGACCCCGTTCATCGGGACATCCGGGACCGGCTCGAGTTCGGAAACGCGACACCAAACCTGCTCACGACCTCTCGCCAACTCGACCTCGTCCGGACAGTCGGCTTCGAGATTCTCTCCAGCCGCGACCAGGCGCTTGAGTGCGACCCGGACACTCCCTGGTACCGGTCGCTCCAGGGGCGTGACTTTTCGCTCGCGTCACTCGGGCGGATTCCCGCGGGCCGATGGTTCACCGCCAGAGCGACCAGCCTGCTGGAGTCGCTCCGCATCGCGCCCTCCGGCACCGGAGAGGCCGCTCGAATCCTCAACGTGGCAGCCGACGCGCTCGTCGAGGCCGGTGTAGCGGGCATCTTCACACCTTCCTTCCTCGTCCACGCGCGCAAGCCGGGCGGCGACGCGTCGGGTTCTTCGTAGCGACTTCGAGGGGCTCCAATGGGCTCAGGGACTCGTCGTTCGACTCACCGGGAACAGCCGACATCGGACGACGCGCGTCTCGCCAGCTATCCCCATCCCTATCCGGACGGCTGGTACCGGCTGATGACCTCGAAGTCGCTCCGGCGCGGACAGGTCCGGTATCTCGAGTGTCTCGGCCGCGCCCTGGTCGTCTGGCGCGGCGAAGACTCGGACGAGGTGCACGCCATGCAGGCGTTCTGCCCCCACCTCGGCGCCAACCTCAGGCACGGCCGGGTCCGCGAGGACCGCATCGAGTGTCCCTTCCACAACTGGCAGTTCACCGGCGATGGACGGCCGGCCTGTGTGCCCTACAGCGACACGGCGCCGACCCGCGTCGCGGCCGAGAGCTTCCCGGTACGGGACGTGCATGGGCAGATCTTCATGTATCACCGGAGCGACGGCGCCAGGCAGCAGGCGGGCGATGAAGTGCCGTATCCCGTCCCCCGGCTCAGGGAAGTCGACGATGGGAGATTCGTCTTCCGAGGGCACTACGACGCCGGCCGCGTGCACATGCACATCATCGAGTTCGTCGAGAATGCCGCCGACTTCGCCCATTTCCTGTACATCCATGAGCAGATGAACGTTCCGTGGACCGGGATTCCGGTGCCCGGCATCAAGCTTGAACACACGCCCGGCGTGGAGTTCCCCGAGGACCGGCCCTGGACGATGAACTTCCTCGACGAGGCCGTGCTCAAGTTCCGCGACCGTCCTCTGGAACGGACACGGACAAAGGCGCGCGCCACGTTCACGGGCGCGGCCAGCATCGTGAACTTCAGGTTCTTCATTCCCGACACCGGAGAGATCGACCTGTGTCAAACGCACCTGCCGGTCGGGCCGCTCGAGCAACAGGTCGATTTCCACTGGTTCGCCGACCGCAGCGTTCCCCGTCTTCTGGTCTGGTACGTCGTCGGGAGCTGGATCTCCCAGTGGCGCCACGACATCCAGATCTGGGAGAACAAGGCCTACATCGAGCACCCGACCCTCTGCCGCGACGACGGGCCCGTGGTTCGGATGCGGCGCTGGTACCGGCAGTTCTTCCCCGACTTGCAGCCGCCGGCCGCGAAGCCGCCCGAGGCACCGGGGGAAGCGCCGGACGAACGAGCCGAACGCAGGCTGGTCGGAGTGGCGTCCAACTAAGGTGCCACGTTCCCTCACATGGGCCTGCGTCCTGCTGGCCGCACTGGCCGCGGCGGCGCCGGCGGCCAACCCGGAGTCGAACCCCGTGGTCCGCATCGAACGCTGGATCGATGGCGGCGCCCGGGTCGACTGGTCCCGCCAGGGCGAGTGGCTGGCCTACGACAAGGCCGGCGAGGACGGCCGCTACGACGTCTACGTGACGTCGACCGACCGGCTCGCGGAACGCTGCCTGACCTGCGACATGTACGCCCTGCGCAAGGACAACGCCTTGAATCCGGTATGGCATCCGTCGGGCGACCGGCTCGTCGTGCAGGTCCAGAGCCGGCCGAAGCGGCTCAAGTTCGTTGCCAACCCCCTGCAACTCCTGACGGCCGATCGAGCGGTGCACAGCGAGCTCTACCTGATCGACAGGAAGGGCTCGGACTTCGCCCTCCTGACCCGGTTCGGGGACAACGGCGCCGCGGCGCTCGACCCCCAGTTCTCCTACGACGGCGCGCGGCTGCTCTGGAGCGAGCGGACGAAGGCCCGCGAAGGCCGCTACGGCGCCTGGCAGTTGCGAAGCGCCGAGCTGCGCATCAACCGTGCGGGCATCCCGAGGCTGAGGAAGATCCGGTCCTACGCCCCGCCGGTCGACGCGCTGATCGTTCCCCAGGGCTATACCCCTGACGACCGGGGCGCCCTGGTCGCGGCGAACTTCGAGCCGGAGCAGTCGCCCGACACGCTCGACCTCTACCGGCTGCGCTTCGAGGGCGGCGAGCCCGAGCGCCTCACCCACTCCCGCGGAGGCGCCGAGGAATACGCCCGCCTGTCGCCCACCGGCCGCCACGTCGCCTTCACGTCGAACGCCGAGATCCGCGGCGCGGAGCCCGACCAGACGGTGCCGCCAACCATCCGCCGCGAACTCTGGCTGATGGACGCGGACGGCTCGAACAAGCGCCGGCTGACCTACTTCAACGACCCGACCTCGGATCACAGCCTGGGCCACACGTACGTCGGCGACCTGACCTGGAGCCCGCGCGGAGACCAGATCGCGGTCCATGTGCTCTGGGGCGGCAGCCGGAACGGCGGCCGGCCGCGCGAGGCGGTGTACCGTATCGACCTTGATCCGTCTTTTCGCCGCTGAGGAAACCCACATGAGAAAACACCCGGCCACGTCCCTGCTCGCCGTTGCGCTGCCGGCACTCCTTGCCGCGCTGCCCGTGATGGGCCAGGACGACCCCCATGTATTCCGCGGCGCGCGGCTGCTGCCGATCGCCGGTCCGCCGATCGACGACGGGGTCCTGGTGGTCCAGGGCGGCAGGATCACGGAGGTCGGCGGACCCGACACGCCTTCGCCCCGCGGCGCGGTCGAGCACGACGTCACCGGCAAGGTGCTGATGCCCGGCCTGGTCGACACCCATTCCCATGTCGGCTCGGTTGCCGGCGGCGACCGGTCCGCGCCGCTTCACCCGGACGTGCGGAACCTGGACTCCATCGATGTCGCTTCCGACAGCATCTGGCGCGCCCGCGCCGGCGGCATCACGACGGTGAACATGATGTCGGGGTCCGGGCACCTGATGTCCGGGCAGACCGTCTACGTCAAGCTGCGCGACGGCGCCCGCACGATCGAGGACTGGCTCTACTGCGACGATCCGATCGACGGCATCTGCGGCGGCCTGAAGATGGCGAACGGCACGAACTCGATCGGCTCGCCGCCCTTCCCCGGCACCCGCGCGAAGTCGGCCGCCCTGGTCCGGAACCTCTACTACGAGGCGGTCGAGTACCGGGAGAGGTTGGCCGCCGCCGAGGCCGAGGCGGAAGAAAACGGCGAGGACGGCGGCGAACCGGCGAAGCGCAACCTGCGGATGGAAGCGCTGGCCCAGGTGCTGGCGGGCGACCGGATCGTCCAGCATCACACCCACCGCCACAACGACATCGCCACCGTCCTGCGGCTCAAGGAAGAGTTCGGGTTCCGCGTCGTGGTCCAGCACGGCACGGAGTCCTGGAAGGTCGCCGAGGAACTGGCCGCGGCCGACGTGCCGGTGTCCATCACCTGGATCGACGCGCCGGGCGGCAAGGAAGAGACAATCGACTGGAACATGGAGATGGGCGCGATCCTGGAACAGGCAGGCGTCGATGTGAGCTTCAACACGGACGACTCCGTGACGGACTCACGGCTCCTGATCCGGGGCGCCGCGATCGCGGTCCGCTACGGCATGTC
Source organism: Thermoanaerobaculia bacterium (assembly GCA_022824725.1). Taxonomy (GTDB): domain Bacteria; phylum Acidobacteriota; class Thermoanaerobaculia; order Multivoradales; family Multivoraceae; genus Multivorans. The sequence continues at coordinate 1,752 of JAJDZH010000302.1, read as the reverse complement.
GCGCGAGAAGGCGATCGAGGGGCTCACTCTCGCGCCGGCCCGGGCGCTCGGCCTCGAGGACCGGATCGGCTCGCTCGAAGCCGGCAAGGACGCCGACTTCGTCATCCTCTCCGGCGACCCACTGAGCGTCTACTCGAAGATCGAGCAGACCTGGGTCGAGGGGACGATGATCTACGACCGCTCGAACCCCGACCACCGCAAGTACGCAGTCGGCGGCTACAAGGTGTACCGCATGACCGCCCACGACGACCACATGACCCGGCAGTGGCTCGAAGGAGGGACACGATGAAGCGGTTCGCCACAACGCCTTCCGCCTTCGGCCGTGATCTCCCGCTAACTGGTCCAGCGGAGCGGCGCCGAGAGAAGCGACGGGCAGGTTCGGCCAAGTTTCCGGGCGTCACGCTCCCGGGCGTCACGCTGCAAGCGCTCCTTGCGGCTTCGTTGCTGACCGTCCTCGCGACCGGAGAGGCCGCCGCCCAGGTGGCGGTGCGGGCCGGCACCCTGCACACCGTCTCCGGCGAGCCAATGGAGAACGCCGTCGTCATCGCCGGCGCCGACGGCAGAATCGCGTGGGTGGGACCTGCCGCCGAGGCGGACATCCCGGACGGCGTGGATGTCCTGGAGGCCGCCGTCGTCACGCCCGGGCTCGTCGACGCCCGCTCCGTTGTCGGCCTGTCCGGCGCGCTGAACAGCAACGTCGGCCCGGTGCGCGACCAGGACCAGCTTGAGCGCTCCTCACCGCTCCAGCCCGAGCTTCGGGCCATCGACGCCTACGACGCGACCGAGACCCTGGTCGAGTGGGTGCGGACCTACGGCGTCACCACGCTGCACACGGGTCACGGCCCCGGCGCGCTGATCAGCGGCCAGACGATGATCGCGAAGACGAGAGGCCGCAACGTCGACCAGGCGGTCGTCGTTCCGGCTCGCATGCTCGCTTCGACCCTCGGCAACGCGGTCTCCTCGAACTTCCAGTCGCCGGGGACCATCGCCAAGGGCGTCGCCATGCTGCGGAACGCCCTGTTCGGCGCCCAGGAGTACCTGGAGCAGGTGCGGGCGGCCGAGGAAGACGGCGGCGACAGGGACGGGGGCGGGGAAGGCGAGGGCGACACCGAAGACGGCGGCGACGCAACACCCGCGCCCCAGCCGCCGCCCCGGGATCTGGCGAAGGAAGCTCTTGGCCAGGTGCTCGACGGCGAACTGTCGCTCCTGATCACGGCCAACACCGTGCCCGAGATCGCCGCCGCCCTCAGGCTGCAGCGGGAGTTCGGCTTCCCGCTCGTGCTCGACAGCGCCGCCGAGTCCTACCTGCTGCTCGACGAGATCCGCGAGGCCGGCGTGCCGGTCCTGCTCCACCCCACGATGAGCCGGGTCCGCAACGGTTCCTACGAGACCGCGGCCACGCTCGCCGACGCCGGCATCCCGTTCGCGATCCAGACCGGTTTCGAGGGCTACGTTCCGAAGAGCCGCGTCCTGCTCTGGGAGGCCGCCATCGCCGCCGCCAACGGCCTGGGCCGGGAGCGGGCGCTCGAAGCCGTGACCCTCGGCGCGGCCCGCATCCTCGGCGTCGACGGCCGGGTCGGTTCCGTCGAGGTCGGCAAGGACGCCGATCTCGCCCTCTTCGACGGCGATCCGTTCGAGTACACCACCCACGTCTGCGGCGTGGTCATCGAGTCGGAAGTACTCTCCCGCGAGTGCCGGTAGCTCGATTTGGTGCGATAATGTGTGGTCAATCGGTCCTGACGCAAGACGGAG
>JAJDZH010000201.1 GCA_022824725.1 Thermoanaerobaculia bacterium | reverse complement strand
CGGCGCCGGAGCGCCGAAACAGATCCATCGAATCGGCGGCGAAACCCTCGTCCGGCGAATCTGCCGGGCTGCGCTCGCGTCCGCCCTCACCGAAGTCATCCTGGTCACCGGCCACGCGGAGCGGGAGGTCCAGGAGGAAGTAGCCGACCTCGACCTCCTGTGGGCCCACAACCCCGCCTACAGGGACGGTCAGAGCGGATCGGTGCGTTGCGGTCTGGCCCGCGTATCCGACAACGCCGAAGGCGCCATGTTCCTGCCGATCGACCAACCCGGTCTCGACGCGGCCGTCATCGACCGGCTGCTCGGCGCGTTCGGCGGCCCCGACTCGATCGTCGTGCCGGCGTTCAGGGGGCGCCGCGGAGCGCCGGTCACGTTCGGCCGCGCCTGGTTCGCCCGGCTGGACGGCCTCCGAGGCGACGAGGGCGCGCGTCCCCTGCTCCGCGAACTGGCCGCTCACGTCGAGGAACTGGAACTCGACTCGGAACTGCCGCTGGTCGATATCGACACGGAGCCCGAGGCCCGGTCGTGGAACGAAAGGCACGGCACGCCGTGACGCCGCTCCACCGACCCCTGCGGCTGGTGCCGCGCGTCCGGAACTACGACTGGGGCACGCTCGACTTCATCCCCCGTCTCTGCGGCCGCGAACCCACCGGCAGTCCGGAAGCCGAGCTCTGGTTCGGGGGCCACCCGGACGCACCCGCCGATGTCGTCCTCGGGTCCGGCAAAGCCGGCTCGATTCCTCTTGACCGATTGATCGCGGAGCGGCGGGTCGACCTGCTCGGCCGCGGCGCCGACCTCCCGTTCCTGACCAAGATCCTCTCGGCCGGCAGGCCGCTGTCGATCCAGGCGCATCCGAGCCGCGAGCAGGCCGCTCGCGGCTTCGCGGCCCAATCCACAGGCGGGACCCAGCCCGGAGGCGCTCCCGGCAGCTACCGGGATCCGAACCACAAGCCGGAGCTGCTCTACGCGCTGACCCCCTTTGCCGCCCTCTCCGGCTTCCGGCCGCCCGTGGAAGCGGCAGGCCTGCTCGGCGCACTTGGCCTGGAAGAACTCGAACCGCACGTCCAGCGCCTCGGATCGGAGGGAGCGGCCGCCTACCGGCCCTTGCTCGAAGCGCTCCCCGGGCTCGGCGGCACCAACATGGCCGCCAGAGCCATTGACGCGGTCCGGCGCACCTCGGGGGACGCTGGCCCCGAACGGCGGGACGCATCCCGCTGGATCGAGCGAATCGCCGTGTTCCATCCCGGAGATCCACTGGTCATCGCACCCTTGATCCTGCGGCTGGTCCATCTCGACCCGGGGCAGGCGCTCTTCACGGGACCGGGTGTGCCGCACAGCTACCTGGAGGGCTCGGGGGTCGAGGTCATGGCCAACTCCGACAACGTCCTGCGCCTCGGGCTGACGTCCAAGCGGGCCGACCCCGGCGAGCTCCTCGACATCCTCGTCTACGAGGCCGCGGGAGACGCCAGTCTGGAGCCCGAAGTCGAGGAACTGCCCTGGGGACGGCGTACCAGCTTCACGCCCCCGGTCGAGGACTTCCGGTTGGACGTCCTGAACCTGACCGGCCGCTCCCCCGCGCCGCTCGCCGACGACAACGGTGTGCGAATCGTCCTCGCCCTCGAAGGCGAAGTCGAGGTGCTCAACGCCGGCGGCGCGGAGCGGCTGCTCCCCGGGCAGGCGGCATTGCTGAGCGCGTCCGCGACGGCCGTCACCGCGACCGGCCCGGGGACGGTCGCGGTGACGATGCCAAACCGCCAGGAACCCTAGCCGGCGGACGTTTTCTTCGCGGTCCGCTCCGCCTTGCGCCGGCGTCCCATCTGGAACGCCACCCCGACCACGATCAGCACCGCGACACCGGCATGCGCGGCCAGCCCTTCGAGGCCGACCGCCGCCATGATGAGCAGGGCGCCGATGAACGACGAGACGACGATCAGCGCCGTCTCGAAGACGACGCGAAGCACCCACGCGCCGAGTACCGCGGCCGCCGCGATCACGATCCACCACAGGATGTCCCAGCGGACGCCGAAGAAGCTGATCGCCCACAGCGCCGCCCCGGCGCCCAGCAGGGCGCCCGCCAGCGCTACCGCGACCTTGCGCACGATGAAGGCAAGCAGCGCGGCGAGAACGCCGACGCCGACCGCCACCATCAGCCGCATCTCGCTTGCCAGAGGCAGCAGATCCTCGGGAACGCCGTAGACGACGAAGAAACCGACCAGACCGATCAACGCCGTGTAGAGCTGACGCCCCAGGAAGAGCAGCAGCAGGCCCGCTACCACCCACAGCCAGGGGGGGCCGAGCGCACCCTCGCTGCCGAACCGGCCGAGGCTGACTCCCTCGCTCCAGAGGCTGATGTTCATCCGCCGGCCCCTGCGAGTTCCGAGACGATCCACGCCAACGCCGCCTCGCGTGGCTCGTCCCTTCCGGCGAGAAGCCCCTCGCGGGTTGGCGACACCGGAGACTCGGGCTCCACCGGCCTGCCCTCGACCCGTTCGCCGCTGGGCCGCTCGAAGTCGGCGATCGCGTGCATCAGCAGGTCGCCGTTCGGCATCCTCTCGATCACCGACGGCAGCGCCGCCGCGGCGGTCGGCTCTCCGAACAGTCGCGCTCGACCATGGTCCTGGAGGCCGGCGGCGAAGATCTCGCTGGTGCTGGCGCTACCGCCGTCGATCAGCACGGCGACCGGACCGGCGAAGATCTCGATCCTCTGGCTGGCGCTCGAGATCTGCCGCGGAAAGACGACCAGATTCAGCTCCGTGCTCCGGTTCTTCATCCGGCCCAGAACGACCCTTTCCTCAAGCAGGTAGCCGGCCACACCGACGGCCGTCCCGGCGACACCGCCGGGATTGCCCCGAAGGTCGATCAGTACGCCGTCGACGGCCGGCGCGCCCTCGGCGGGTTCACCGTACAGCGCCGCTTCGAACGCCTCGATCACGGGAATCAGCCAGACGTTGAAGCGCACCGCCAGCACGCGGCCGGCGACCGTTTCCAGCACCTCGGTCTCGAACAGGTAACGCATCTTCGGCAGGTTGCCGAATCCGGTCTCCACGGCGTCGGGATGGTGGGCCCGTTCGAATTCGAACGTGGACCGATCGCCCCCCGGGTCCGAAAACTCCACCGCGACCGGATCGCCCGGGTCCCCAAAGAGCAGGCCCTCGACGGCCCGCAACCGCACCATTCCCGCGACCCACGGATCCAGGGACTCCAGTTCGAGGCAGCCCGCGAGCGGCGCGAGGTCCTGGCTCTCGACCCGAACGACCTCGAGGCCGGTGCGAAGACCCTGACGTTCCGCGGACGAACCGGTTTCGACCCGGCTCACGACGGGCGTCGAGTCGACGTAACGAACACCGAAACCCGGGCCCGCGTCCGACGCGGCAGAGCCGCCGGCGCCCGCCACCGCCCGCATCAACGCCCGCGTGCACCTGCCCGTGTCGCCCGAGTCGTCCACCGGCGACGGGCTCTCGACCGAACCCGGCCCCGGCAGAACGCCGAAGTGGGACTGGCCCAGTCGCGAGAGCATGTCCTGCAGGACCAGACGCAACTCGGCGCTGTTCGCCGCGGCCCGGGCACGGGGCCGAAGCTCGTCGCCGACCGCCTGCCAGTCGACGCCGCCCATCGACTGGTCCCAGAACGTGTCGGCGATCTTCCGCCAGGCGAAGTCGAACGTCTCGACGTTGACACTCGTCGCCTGGCCCGCCGGCTCATCCGTCGATTGCGCTCCGGCCGCCGTGGCCACCCCCAAGCCGAGAAAGACGAGCCACGCCGCCCGGCGCCATCGATCCTCACCCCGCATGGTCGCGAATGCTACAAGCCTTGCGAAGTAGTCGCCGCTTCGCGGCGCGTTCTCTTCAGAAGCCGGCGAGGGCGCCGGCGCACCCAGTGTGTGCCAGGCCGCCATGTCCGAAAGGGCTGCTAGCGTCGTCTGCCGTGCGCGTCCTCTATGTGCTGCGGCACGCGAAGTCGGACTGGAGCGCCGCTTACGGCGGAGTCGACCATGAGCGGCCCCTGAACGCCCGGGGCCTCAAAGCCGCACGCACCATGGGCCGGAGACTCGCCGACCGGCAGGCCCTGCCCGACCGGATCCTCTGTTCGTCCGCGGTGCGCACGCGGCAGACGATCGAATTGGCGGTCGCGGCCGGCAACTGGAACCGCACGACGATTCTGGAGCCGGCGCTCTACCTCGCCTCCCCCGGCAGCGTGGTCGACCTCCTGCGCGTCCAGTCCGACGACGCGCACTCGATCCTGATCGTCGGCCACCAGCCCACCTGCGCGGAACTCGTGCGCCGGCTGACCGGCGACGATCCGCCCCGCTTCGTCACTGCCGCAGTGGCCTGCGTACACCTCGACATCGCCTCATGGAGCGAGGTCGAGCCCTACTGTGGCCGGCTGGCCTGGTTCAGCACGCCGCGGTCCGGCGACTGGTTCGCCTAACGGTTCGGCCCGCGCTCCATCGGCACCGGCTGCCACCGTTCGAGTTCCACTCTCGGGAGCACGGTCGGATTCACGCAACTCATAGGCCAGCGCCCGGAGAGCGCCAGGGCGACCTCACGACCGACTCGCCGTCGCGTCTCGGGCCGCATGCGGGTGGTGGCCGAGGCGACGTGCGGCGTGAGGATGACGTTGCCCATTGCCAGCAGGGGGTTGTCCGCGGCCGGCGGTTCCCGCTCCAGCACGTCGAGCGCCGCGGCGGCGATCTGGCCGGTGTCCAGCGCCTCGATCAGAGCCGCCTCGTCGACCGTCCGGCCGCGGCCGGCATTGATCAGGACCGCGGTCTTCTTCATCGCGGCGAACTGGGGACCCGAGAGCATGTGCCGCGTTTCCCGGTTGAGCGGCGGGTGCATCGACAGGTAGTCGGATCGTTCCAGCAGCTCGCCGAAGCTGACCGGTTCGACGCCTTCTCCCGTCATCTTCAGCTCGCTGACGTAGGGGTCGTGCGCAATGACGTGCAGGCCGAAGGGCTTCGCGCGCCGCGCGACCGCCCGCGCCACGTTCCCGAACGAGATCAGACCGAGGGTCTGGCCCCAGAGCCGCGGCACCTCGTTGAGCAGGGGCCGCCCCTGGAACCAGTCGCCGCGGCGGACCATCGAGTCCATCTCGCGCATCCGCCGGGCGCCGGCGAGAAGCAGCGCCATCGTGTGGTCGGCCACCTCCTCGATGAACACGTCCGGCACGTTGGTCACCACGATGCCGGCCTCGGTCGCCGCCTCGACGTCGACCATGTCGACGCCGACGCTGCCCACGCCGATCACGATGCACTCATCGAGCCCGGCGATCACCGAGCGGCTGATGCGGAAGCCCCAGGACGTGATGACGGCCGCCGCGTCCGAGGCCTCGGCCAGGAACTCCTCCTCCGACGTCGCCGCGACTTCGACCAGTTCCGCCACGGGAAGGAGCGCCTCCAGTTCGAAGGTGTAGCGGGTGTCGACGGAGGGCGCCTTGGCGATGCCCGGCAACTGGACGACGACTTTCTGCCTGGCGGGCTGTCTCATGGGCTGATTCACCGGGCCGCCTCCTGCGAACCGAGTTCGGCCACCGCCCACTTGCGCAAGCCGTTGTAGTCGGCCTTGCCGTTCGCCGCTCGCCCGACGCTGTCCCGTACAAGGATGCGTTTCGGCGCCTTGTTCGAGGCCAGCTCCTGCTTGACCCAGCCGATCACGTCCGGCTCACTGAAACGCGTCGGATCGTCCAGTTCCACCACCGCGGTGACCGCCTGGCCGAACCGCTCGTGCGGCACGCCGACACAGACTGCATCGCGCACGACGGGATGGGTCTTCAGCACCTCCTCGACTTCTTCCGGGAAGATCTTCTCGCCGCCGCTGTTGATGCACACGGAGCCGCGGCCATAGAGCTTGAGCGAACCGTCCGCCTCGACCGTCGCGTAGTCGCCGGCCATCGAGTAGCGCACGCCGTCGACTTCCACGAACGTGGCGGCCGTCTTCTCCGGATCCTTGTAGTACCCGAGCGGGATGTGCCCGGTCACGGCGATGCGGCCGAGCACGCCCGAGCCGGGTTCGACCTTCCGGCCGTCGTCGTCGAGCACGCAGGCGTTGTCGCCCAGCACGAAGGAGGCCGTTTCGCTTGCCTCGCCGGCAGTCGAATCCGATCGCCCCATGCCGATCGACTCGGACGAACCCAGGCTGTCGGTCAGGATGGCCTCCGGTGGACAGTGGCGCAGGAAGTCGCGCTTGACCTCGGCGCTCCACATCGCGCCGGACGAGACGACGACCTCGAGGCTCGAGAGATCGTAGCGGCCGGGCTCCTCCTCGAGCGCCAGGACCATCGGCCGGGCGAACGCGTCGCCGACGATCGCCATCGCGTTGATTCCCTCGGCCGTAATCGCATGGAGGGTTGCCATCGCGTCGAAGCGGCGGTTGGCGAGGGTGATCACACAGCCGCCGTTCAGCATGCCTCCCAGCGCGGTGAGGAAGCCGGTTCCGTGCATCAGGGGACAGGAAGGCAGCGAGACGCGCCGCATCAGGAGCTCGTCGAACTGGGGTTTCAGGCCCTCGATGCCATCAGACAGGTCGAAGGGATCCAGGCGGCCGTCGTTGCTGATGTGCCAGAGATCGTCCAACCGCCACATGACGCCCTTGGGCATGCCGGTCGTGCCGCCGGTGTACAGCAGCCACAAGTCGTCGCCGCTACGGGGCCAGGGCGCCTCGAACGTGAGGGAACCGCCTGAGCCCGGCGCTGCCGCGGCCGCCTCTTCGTAGGGGATCGCCCACTCCGGACACGGGCCCGAACCGTCGTCGACCCAGAGCCAGGTGTGAATCGCCGGTGTCTTCTCCCTCAGGGCCTCGATCCGGGACGCGAAGCAGCCGTGAAAGATGACCGCCACGACGTCCGCATTGTCCCAAAGGTAGAGCAACTCGCCCTCGACGTAGCGGTAGTTCGTGTTGACCGGCACCAGGGACGCCTTGAAGCAGGCGAGCACGGACTCCATGTATTCGGGCGCGTTGTAGAGGTACTGCGCCACCTTGTCCTGGTGCTTCGCGCCACGGTCGATCAGCGTCGCAGCCACGCCGTTCGCACGGCGGTGCATCTCGGCCTGTGAGTAGCGGCGGCTCGGGGCGCCGCCCAGGGGATCGATGAAGGCCTGCGCCGGGGCCTCCGGCTGATGTTCCGCGATCGCTTCGAGAATGTCCGCATGGTGCCAGTCGTTCATGGGCGCAGGAATGTAGCAGTCCCCCTTCGCGCCGGCCAGATCACCTATCCTTGTCGGGAAGCAAACATGATCGGCCCGATCCCGCCGATGAGGTTTCATGCCGGGCGCCGGGCCAACAAGACGGGGAGGCTGGACATGGAGATTCTCTTTACACCGCTCCGGGGAACGCACAGTGGCCTGGCCGCGCCCTGCCGCACTCTGTCGACGATCGCACTCCTGCTCGTGGCCGCCCTGCCCGCCACAGCGCAGAAGAACAACGTGATCCTGTTCGTCGGCGACGGCATGGGGGTGTCGACCGTCACCTCCACCCGCATTGCGATGGTCGGCGTGGAAGGGCAACTGGCAATGGACCGCATGCCCTACACCGCCATCTCGCGGACGGCGTCGGCCGACTACATCACTCCTGACAGCGCGGCCACGATGTCGGCGATGATGACCGGCGTCAACACGAATACCGGCGTGATCGGCTTCGGCCCGACCACCGAGTATGCCGACTTCAACGGCAACGGCGACGGCGCGCGCCTGACCAACATCGGCGAGCTGGCCATCTCAATGGGTTACGCGGTCGGAATCGTGACGACGACGCGCGTCACCCACGCGACGCCGGCGGCCGTGTTCGCGCACGTCAACAACCGCAACCTCGAGAACGAGATCGCCGCGCAGATGGTGCCGGGTGGAGCCGGCTTCAACACCCGACTCGGGGATGGGCTCCACGTGATCTTCGGCGGCGGCAGGCGGCACTTCCTCCCGACGTCGGCATCGGACGACGAAGGACTTCCGGGACGACGGACCGACGGCCGCGACCTGCTGGGCGAGCTCCAGCAACTCGGCTATCGCTACGCCTCGAACCGCCAGGGGCTCAACGCGCTCGGCGGTTCCGGCCGCGCGATCGGCCTGTTCGCGTCGAGTCACCTGGCGTACGAAGCGGACCGGGGCAGCAGCCAGCCGAGCCTGGAGGAGATGACGAGGAAGGCGATCCAGATTCTCGGCGCAACGGGGAAGCCCTACTTCCTGATGGTTGAAGGGGGCCGAATCGACCACGCGCACCACGAAGGGAACGCCTATCGCGCCTTCATCGACACCCGGATGTTCGACCGCGCAATCAGCGCCGCACAGCGGAGCGTCAACCTCAACAGGACGCTGATCCTCGCGACGGCCGACCACAGCCACGTCTTCACGGTCGCCGGCTACCCGATGCGACCTCTCGGCGACCTGCGCTACAACCCCCGCTCGGTGCCCGCCTCGTTCCGGAACCAACCGCACAACGGCATCCTGGGAACGGTCCACGAGATCAACACCGCCGGCACGATCTCGGAGAGCGGAGACTCGAGCGGCATTCCCTACACCATCCTGGGCTACGCCAACGGACCCGGGCATCGCAGCGGTTCGCGCGTCAATCCGAACACGGACAGGACGCCCGGCCACGGCGGCGCCGTTCCTACAGGCACCAGCCACACCGCCTACCGGCAGGAGGCAACGATCCCGCTGGGGCTGGAGACGCACGCCGGGGAAGATGTGATGATCTACGCCGTCGGCCGCACGTCGGAGAACGTGCGCGGCACGGTGGCCAACACGAAGGTCTTCGACTGGATCAAGGACGGCTTCGCCGGCAGGGGCTCACGCCCGCCTTCGCCCGGTCCTGACCCGGACCCGGACCCGGATCCCGATCCGACGCCGGCCCCGGACCCCGTCGGGACCTGTACGCCCACGACGCCGACGCTCCGCTTCGACGGTGGCTTCGAGGTCAGCATGTGCTACGTCACGACAGAGGGCGAGTCAGGCCCGGTCAAGGGCGAAGCCTGGTCCAGCGAGGCAGGCGTTCTCTGGTTCTTCGGCCGCAACAACCCCGAGGTTCTCGTCAAGGTCCTCGACGGCTGTGGAGCCAACGGCCACCGCTGGGCGTTCGTGGCGCCGGTGACCACGCTGGACTTCAACCTGTGGATAACGGGACCGGACGGTAGTCGCTGGACGCATGGCAACCCGCAGGGCGCGACCGCCGCCACGAAGTCCGACATCACGGCGTTCCCCTGCAGTTAGAGGCCTGACTGCCGACTGGGTGCGCCGGCGCCCTCGCCGGCTGCCGCCGCAGGCGGCCGGAACACGCGCCGGCCGGAAGGCCGGCTCCGCTTTGCGGCCTACATGCTGCGCCGGTACTCGCCGCCGACGCGATAGAGCGCGTCCGAGATCTGGCCGAGCGAGCAGTGCTTGACGGACTCCATCAGTTCCTCGAAGACGTTGCCGCGGCGCCGCGCCACTTCCTGGAGCCGCTCGAGACATACCGGTGAGTGATCCGCGTGCCGGCGGTGGAACGCGGCCAGGCTTTCGATCTGCTGCTGCTTCTCCGCGTCGGTCGAACGGATGAGTTCCGCTTCGACCGTCTCCGCGAACTCCTGGCCCTCGGCCAGGAAGGTGTTCACGCCGACGACCGGCAGGCTGCCGTCGTGCTTCTTCGCCTCGTACTCCATGCTCTCGTCCTGGATCTTCGAGCGCTGGTACATCGTGTCCATCGCCGCCAGCACGCCGCCGCGCTCGGCGAGGCGCTCGAACTCCAGGTAGACCGCCTCCTCCACAGCGTCGGTCAACTGGTCCAGGGCGAAGGAGCCCTGCCAGGGGTTCTCGCTGCGGTTGAGCCCGAACTCCCGGTTGATGATCAACTGGATCGCCAGCGCGCGGCGCACGGACTGCTCGGTCGGCGTCGTGATCGCCTCGTCGAAGGCGTTCGTGTGCAGCGAGTTGCAGCGGTCGAGGATGCCGTAGAGCGCCTGTAGCGTGGTGCGGATGTCGTTGAACTGGATCTCCTGGGCGTGGAGCGAGCGGCCCGAGGTCTGGATGTGGTACTTCAGCATCTGGCTGCGGGCGGAGGCGCCGTAGCGCTCGCGCATCGCACGGGCCCAGATGCGGCGGGCCACGCGGCCGATCACAGCGTACTCCGGGTCCATCCCGTTCGAGAAGAAGAAGGACAGGTTGGGAGCGAAATCGTCGATCGCCATGCCACGCGCCAGGTAGTACTCGACGATCGTGAAGCCGTTGGCGAGGGTGAACGCCAACTGGGTGATCGGGTTCGCTCCGGCCTCGGCGATGTGGTAGCCGCTGACCGAGGCGCTGTAGTAGTTGCGGACGTGGTGGTCGATGAAGAACTGCTGGACGTCGCCCATCATCCGCAGCGAGAACTCGGTCGAGAAGATGCAGGTGTTCTGGGCCTGGTCTTCCTTCAGGATGTCGGCCTGGACCGTGCCCCGGACCCGGCTCAACGCGTCGGCGCGGATGCGCTCGTAGACGTCGCGTTCGACCACCTGGTCGCCGGAAATGCCGAGGAGCGCCAGCCCCAGGCCGTCGTTCTCCTCCGGCAGGTCGCCGCGGTAGAGCGGCACGTCGCCGCCGGAGCGGTGTTCGATCTCGGCGCGCGCCCGCGAGAGATCGCCCGTCTCGCGCAGGTGACGCTCTACCTGCTGGTCGACCGCGGCGTTCATGAAGAAGGCGAGGATGGTCGGCGCCGGGCCGTTGATCGTCATCGATACCGAGGTCGCCGGGTCGCAGAGGTCGAAGCC
>JAJDZH010000458.1 GCA_022824725.1 Thermoanaerobaculia bacterium | reverse complement strand
GCTCGCCATGGCGCCGAAGCCGTCCTGCTGGCGGCATGCGATGTCGTGGCCGGGGTGGTCCGGCAGGCTCGGATGGTAGACGCGTTCGACGGCGGGGTGCTCACGGAGCATCCCGACCACCGCGAGCGCGTTCTCCTCATGGGCACGCAAGCGACTGTGCAATGTGCGCAGGCCGCGCAGGGTCAGGTAGCTGTCGAACGGCGCTCCGGCCACGCCCATCATGTTCGACCACTCCTCGAAGAACTCGTGGAGTTCCTCGGTGGCCGCGACAACCGCGCCGCCGACCACGTCGCTGTGGCCGTTCAGGTACTTCGTCGTCGAGTGGACCACCATGTCCGCGCCCCACTCGATGGGCCGCTGGAGCGCCGGGGACATGAACGTGTTGTCCGCGACGACCAGCGCGCCGGCCCGTTTCGCGTGCCGGCAGGCGGCTTCGAGATCGGTGATCCGGAGCAGCGGGTTGCTGGGCGTCTCGACCAGGACGAGCTTCGGGCGGGAAGCGACCGCCGCGGCGATCGACTCCGCGTCCGTCAGGTCGACGAAGTCGACTTCGAGCAGGCCGCGCTGCTGGTAGCGGTCCAGGAGGCGGAACGTGCCTCCGTAGCAGTCGTGGGCCGCGACGATTCGATCCCCCGGGTCCAGCAGTTGGCAGACGAGGGTCACCGCCGCCATGCCGGAGGCGGTGACGACCGCACCGTGACCGCACTCGGCCTCCGCCAGCGCGTCGGCGAGGGTCGAGCGCGTCGGATTGCCGGAGCGCGTGTAGTCGTAGGGACGCTTGGCGTCCAGGCCGGCGAACGTGAAGTTGGCCGAGAGATGCAGCGGCGGAACGACCGCTCCGTGGTGTTCGTCGGTGGCGAGCGCCGCGCGAACGGCGCGGGTTGCCGGGTCGTGGTTCGAGGTCATGTGAGTCTCCGGTCGAAAGGGGTTGGGTGGTCCCGCTTGCGCGGAACGGGTTCAACGCTCTCTCGAGAAGACTTCTACGGAGAGTGAACCGGAGGTGGCGTCGAGACCGCGTTGGCGCGGCTCTTGACTCATCTCTCGGCAAGCTCCGCGCAGCCACTAACGGAGGCGGAACTCCCGTAGGAGTTGGCACCTTCCCGGGAATGCGAACCCCCGGTGGTTGCCCCGGCGTCGACGGGCCTAATCCCTCAGCCGGTCTCGATGAGTTGCCCCGACTACGGAGAACCGTGGCCGAAGCGGTCGGATGCTAACAGATCGCTGGACGCGGTCCGGGGGACCTCGCGGAGACGGCGGTGCTATGCTGCCTGACCACCCAATGACCTGGATTCAGGCGGCGAAACGCCGTGCGGTTTTTCTTTGTTTGGTTGCCCCGTGTTTGTGCCCAGGAAGGGGCGACGGAAGGAGGCCTTGATGAGGAACTCGGTTGGTTGGATGCGCGTGGCTGGCCTTCTGGCGTTGACGCTCGCACTCTGCGCTACGGGCGCGTCGGCGCAGGCCACGGGACAGTTGAGCGGTTTCGTCACGGATGACGAGGGCGGCGCCCTGCCGGGCGTCAGCGTGACGGTGACGAATGTCGCCACGAACCAGTCCCGGCTGGTGATGACCGGACAGGACGGCTATTTCGCTGCGCCGTTGCTGGCGCCGGGCGACTACAACGTCACGGCCGCGCTGGATGGCTTCGTCCAGTTGAGCAGGGAAGGCGTTCGCGTCACTGCCGCCGAGACGGTTCGGATCAGCATGGCGCTCTCGGTCGGCGAGTTCTCGGAGACGATGACCGTCACCGGAGAGACGCCGCTGATCGAGACCTCGAACGCCACCCTGGGGGTGGTCGTCGACGAGGCGAAGATCGTCCAGTTGCCGCTCAACGGCCGGAACTTCACCCAGTTGGGCACCCTGATTCCGGGCGTGGTCGAGCCGCCTGCCCGCCTCGGCGGCGCGCGCGGCGACGCCGACGCGGCGATCCACGGCTTCGGGGCCGTGACCGCCGGCTTCGCCGTCAACGGCGTGCGCAACCAGTCGAACAACTTCCTGCTCGACGGCGCAGCGAACAACGACACGTTCAACACGGGGTTCGTCGTTCGACCGCCGCCGGACGCGATCGAGGAGTTCAAGATCCTGACCCACTCCTACACTGCGGAGTTCGGCCGCAACGCCGGTTCGATCGTCAACGTGGTCACGAAGTCGGGCAGCAACAGCCTGCAGGGAAGCATCTGGGAGTTCAACCGCGACGACTCGCTGGAGTCCCGGAACTACTTCTCGCCGCCCGAGCAGGAAAAGCCGACGCTCGCGCAGGATCAGTTCGGCGGCACGATCGGCGGCCCGATGATCACCGACCGGCTGTTCGGATTCGGCTACTACGAGGGGTTCCGCAACACGCGCGGAACGACCCAGAACATCGCCGTGATGTCCGCGGCCGAGCGGATGGGCGACTTCTCCGGCGGCCGGACCATCATCGATCCGATGACCGGGGCGCCCTTCCCGGGGAACGTGATCCCGGCCGATCGCCTGAGCCCGATTTCGACCAGGCTGATCAGCGAGTTCATGCCGCTGGCGAACGTCGGCAGCCGCTACATCGTGTCGCCCGACGTCACGGATGATCGCGACCAGTTCGGACTGCGCCTGGATTTCCGGATCGCCGACTCGCAGAACGTGCTGGTGCGGGCACTCAGGAGTACGTCGGACCGCTTCGAGCCGCCGACGGTGCGGCCGATCGGCAACACCGCGGCCTCCACGCTCGAGGACTACATGGTGTCCCACACCGCGACCGTCGGCTCGAACGTGTTCAATCAGGTGCGGGTCATGTCGAGCGCGATCGACGCGGAACCGGTGGTCACCAGCGGTCTCACGAACTCGGAGTACGGCATCAACCTGCCGAACATCAACGAACTGGCGGTAGGTCTGCCGCAGTTCTCCATCTCGGGTTTCCCGAGCATGGGCGACCGGAACCAGCCGTTCGTCAAGCGGGAGAACGAGGTCGAGCAGTTCACGGAGGACCTGACCATCCTGCGCGGCCGTCACACGATCAAGACGGGAGTCGAATACCGGAACGAGAAGATGTTCATCGGCTTCATCAACCGGCCGAACGGGGACTTCATCTTCAACGGCAGGCATACCGGCAGCGCCGCGGCGGACTTCCTGCTCGGGCTGCCGTGGCGGGTCCGCACCGCGGTGCCGGGCGCCGACTCGATCAACGAGGGCGACGGTTCGCTGTACGCCGGCTACATCCAGGACGAGTTCCGGGTGTCGCCGCGGTTGACGTTCAACCTCGGTCTCCGCTACGAATTGGCCGAGCCGTTCGAGGACAGCGGCGACGCGCTGAACAGTTTCCGGCCAGGCCAGCAGTCGACGCGCTTCCCGGAGGCGCCCACCGGCCTGGTCTACCCGGGAGACGCGGGAGTGCCCGCGGGGACGTACGACACGGACTCGAACAACTTCGCGCCACGGCTGGCGATGGTCTGGGACCCCGAGGGTGACGGCCGTTCGAGCGTCCGCCTCGGTTGGGGCCTGTTCCACGACAGCCTGCCGGGCCAGGGCGACTTCTTCCAGAACTCGGTTCTGGCGCCGCCCTTCAACCCGCTGGTTCAGCTCGACGCGCCGCCCGCCGTGGTGCCGCTTGCGGACCCGCTGGTGAACCTCACGGGCGGGCCGACGAGGTTCCCGCCAAACATCATCTTCATCGGCTGGGGCAGCGAGTTCACGACGCCGAACTACCAGCACTACAACCTGACTTACCAGCGCCAGTTCGGCCAGAACATCGGGCTCGAGGTCGGTTGGGTCGGGTCGCGCGGCCGGAACCTGCCGATCTTCATGGAGGTCAACCCGCGGGTCGTCGAGCCGGGCCAGACCACCCTCGGACCGCGCCAGTTCCCGGCGTTCAGTCTGGTGCGGCCCACCTTCACGGTGGCGAAGTCCTGGTACGACGCGTTCCAGGCCAGCGTGCGCATGCGGCCGACCCGCGGTCTGAACTTCCTCTTCTCGTACACGTACGGCGAAGCGGAGGATCACGTCTCCGGGCTCAACATCGGCGGCGAGGAGCGGCCGATCGTTCCGGTCGACCTGGCCCGGTTGAGTTCGATCGACCGGGCGCTGGAGCGGGAGCGCGGGCCGGCGCTGTTCGACGTCAGGCACCGGCTCGTGCTCAGCTTCGGTTACGACCTGCCGTCCCTCGAAGGCAGCAACGGCTTCGTCCGCGGGGTGTTCGGCAACTGGCAGTTGAACGGCATCCTGCAGTACCAGACGGGCTATCCGTTCCCGATCCGGGTTCGCGGCGACGACATCCGTGGCCTGACTTCGCGTCCGGACCAGGTCTGCGACCCGAACAGCGGTGCCCCGAAGACGGTGGACCAGTGGTTCAACACGGAGTGTTTCGTGGCGCGGACGCTGGCCGAGACCGCCGAGCGGCGGGGTAATGCGGGCCGCAACCCGATTCGCGGTCCGGACTTCGAGCGGATCGACCTGTCCCTGATCAAGCACATCCCGCTTGGCGGCGGCGACCGGTCGCTGCAGCTTCGCGTCGAGGCGTTCAACGTCTTCGACCGTGTGAACTTCGCGCAGCCGGGCAACCGGATCGGCGATCGCAACTACGGCGTGATCACGGCGACGAACGGCGACGGCCGGATCGTCCAGCTCGGAATCAAGTACAACTTCTGAGTTGAGCGTGTCGCCCGCATCCTGAAGCCAGGGTGCGGGTGACTCGCTTCAGTCCGCCGTGACCGCCTTGCGGTGTACGAACCAGAGGTTGCGTGCGTACACGAGCACTCCGAAGCTCTGGCCCGTGATGAACACCGGGTCCTTGATCGAGATGGCGTAGCTCAGCAGGGTCAGGCCGCCGAAGAGGCTCAGGTACCAGAAGGCGGTTGGAACGACGCTTTGGCGGCGCCGCTCCGTGGCAATCCACTGGACGAGGAAGCGAGAGCCAAAGAGGGCCTGTCCTCCGAAACCTACTGCCTTCCAGATGAGATCGGGTGTGACGGGTGGCATGGTGAGCGCTCCAGTGCTTTGACGGTGACGGCGACCGCACGCCGGCGGTACCAGGAGACGCCGAACAGATCCAGAACTCCGCGCAGGAAGCGGCCCCGGATGTTGTACTTGCTCGCACCTGCCGTGCGCGCACGGTGTCCGACCGGGATTTCAGCGTAGTTGCCGCCGTGCCGCAAGGCCAACAGGGGCAGAAAGCGGTGAAGGCCGTCGAAGGGGGGAAGGTCTTCGAGAGCGGCGGCACGGTAGCCCTTTAGTGCGCAACCGATGTCGGTGCACGGGTCGCCGAGGATGAGCCGCCGCACCCGGTTCGAGATCCGGCTCGCCAGCCGCCGCGGCATCGTGTCCTTGCGTTTCGCCCGCACGCCAGAGACGACGTCGTGGTCCTCGAGGAGAGCGACGATGACCGGAATGTCGGCCGGGTCGTTCTGGAGGTCGGCGTCCATCGTGACCACCAGGGGCGCTCGGGCGGCTCGCAGCCCGGCAAGCAGCGCTGCGGACTGGCCGGCATGGCGTTCGAGACTCAGGGCCCGCACCCTCTCATCTCCGGCGGACAGCCTGGCAAGTTCATCGCGGCTGCCGTCGGTGCTGCGGTCGTCAACCAGGACCAGCTCGTAGTCGAGGCCGGCTGACGTCATCGCGTCGTGCGTCTCCGCCACCAGGCGTTCCAGGTTGCCCGCCTCGTTGTACACCGGGGCGACGATCGAGAGCTGCGGCGGCATGGCGGTCTTCTTCGATCCTAGCCCCGCCCCGGAGATGCTCGTGCCCGAAGGCACGTTGATACCCTGCCGCCCGTGCTCCTCATCGTGCGCCACGGCGAGACCGCGTCGAACGCCGCCCGCGTCGTGCAGACGCCGGAGACGCCTCTCAACGAACGCGGCGTCGGCCAGGCGGAGCGCCTGGCGTTGCGATTGCGGGAACACCACCGCGAACGTCCGATCGGCTGCGTGGTCGCGAGCGACCTGCGCCGGGCGGAGATGACCGCGGCGCCGGTCGCGGGAGCCCTGGGACTGCCTCTGCTCATCGAGCCCCTGCTCGCGGAGCGGAACTTCGGCGACCTGCGGGGGCGGGCCTACGCCGACATCGGCCTCGACATCATGGAACCAGGCTACGCACCGCCGGGCGGGGAGGACTGGGAGGCGTTTCACCTTCGGGTGGACGCGGCCTGGGCCCGGATCCAGCAGACGGCGGAGGCGACGGAGGGAGACAGCGTCTTCGTCACCCACGGCCTCGTCTGCTACTCGCTGGCGCTCCGTCACCTGCACCTCGGTCACGGGGTGGAGCCGCCGACGCGGTGGGGCAACACCTCGGTTACCCATGTGCAGGCTCGGGCGCCCTGGGAAGCCCCCCTCGTCAACTGCTGCGACCACCTCGATGCCGCGACCGCGGATGGCGGTCAGGTGTCCGGGATCTGACGGTTCGGTCGGCGCCCGCGACGGCCGGTCCCGACGGGGTGCTCGGATAAAGTTCTGCCCCCGGCAGTTCGGGGAAGAACCCGGGCGACTTCCGGGTTGGGAGAGTCGACCGAGATGACGATGGATTCCAGCGAGAACATTCCAACCGACCAGCCCCTGGCGGCGCCTCACACGCCACCTGCCGGTCCTGCCGTGCCGGGTGTCAGCGAAGAGTTGCGCACGGAGATCGCCGCCCAGGCCGATCTGCTGCAGCGCGTCCGCGCCGAGGTGGCCAAGGTGATCGTCGGTCAGACCTACATGATCGATCGGTTGCTGATGGCGCTCATCGCCGACGGTCACGTCCTGGTCGAGGGCATTCCGGGCCTGGCGAAGACGACGGCGATCAAGACCCTCTCTGACGCGGTTCACACCGGCTCTTCGCGGATCCAGTTCACGCCGGACCTGCTCCCGGCGGACCTCCTGGGAACCCAGATCTACCGGGCGGATCGACACGACTTCCAGGTCAAGCAGGGACCGATCTTCACCAACCTGCTGCTCGCCGACGAGATCAACCGCGCGCCGGCCAAGGTCCAGAGCGCGTTGCTCGAGGCGATGCAGGAACGACAGGTCACACTGGGCGACCAGACCTTCGATCTGCCGGACCCGTTCCTTGTCCTCGCGACCCAGAACCCGATCGAACAGGAGGGGACGTACCCGCTGCCGGAGGCACAGGTCGACCGCTTCATGCTGAAGCTCCGCGTGGACTATCCGGACCGTCAGGAGGAGATGGAGATCATGCGCCGGATGGCCCGTCGCGAGCGGCCCGCGGTCGAGGCGGTGGTGAGCCCGGAGGACATCCGGCGCGCGCGCGATGTGGCCGACGCGATCTACCTCGACCCGAAGGTCGAGGAGTACGTCGTCGACCTCGTGTTCGCGACGCGGGAGCCGGCCGGAGTCGGCCTGGAGAAACTCGAGCCGCTGATCGAGTACGGAGCGTCGCCGCGCGCGACGATCTTCCTTGCCGCCGCGGCTCGCGTCCAGGCCCTGATGTCGGGCCGGTCCTACGTCACGCCGCAGGACGTCAAGACCGTGGCCCCGGACGTGCTCAGGCACCGGGTGCTGATCTCCTACGAGGCCGAGGCCAGGGATCTTGCCTCCGACGACCTGATCCAGGAGCTCCTCAACACCGTCGACGTTCCCTGAGGCCGCCTGGGTAGACAGCGGATCTGGGCGATCGATGTTCTTCTTCAGACCAGAGCGGAACGAAGCCCCGGAGCAGGAGACGGCGACCCTGTCGCCCGAGCTGCTGGCGCGGATCAAGGCGATTCAGATCCGCACCCAGCGCCTGGTGACCGATGCGCTGGCCGGGGAGTACCACAGCGCTTTCAAGGGAAGGGGCATGGAGTTCGAGCAGGTGCGCGAGTACGCACCGGGCGACGACATCCGCCACATCGACTGGAACGTGACGGCGCGGATGTCGAGCCCCTTCGTCAAGGAACACCGCGAGGAACGCGAGTTGACGGTGATGTTGATCGTCGACGTGAGTTCCTCCGGGGCGTTCGGGACCTCCGGCAAGCAGAAACGCGAGGTCGTCGCCGAGCTGGCGGCCGTGCTCGCCTACCTCGCGATCCAGAACAACGATCGGGTGGGGATGATCATCTTCTCGGACCGGATCGAGCGGTTCATTCCGCCCAAGAAGGGACGGGCGCACGTGTGGCGCGTGATTCGGGAAGTCCTGAGCTTCCGGCCCACCGGGCGCGGTACGGACCTGGACGGCGCGCTCGAGTACCTGGGACGGGTGGTGCGGCGCCGGTCGGTGGGATTCGTCATCTCGGACTTCCTGGATTCAGGTTTCGGAGAGCGGTTGCGGGTGGCCGCGCGGCGTCACGATCTGACGGCGATCCGGGTGCTGGATGAGCGTGAGGTGAGCATGCCGCGCATGGGGCTCATCGAGCTCGAAGATGCGGAAACGGGCGAGACACTGGTCATCGACACGGCGAACCGGCGGGTCTCGGAGAGTTTCGAACGGTTGGCCAGACAGGACATGGAGCGGCGGTCGGAACGGTTCCGGCAGGCGGGGGTCGGCGAGATTCAGGTCTGGGCCGACCGACCGTGGATCGAGCCCCTGGTGCGCTACATGAGAGCGCGCGAGCAGTCGGTGCGGGTGTAGGAATGGCGCCGCGGATCATCAGAGCCACGGTCGCGCTGCCTGTTGCGGCGGCGTTGCTCGCTCTGGGCTGCGCCGCCAGTGAACCGGCCGGCGAGGCCGAAGCGAGGCCGCCCGCTGAACTGCGTGCCTCCGTGGACCGGTCCACCGCGACCACCGGCGACCTGATCACGTACACCGTTGAAGTCGAGCGCGAGCCGGAGGTCGAGGTGGCATTCGATGATCCGGGCACGGACATCGCGGGCTTCCGTATCGTCGATCTGGGGCGGACCCCCGCGGAGACCCTGCCTTCCGGTCGACTCCTCGAGCGAAGGTGGTACGAACTCCGGGCCGACCTCGTGGGCTCGTACGTCCTGCCGGCGCTGACCGCGACGTACCGCGAGCCGTCCGGTCCCGGCGGCCACCTGGTAGCGGGGGAGATTTCCGTCGAGGTCGAGTCCGTGCTGCCGAACGACCGGAGCGAAGCGACCGACATCCGCGACATCAAGCCGCTGCGCAGAATCGACACTGCCGCGCCCTGGCTGTTGTGGACGGGTCTGGCTCTGGCCGCCGCCGCGCTCGGACTGGCGGCGTGGTGGTGGCGCCGTCGCCGACCGGACGGCGTTGCGTCCGAAACGCCTCCGATTCCTCCCTATGACCGGGCGATCCGGGAGCTGGAGCGGCTGCGTCGCACGGACTTCTCCGACTTGCGGGAACTCCGCCGCTACTACTTCTCCGTTTCCTCGGTGGTCAGGGCCTACGTCGAAGGCCGCTTCGGATTGAACGCGACCGACCTGACGACCGAGGAGATCCTGGGCCGGCTGGGCGGGCTGGTGCGGCTCGATCCATCGCAGGCGCGGCGCCTGGAGCGCTTCCTGGTGGCCACCGACCAGGTGAAGTTCGCGGCCCATCTCCCGGCGGCCGAAGAGATCGAGCGCACCTACGAGCAGGCCCTGGGCTTCGTCACGGCGACCCGGCCGATGGAGGATCCGGACGACGGCGGGAACGCTGAGCCGGCCTCCGCTGATGCGGAGAAGGCGGCATGACGGAACAACTCGTCTTCGCCGATGCGCGCTGGCTCTGGGTGCTGCTTCCGCTGTACGTGATCTGGGCGCTCCTGTGGTGGCTCCGGCCGAGCTCGCGCCAGGTCGCGGCGAAGCGCGGCGCCGGTGGCGACAACGCGGCGGTGGCGTACTCCTCCCTTGGCCATGCCCTGCGAACCCCGCGCTCCGGCGCGCTGACGGCGCGCCGGCTGGTCTCGGCGCTGCGGCTCCTCGTCGTCGCCCTGATCCTGCTTGCCGTCATGCGACCGCAGACCGGTCGCGCGCTGACCGAGGTGAGTACGGAGGGAATCGACATCGTGCTCGTGATCGACACCTCGGGATCTATGCGGGCACTGGACCTGGACGCGCACGAACGTTCATTGAGTCGCCGAAGGGACCGGCTCGAAGTGGCGAAGGGGGTCGTCGAGACGTTCATCGCTGCCCGGCCCAACGACCGCGTCGGCCTCGTCGTCTTCGGCGAGGAGGCCTTCACGCAGTGTCCGCTGACGCTCGACCACGGGGTCGCGGCCACGTTCCTCGAGCAACTGGAGATCGGCATGGCCGGCGATGCCACGGCGATCGGATCGGCGGTCGGAGTCGCCACCAAGCGCCTCAAGGACTCGAATGCCGAGTCGAAGGTGGCGATCCTGCTCACGGACGGGCGGAGCAACGCCGGCTCCCTGTCGCCGCTGCGGGCCGCCGAGGCAGCGGCGGCACTCGGCGTCCGGCTCTACACGATCGGCGTCGGTACCAGGGGGCAGGCGCCCTTCGTGGTCGAGACCGGGTTCGGGCCGCGGGTCGTCTACCAGGACGTGGAGATCGACGAGGAAACGCTGCGCAGGATGGCGGACACGACAGGCGGCGCCTACTACCGGGCCGAGGACGAGGCCGGGTTGGAGCAGATCTACGAACGGATCGACGAGCTCGAGAAGACCGAGATCAGCCAGGAGTCCTACATGGAGTACGAGGAACGCTTCGCCTGGCTGGTGGCCCCGGCGGTGTTCCTGCTGCTGCTCGAGGTCGTGCTGCTCGATACGCGCCTGAGGAAGCTGCCGTGAGCGGAAGGTCCGCAACCCGCGACACCGCAACCCGCGACATTGGGCCGGACGGCGCTGGACCGCGCCGCGGCCGGGAACTGCTGGCGTTGATTCCGGTTCTGCTGCTGGCCGGCGGCTGCGAGATGCGTACGGGCCGGCCGGACGCGCTCTGGCTCCTGTGGCTCGGCCCGGCGCTCCTGCTGTTCTACGTCTACGCGTTCCGCACCCGCGCGCGTCTGCTCGGTCGTTTCGCTTCTCGCGAGATGTTGCCGGGGTTGATTGCCGGCGTCAGCCGGCCGAGACGGCGTCTGAAGGCGGTTCTCGTGCTCGTCGCCGTGCTCGCGCTGGTGGCGTCGCTGGCGCAGCCGCGCTGGGGCTTCGTGTGGGAGGAGGTGCACCGGGAGGGCGTCGACATCGTGGTCGCCCTCGACGTCTCGGACTCGATGCTCGTGCTGGATGCGGAGGCGGGCGGCGAACTGAGCCGGCTCGAACGTGCCCGGCGCGAGATCGCCGATCTGCTGCAGCGGCTGGAAGGAGACCGGATCGCGCTGGTTGCCTTTGCCGGCAGCGCCTTCCTGGAACTGCCCCTGACGCTCGACTACTCGGCGGCGGCGCTGTTCCTCGAGGCGATGGAGCCGGATCTGATTCCGGTCAAGGGCACCGCGATTGGAGAGGCGCTCCGCGTTTCGCTCGAGGCCTTCGACCGGGTGGCACAGACGGGTTCGCGCAAGTCGCGCGCGGTCATCCTGATCACCGACGGCGAGGATCACCTGGGCGAGGCACAGGACGTCGCCGAAGCCGCGGCCGAGGCGGGGGTGCGCATCTTCGCGATCGGCATCGGGCGGGACGAGGGCGCGCCCATACCCAGAGAGGGAGGTGGCTTCCGTACCGACCGCCGGGGCGAGATCGTCCTGAGCCGTCTGGACGAGGCGGCGTTGCAGCGGATCGCCCTGACCACGGGCGGCCGCTATGTCCGCTCGGTGACCGGCGACGTGGACCTCGAACAGATCTACGCTCAGGGCATCAAGGCGCAGCTGGAGGACCAGGAGCTGGGTTCCAGCCGGCAGCAGCGTTGGGAGGAGCGATTCCAGTGGCTGCTGGTCATCGCGCTCGCGGCGCTGATGCTCGAGCCGTTGATCGGCGAGCGTCTGGCGCGCCGTGGTGCCGGCGAGGAGGGAAGGGACCATGCCACGGCCACCTGAGCCAGCAGGCCGGCGTCGCCGCATGGGCCCGGCTGCTGCAACCTGGCTGCCGGGGCTGGGGCTGCTTCTCCTTCCGGTCGCCGTCACGGCACAGGCTCCGAACGAGGAGCCGCCTTCCGCGGACGTGAACGGCGAAGCGGGCGTGGGAACTCCTCCGGTCGAGTACGCGTCGCCCTATGCGGCCTGGGACGCGGGCGCCTACGACCAGGCCCTGCGCGGGTTCGCGGATCACCAGACGGAGCGGCCGGACGATCCCGAGCTGAGTCTGAACGTCGGCGCGGCGCACTACAAGCTGGACGACTTCGAGGCGGCGGACAGTCAGTTCTACCGGACCGCGGCCATTGGTGACGATGAACTGCGTGCTCAGGCGCTCTACAACCTGGGCAACAGCGCCTACCGCCAGGACAAGCTCGAGGACGCGGTCGACTTCTACACGGCGTCGCTCGAAGCGAATCCCGACGACATCGACGCGAAGTTCAACCTGGAGTTCGTGCGGGAGGAGATGAGGCGGCGCCAGCAGCAGAACCAGGGCGGCGAGAACCAGCAGGAGAACGAGCAGCAGGAACAGGACCAGGAGGACCAGGGCGCGCAGCAGCAGTCGGAGGGGGATCACGGTCAGGAAGAGCAACCGTCTGGCCAGGAGCAGGATCCGGGAGACCAGGGAGAGAACCAGCAACCCCAGGGTGGCGAGGATCCGCAGGACAGTGACGGGGATGGCATCCCCGACGCCGAGGACTCGGAGCCGCAGGCCGACGGACCGGAGAGCGGCAACCAGGGCCGTCCGCGGGAACAGCAGCCGGGCATGACGCCGGAGGAAGCGGAGCGTTACCTTCAGGCTCTGGAAGAGGGCCGGCCGGACCCGACCCGCCGGGGGCAGCGCGGGCGCCGAAGCCGGCTGGCGAAGGACTGGTAGCGCGATGGACGCAAGCACGCACGGGCGGTCCTTCGGCTGGTTCCGGGTCGCGGCTCTGGTCGCCTGGGCTGTCTTTCTGGGCCCAGCCGGGTCGGATTCCCAGGAGCCGGACCGGATCCAGGTCACCGTCGACCGCAATCAGGTCGCCCTCGGCGATCAGCTCTACCTGACGATCAGGATCGAAGGGTCGCCGGACGAACCGCCGGGGCTGCCCGAACTGCCGGACTTCCGGGTCCTGTCGCGTGGCGAGCGGCGCGACATGCAGATCACGAACGGCCGGGTCAGCAACAGTACGTCCTACAACTATCTGCTGATTCCCACGCGGGCCGGCAGCTACGAGATCGGCCCCGCGACCGCCGTGATCGACGGTGCGGAGGTCCGGAGTCGGCCGTTCACGATTCAGGTCACCGACGCCGGGGGCCAGGACGACGAGCGGGACCGGGATCTCTTCGTCACTTCGACCGTGTCGACGGATCGACCCTGGCAGGGCCAGCAGGTGATCTACACCTGGCGCTTCTACAGTCGCGTGCCCGTGGGGCAGGGGTCGATCGAGTCGATGGACTTCGGCAGCGACGTGGTCGTCGAGGACCTCGGCGAGGTGCGGCAGTTCTCGACCTCGATCGACGGTGTCCAGTACTCGGTGAACGAGGTGCGCAAGGCGCTCTTCCCCCAGCGATCCGGCGAGGTGACACTGCCGCAGACCCAGCTTCGGGTGCAGGTGGAGGCCGAGCAGGCGCGCCGGCCGGGCCGGAGGCGGAGCATTTTCGACGAGTTCGACAGTCTGCTTGGAGCGGGTGGGCGCTGGGCGACGAAGTATCTGCTCACGGAACCTCTGACGCTCGACGTCCGGCCGCTTCCACCGGCTCCAGCCGGCTGGAACGGCTTGGTCGGGGAGTTCGACATTCGGGCTTCGCTCAGCCGGCGCGAGCTGCAGGTGGGGCAGTCGGCCACGCTCGAAGTGCAGGTCGGCGGTAGCGGCAACGTGCAGCTCCTGACCGAGCCCGACATCCCGGAGCTGCCGGCGTTCAAGATCTACCCGGACCAGCCGGACGCGAGCATCGACCGCAGCGGACGCCGGCTGACCGGCCGCAAGGTGTTCCGACGGGCCCTGGTCCCGCTGGTTGCCGGAGCCCTCGACGTCCCGCCGATCGATCTCGTCTACTTCGATCCCGAGCTTGGCGACTACGCGACCCGGTCGACCGAGCGCATCGACTTCGATGTCACTCCGGCCGAGGGCGAGGAGGAGCTGATGCTCACCGAGTCGCTGGCGCCGACCACAGGCAAGGTGGCGGTGCGGATCCTCGCCGACGACATCCTGCCGGTTCGCCGGACGGCGGCCGGCATCGTCTCGGCCATGCCTCAGGGGTGGCGTTTGTGGGTCTGGTTCGTTGGCGGCGTGTTGCCGCCCTTCCTGTACGTGGCCCTCCTGGCGCACCATCGACGCGAACGCCGCTACGCCGCCGACAGGACGCTGCGCCGGCGCCACCGGGCGCTGCGCGACGCACTGTCCGTTGCGAGGAAGCTCCGCTCCGGCGCGGGGCCCGCCTCCGCGGCTGAGGCCTCCCGGATCGTCCGTCGCTACGTCGGTGACAAGCTGGGCGTCGAGGGCTCCGCCCTGACGCCGTCGGAGGCGGAGGGCGCGCTGGTCCGGGCTGGCGTGGACGGTACTCTGGCGGCGCGTTGCCGGGGACTGCTGGAGCGACTCGAGGCCGCCCAGTACGGCCTCGCCCCGGTGGCGGGCGGCGGCGGACTGGCGGCGGAGACCGGCGCCGAAGGTCTGAGCGATCTGATCAGGGCCCTCGACCGGCAGCTCCGGGGCCGCCGACCATGAAACGTGCCACCATGAGAGGAGTCGCGCTTCTCGCCCTGCTTGGCGCCGCCGCGGCAATTCCGGTGTTCACGCAGGACGAGGAACTGCCTGTGGTCACCGAAGCCCTGCCGGCCGAGGGAGTCCTGGCGGTCCCGGAACCGGCCGAGCTCTGGGTCAATGGCAACGCGGCGTACGAGGCGGGCGACTTCGGTCGAGCCGTCGCCCTCTACGGAGAAATGCGCGAGATGGGGGTCGACAACGGCCACCTGCACTACAACCTGGGGAATGCCTACCTGCGCGCCGGCGAACTGGGCCGGTCCATCGCTTCCTATCGCCGTTCGCTGAGGCTCCTGCCGCGGGACGAGGACGCCAGCGCGAACCTGGCCTTCGCTCGCCGGAGCGCGCGCGATGAGATCGCGCCGCCCGAGCCGCCCGTGCTCCTTCGCACCGTTCTCTTCTGGCACTACAGTCTGGCCCCGGTCGAAGTGCTGAGGAGCGCGGTGCTGGTCGGTCTCGGCTTCTGGATCGTGCTCGCGCTTCGGCTCTACCGGCCGGCATCGGAGGTGCTTCGCTGGTCCGCGGTCTGCCTGCTCGCGGTCGGTCTCGGGCTGGCCGGTTCGCTCGTCGCCCACGCGGCCTTCAGCTCCCCGGTCGCTGTCGTGCTTCCGCCGGAGATCGACCTCCACGCCGCGGCCGGCGAGGGTTCGATCGTCCGGTTCCAGCTCCACGCCGGCACGGAGGTGCGCGTGATCGAGGAACGTCCGGAGTGGGTCCGCATCGAACTGCCGGAAGGAGAGCGGGGCTGGTCGATGCGGGAGTATCTGGAACTCGTCGAGTGAGCGCTACCGCCGGCCGTTCGCGGCGAACGGGCGCTGCAGGATCTCGAAGAAGGCGACCAGGAAGCGAAACGTGAGTCCCCAGACGATGTGCCGTTTCGGGTCGCCGACGACGACGCCGGGAAAGCTGACTTCGGGATAGGGCGGATGGCGGTAGTCGACGACGCGCTCCGGGTCCTCGAACCAGGCCAGCGGCACCCAGAGCGTCTCGGCGACCTCGTAGTTGAGGACCAGGTCGTTGCCGGTTCCGTCCCCGACTTCGTAGACGAACGCCGCGATCCGGAGCTGGCGGCCCTGGCCGGCCCGCTGTCCGCTCTGGTCGTCGAGCCGGCCGATCAGACGGGCGCCTTCAAGCGACAGGCCCACTTCCTCGACTGTCTCGCGCTCGGCGGTGTGCCTCAAGTCGCGGTCCGTTTCGTCGTGCCGGCCGCCGGGAAAGGCCATCTGCCCCGACCAGGGGTCCTGCGGCTTCTTCGACCGCTCGATGAAGAGTGCTTCCGGTCCGGCTGTCGACGGGCGCAGCACCATCGCCACACTGGCCTCGAACGCAGCCGACGGGAGGATCGTCGGCTCGTGGGAAGCCAGCCTTCGACGGATGTCGCCGATATTCATTGTGCAGCGAGGCTAGGCGAACGTCGCCTTCAACCAGTCGATCAGGACCCGGTTGAACTCCTCGGGCTGTTCCTGCTGGGTCCAGTGGCCGCAGTCCCTGATCGTGTGCTTCTCGATGTTCGGTACCAGCGCCTCGATGCCGTCGGCGGATGAGGGCGGCAGCACGACGTCGTTCTCGGCGCCGATGTAGAGGCAGGGCTGGTCGATCTTCTGGTCGACGCCCTTCATCAACTCCCAGTTGCGGTCGATGTTCCGGTACCAGTTGACGCCGCCGGTGAAGCCCGTGCGCTGGTACGTGGTCACGAAGTGGGCGAGTTCCGCGTCGGTCAGCAGCAGCTCGCCCCGCAGCGCGTCGGGTGAACCGTGCTTGATGATCTCGAGCAACTGGAACTTCCGTTCCGGAGCGTCGGCGGGGAGCTTGTTGAACTCCTCCGCG
>JAJDZH010000330.1 GCA_022824725.1 Thermoanaerobaculia bacterium | reverse complement strand
CTGAGTGTGCGTGTGTGATGAGGGAGCCAGAGACTCCTCAAGCGTAGGCGCGGGATGATCTAGGTCACTCTGTTCCCCTTTCCGGTAATACGCACTGCTGTCCCATAAACTCTCAAGGTGTGGCGAGTGTGAGCTGAGTCGTTTTGGTGGGTGGCCACGCATGCTCGGTGAGTAGCAGTTCGCGAAGTGACCGACGTTCGAAGAGATTCATCTGAAGCAGGCGCAGTGTTCCGCTGAGGCTCCGGTTCATACGATTGGAGAACTTGAGGTAGGAGAGCAGGAGGTACACGCACATGGCGATCCAGATCTGTGTCAACACGGCGTTACGGGAGGTGCCGAGAAAGCTCTTGATGCGGAGGTTCTGCTTGATCCACTTGAAGAAGAGCTCGATCTCCCACCGGGCCTTGTAGATGTCGGCGATGGTCTTCGGCGCCAGGCGGAAGTTGTTGGTGAGGAACTTGTAGTGTTTCCCGGTCTCCGGGTCCCGGTAGCCGACGCGTCGCAGTGGAATCGGGCATTCTTTCCGGCTCTCCTTGCCCGTCAGAAGGATGGTCTGATCCGAGGTCACGCCGCGGCCAGCGGCGAACGAACGGCGCTCCTGCACCGCGTACTTCACGTTGCGCTTCAACCGCGTGACGAGGAAAACCCCTTGTCCGTCAAGGCTTCTCAGCCACTTGAAGTCCTGGTACAGGCGGTCCGCCGCCACGATGCTGCCAGGAGGCAACCGCAGCCTCCGAGCCTCGTCGATGTCCGACCCCTTGCCGTCGGTGACCCGGACGAACGAGGGCAGATGCCCGGCATGGTCAAGACCGACATGGACCTTGATCGCCCCCTTGGTCGTGCTGTACTCCGCCCAGTCGAACACCGCGAGACACAGGTCGATGTGGGTCGCGTCCAGCGACATCAGCGGGTTCTTGAAACGGAAGCGGTGACCGGGCGCCACGCCCCGGCACCGAACTAGAAGGCGCCCGAACAGAGCTTCGTACAGACCATGCGGCTGGTCCCGGTTCACCCGGGCCAACGACGACCGGGCAACTCGCCCGACACCGAGATGGTAGAGCTTGCGCTTCTGCGCATCGAGGTTCGACACCACGTCACGCAAGCTGCAACGCCCTGACAGCTGGGCCATCGCCATCGCCACGAACTGACTCCATCGGCTCATCGAACGCAGCTTCCGACCCTCGTGATGTCCCCGCGCCTCCTGCTCGAACTCATGTCTCGGCACCAGCCTGAGCAGCTCCCCGAGTACCGTGCTACGATGTGCCATGGGTCTGCATTCTCCTTGTGGCCATTGGGTTTCTCGACCAAACCAATGATACCGCAAGACCGGAGTGCAGACCCTTTCCTTGCCAAGTTAGTGGGACAGCAGTGATGCCAGCGTGAGGCCGCTCTCTTCAAGGACGCTCTCCAGAATGCCCTCCTCACGGCAGCCCTCGAGGAACAGGGCCAGGGCCTCCTGCAACATGGCCATGGCTTCGTCGGCCGTGGCGCCTTGGCTCGCGACGTCGAGCTGCGGACACGAGGCCACCCATGCAGCCCGCTTGCGGTGCACCTCCACGGGGAACTCGATGTTGACGCCAGTTCGGTTCAAGGGTCGGCCCGATAGCGACGCTAGCACCTCCTGGACTCGCTGCAGGGCTTGCGTGTCGCCCGCCGCCAAAGCGGAGCCGGCCTGACGGCCGGCGCGTTTCCTGGCCGCCTTCGGCGGCAGCCGGCGAGGGCGCCGGCGCACCCAGTTTGCGACCGCCTCGATGCCTGCCGATATCCAGCCGGAAGCGGGTCCGGGGGAGGGTCCCAGCGGGCTGGAGGCCAGCGACTGTCGAGACCCTTTCGGTAACCAGGGAACCAGCGGAGCGCAGCCGACCGAAGCGAGCACCAACCCTCGCCTTTACCAAGCGGCTGCGAGCGTCCGTCTGGGACCCTCCCCCGGACCCGCTTCCGGCGGCCGCAGTCGCGGCAGTCGCAGTCGCATCCGACCGTGAACGCTTCACTTACGCGAATTCCGGTACAGTCCCGCGCATGCGTAGCCGCAAGATCAGGGCGGTCGCGTGAGTACCCGTCCGCTGCTGGCGGCGGCCGAGGGGGAGCGGGACCGCAAGGCTGAGCACATCCGGCTGGCGCTGGATCGGCGCATGCAGGTCGAGCGCAGCTACTTCGACGACTACCGCTTCGAGCACCGGGCGCTGCCGGAGATCGACTTCGACGATGTCCGGATCGGCGGCGGCTTCCTGGGCCGTGGGCTCGAGGCGCCGCTGCTCATCTCGTGCATGACGGGGGGGACCGGGGTTGCGGAGCAGATCAACCGGCGTCTGGCCGAGGCGGCCGAGTCGGGGAGGGTCGCTCTCGGGGTCGGTTCGCAGCGCAAGGCGATCGACGACCCGGAGACGGCGGCAACGTTCCGGGTCCGGGAGTTCGCGCCGAACGTGCCGATCCTCGCCAACCTGGGCGCGGTGCAACTGAACTACGGCTACGGCATCGACGAGTGCCGGGCCGCGGTCGACATGGTCGAAGCGGACGCCCTGGTGCTGCACCTCAACGCCCTGCAGGAGGCGCTGCAGCCGGAGGGGCAACTGAACTTCCGGGGACTGTTGCCGAAGATCGCGCGCGTGGTCGAAGCGCTGGACGTGCCGGTCGTGGTCAAGGAGATCGGCTGCGGCATCTCGGCCGCGGTCGGCCGCGAGCTCGCCAACGTCGGCGTCCGCATCCTGGACACGGCCGGTGTCGGCGGCACGAGCTGGGCGCGTATCGAGGCGGCCAGGGCCGACGAAGTGGCGCTCGGCGAACGCTTCGCCGACTGGGGGCTGCCGACGCCGGAGTCGATCCGGCAGTTGGCGGCGGTCCCCGGCGTCCAGGTGATCGGCAGCGGCGGCATCCGCTCCGGCGTCGACGCGGCGAAGGCGCTGGCGCTCGGCGCCGACATCGCCGGCATGGCGTTCCCGTTCCTCGAAGCGGCCAACAGGTCGACCGACGCTGTCGTCGACCGGATCTCCCGAACCGCCTTCGAGCTGCGCACCTGCATGTTCTGCACCGGCGCCGCCGACCTGGCGGCGTTGCGCCGCGTGCCGCTGGTGAAGGAGACCGGCGATGGCTGATCGGCCGGATTCCGGCTCCGAACTGGCCCCCGAGCTCGAGGCCGCGGCGGCCGAGATCGCCGGCTCGGAGCGCGGCTTCCACCGGCCGCCGGCCGGCCTCGACGCCGCGGGACAGGCAGCCGTGCGCCGCCGGGCTCTCGACCTGGCCACCGGCAGCGGTCCGCTCACGGCGATCGCCAGCTACGCCCTGGACGGCGAACGGGCGTCCACCCAGAACTGCGAGAACTTCATCGGCGCCGCCCAGGTGCCGATGGGCGTCGCCGGGCCGGTCCACGTGCGGGGAAGCGAGATCGACGGCGCCGTTTGCGTGCCGATGGCGACACCGAGGGCGCCCTGCTTGCCAGCGTCAACCGCGGCTGCCGCGCGATCACGGCGGCGGGCGGCGCCACCGTCTTCGTCGAGGACGTGGGAATGACCCGGGCACCCGTCTTTCGCACGACGGGGATCGACGAGACCAGGCGGCTGCTCGAATGGCTGGAGGCGAACGAGGAGACGATTCGCGCCAAGGCTCACGAGACGAGCCGCTTCCTGGAACTCCGGGAGATCCGGCCGTCGGTGGTCGGCAGCACCGTGTTCCTCAGGTTCCGCTTCGGGACCGGCGACGCGATGGGCATGAACATGGTGACGATCGCCTGCGACCGCCTTGTGTCCGAGTTGATCGAGCCGGAAACCGGCGTCCAGTGCGTCGCGCTGTCCGGCAACTACTGCGTCGACAAGAAACCCTCCGCGGTCAACTATCAACTCGGCCGCGGCAAGCGGATCCACGCCGAGGTCGTGCTGGACGAGACGACCGTGCGGAAGGTCCTCAAGTCGGAGGCGAAGGCGCTCCAGGACGTGGCCTACCGGAAGAACCTGCTCGGTTCCGTGGCGGCCGGCGCCCTCGCCTTCAACGCGCAGTTCGCGAACGTGCTGGCGGCGGTCTTCGTCGCCTGCGGCCAGGATCTCGCGCACGTCGTCGAGGGCGCGATGGGCGTCGCCTCGTTCGAGGCTCGCGACGACGGCTCGGTCTACGCGTCCGTCTACATGCCGGACGTCCCGCTGGCGGCGATCGGAGGCGGCACCGGTCTCGACAC
>JAJDZH010000460.1 GCA_022824725.1 Thermoanaerobaculia bacterium | reverse complement strand
CCGGCGGAGACGCCGAAGATCGTCACGCGTTCCGGATCGCCGCCGAAGGCGGCCGCGTTGCGTTGTACCCACTCGAGGGCGGCGACCATGTCGAGTACGCCATGGCTGCCTTCGGGCTCGCCGGAGGCCGCGGCTTCGGCGGCCAGGGCGGGGTGGGCGAAGAAGCCGAGCGCCCCCAGCCGGTACTGGATGCTGACCACGACCACGCCGCGCTCTGCCAGGCCGCCGCCGCGGCCGGTCGCGGGGGCTTCGCCGAGCCGGCCGTTGCCGGCGCGGAAGCCGCCGCCGTGGATCCAGACCATGACCGGCATGGCTTCCGTGCCGGAGCGGTCGGCCGACGTCCAGACGTTCAGGTACAGGCAGTCTTCGCTCTGGGGTAGCTGGGCGCGGCCTTGCGGACAGATCGGCTGGTAGTCGACGGCCTGGAGAGGCTCCGTCCAGGGCTCGACGGTCTGGGGCGAGCGCCAGCGCAGGTCGCCTTCGGGCGCCTGCGCGAAGGGGATGCCGAGGAAGGCGGCGATGTCATCGCTGCCTTCGGGGGCGAAGCCCTGGACCGGGCCGGCGTCGGTCTGGACGAGGAAGGGGTCTGCGGGCTCTCCGGCGGCGCAGGCGAGGATGAGGGGGAGGGCGGATGCGAGGGCGATGCGGGAGAGGATGTTCATGGTTGACGCATCCTAGCTGTCAGCTCGGGCTCGCCGCTTCGCGGCATCGCGCTTGATGCGGGTCAGAAGACCCGCGCACCCAGTGGTTCAGTGCTGGCCGCCGGCGGTTGGAGTAGCCCCCAACGCCGATGTCGGCCGCTGTTCGGGGGCGACGGCGATCGTCTCCAGCAGATCGAGCATCGTCCGCCAGCCGCGCTCGACGTTCTGGACCGAGATCCGCTCGTTGTTACCGTGGATGCCGCCCTGGTCGCTGCCCGGGATGACGGCCGGCGAGAAGCCGTAGGCGACGATCCCGAGGTCGCGGAAGAAGTGGCTGTCGGTGAAGCCGGCGGTGACCGCCGGCATGACGGTGGAGCCCGGAAAGCGGCGGGCGGTGACGGCCTCGATGGCGCGGTAGAGGTCCGTGTCGGTTGAGGAGATGGCCGCCTTGAAGGAGAGCAGGACTTCGATCGAGATGGACGGCTGATCGAGTCGTTTCCTGAGTTCACGGATGAAGGCGCGCGGCTCCTGGTCGGGAAGCAGCCGGCAGTCCAGTTCGGCGGTCGCCGCGGGGGGAACGACGTTGATCTTGCTCGACGCCTGAAGCCGGGTGACGGCGCAGGTGTTGCGGGTGAGGGCGTGGAGCGACGGGTTCGTCCGGTGCAGCGCGGCGAGGCGGTCGGGTTCGGCGATCAGGCCCTCCGGGTCGGCGAGTTCGGCGGCCGCGGACTCGAGTTCCGCCAGGTCGCGAAAGAAGTCGCCGACCGCGGGCACGATGCGGGGGGCGAACGGGTCCTGGCGGAGGCGCTCGAGAGCCTCGATCAGGTCGGTCACCGCGCTGCGGGTCGTGGGGCTCGATCCGTGGCCGGCCGGCCCGACCGCGTTCAGGCGCAGCCACATCGGCACCTTCTGCGTCACCTCGACGCTGAAGACCACGCGGTTTCCCAGGACGCGCCCACTGCCGCCCTCGTTGAGCACGAGGCCGGCCCCTTCCAGCAGGTCCGGCCGGTTCTGCACGATCCAGCCTGCGCCGTGGCGGCCGCCCGCCTCCTCGTCCGCCGTGGCCAGGAAGATGACGTCGCGTTCGAGGGCCGCGCCGGAACGGGCGAGAGCGAGGAAGGCCTCCAGGTGCATGATGCCCAGGCCCTTCGTGTCGAGCGCGCCGCGGCCGTTCAGGTAGCCGTTCTCGTAGGTCCCGGACATCGGATCGTGCTTCCAGAACCGCGGGTCGGCCGGTACGACATCGATGTGGTGAAGCAGGATGATGCCCGGCTCGGGGCCCCCTTCGAGCCGTGCCCAGATGCTTCCGCGGCCGGGTGCGGGCTCCACGGTCTCGTAGGCAATGCCTTCGCGCTCGAAGATGTCCGCGAAGAACGCGACGGCCTCGCTCTCGTTGCCCGGCGGGTTCGTCGTGTCGATACGGAGGTACTGCTGGAGCCGCTGCGAGGCCTCCGGCAGCCGTGGATCGCTGGTCGCGTCCTGGCCCACGCCCGGCGCGGCCGCCAGAGCCAGGAGCGCGGTCATCGCCGGAGCGATCACGGTGGCGGTGCGCATCGGGTTGGTCGTGGAAGCGTCCGAACGGTCGGTCGGTGAAGGGGCAAGCATATGGCACAAACTCGCGGTGCTCGTTGCCGTACAGACGATGGGCGGGCATTGTGTGGCTTGCCGCCGGTATGATCGCGCGGCCGCGCAACGATCGAAGGAGAGGCCCTTGACCAGATCACAACGAAGACTCGCGACATCGACGCTGGTTTGGGCGCTGCTGGCCCTGACATCGGCAGCGGCCTGGGCCCAGCACGGGGTCGGCGCCGGCGACTGGCCGTCCTACGGCGGCGATTACGGCAGCACGAAGTACACGGCGCTCGAGCAGATCGACCGGGACAACGTCGCCGACCTCGAGATGGCATGGCGCTGGGAGTCTCCCGACAACGCCGAGGCCGCGGACAGACACCGGATGGCGCAGCCGGGCGCGTACAAGGTGACGCCACTGATGATCGGCGGCACGCTCTACGCCTCGACCTCGTTCGGACAGGTGGCCGCGATCGACGGGGAGACCGGCGAGCAGAAGTGGGTGTTCGACACGGAAGACTGGCGCACCAGCCGGCCGACGAACCTCGGCTACAACCACCGGGGTGTCGGCTACTGGACGGACGGGGAGCAGGCGCGGATCCTGATGCCGACGAACCAGGCTTACCTCTGGGCGATCGACGCCCACACCGGCGAGCCGGTGGGCGACTTCGGCGAGGGCGGCAAGGTCGACCTGACGGAGGGGCTCGGGCGGTCCGTCCAGCGCCGGATCTACTCGGTCATCTCGGCGCCGATGATCATCGGCGACACGGTCGTTGTGGGCTCCTCGATCTTCGACGGGCCGACCCGGAAGGAGATGCCTCCGGGACACGTGCGCGGCTTCGACGCTCGGACCGGCAAGCAGAAGTGGATCTTCCACACGATTCCCCAGGGCGACGAGCCGGGGGTCGAGACCTGGGAAGACGGGTCCTGGACGTACAGCGGCAACACGAACGTCTGGACCGTGATGAGCGGCGACCCGGAACTCGGCTACATCTACCTGCCGATCGGCACGCCGACGAACGACTGGTACGGCGGCCACCGCCTCGGCGACAACCTCTACGCCGA
>JAJDZH010000061.1 GCA_022824725.1 Thermoanaerobaculia bacterium | reverse complement strand
CTGCTCTCGGGCGCCGCCGTCAACCGCAACGGCCGGCCCGAGGCGGGCATGGGTCTGGCCGTGGCCGACTTCGACCTCGACGGCGACCCCGATCTGGCGGTGACCAACTTCGACGTGGAGACGAACACGCTGTACCGGAACGCCGGGCCGGGGCCGGACCTGTTGTTCGAGGACGTCTCGGCCACTGCCGGTTTCGGACAGCCGTCCTTCAACCTGCTGGGTTTCGGGATCGTCGCCGAGGACTTCGACCGCGACGGCGCGCTCGACGTGTACGTCGCGAACGGCCACATCCTCGCGTCGCCACGGCGCGACAACACGGAGCACCGGCAGCGGAACCTGCTGCTGCGCGGCCGCTCGGGCGACGCGGCGGGCAGTTTCTCCGAGGTGCGCTGCGTCTGGACCGACGAGGATCCCCTGGTGAGCCGCGGGACCGCCGTTGCGGACTACGACAACGACGGCGACGGCGATCTTGCGGTCACCGCGAACGACGGTCCGGCCCGCCTGTGGCGAAACGACACGGCCGGGCCGGCTGGCACGACGTGGCTGGGCGTCGACCTGCGCGGGCGGTCTCCGAACACGCAGGCGGTGGGCGCCGTCGTGACGCTCTCCGACGACTCCGAGCGGCCGCCGGCCCGGCGCTGGGTCGTTCGCGGCGACAGCTACCAGTCGTCGAGCGGTCACCGCCTGCGTTGGGCCGTCCCGGCGGCGGACGGCCGGCGGCAACTCGACCTGCGCTGGCCCTCGGGCGCCCGCACCCGGATCGTCGATCCCCCGGCCGGCGCCTACCTCGTCGTAGAGGAACGCCCGTGAAGCACGCCCGTGCGCCTGCTGTCGTCGGGCGTCTCACACTGGGTGCGCCGGCGCCCTCGCCGGCATCGAGCGCGATGCCGCGAAGCGGCGAGCCCGAACCCCATCCGCGCTCCAGCCGCCGCTGCCTCCTCACCCTCCTCCTTGCCGCAATCGCCTCAACCGCGGCCGCCACCTCCCCGCCCCTCGAACCCGCCCATTTCACCCTCGACAACGGGATGACCTTCCTCGTCGTCGAACGGCCGGGCCGGCCGCTCGTGGCCGCCGTCTGGGCGGTGAGCGCTGGCTCGGCGTCGGACCCGCCCGGCCGCCGCGGCCTTGCTCACGTCGTCGAACATCTCCTGTACGCCGGCAGCCGGACGATCGGCACCCGCGACTGGGACAAGGAAGCGCCGCTGCTCCGGCGCTGGGAGCGGCTGTACGAACAGTCGGTCCGGCGCGGCGCGGCCGTGTCCGGTCTGGACCGGGTTGAGCAGCAGTTGAACGCCGTTCAGCGGCCGGGCGCCTACTCCGGCGTCTACACCCGGGCGGGCGCGCTCGGGATCGACGCGGTCACCCGCCACGACTCGACCACGTTCCAGACGCTGTTGCCGAAGGAGAAGGTCGAGCTCTGGTTCTGGATGGAGTCCGACCGCCTGCTCGAGCCCGTGTTCCGGGGCTTCCGGCGAGAACTGGCCGTGGTCGAGCAGGAGCGCCGCCAGCGCATCGATTCGACTCCCGCCGGAACCTGGTTCGAGCTGTTCGACGCTGCCTACTGGGGTGACGGACACCCCTACGCCCATTCCCCGGGCGGTGAGCGCCTCGAGGTCGCGCGGCTCCTGCCGGCGGCCGCGCGTTCCCACTTCGAGACCCACTACCGGCCCGACCGCCTCGTCGCGGTGCTGGTCGGGGACCTGTCGCCGGAGCGCGCCCGCGCCCTGGCGGAACGCTACTTCGGCCGGCTCGGCCGCGGTGCCCGCGCGCGTGGGGGAGGGGCCGGCGACGCGGAAAGCGTGGAGAAGGTGGAGGAGGTTGCGGAGCCGGCGCTCGAGTCCATCGAGGGCTCCTGCGCCTGCCGCAGCCAGGTGGAGATCCGCTATCCCACGGTGCCCTTCGCGGCGGCCGGCGACGCGCTCGCCCTGGACGTCCTGGCCGGTCTCCTGAACAGTCGGTCCGGCCGGCTCTACCGGGACCTGGTCGTGGGCGAAGGCCGGGTCGCCTTCGCGGCGTCGGCGGAGCATGTCTCGCGCAGACTCGGCGGCTACCTCGCGGTGCGGATCGAAGCGGGCGACGCGGTCGGTCTTGAAGAGTTGATCCCGGCCTGGGACCGGCTCCTCGGCCGGTTGCGCACGGCCCGGGCCGGTGATGCCGAACTCGAGCGGGTGCGACGGCAGCTCCTGACGGATTCCTGGCGCCAGCTCGAACAGGACGCGGGGTTGGCGCATCGCCTGGCGGCGGCCGAGGCGCTCGGCGGCTGGCAGCAGTTGACCGAATGGCTGGACGCCGCGGCCGTGGTTTCGGCCGACGACCTGGCGCGGGTGATCGACCGCTATCTCCGGCCGGCCGACCGGGCCGTCCTGTCTCTGACCCGGACGGGGAACGCCGGACGGTGAGCCGGCTGCTCGCGCTCGCGGTTCTGGCCGCGGCGGCGCCGCCGTTCACCGCGCCCCTTCCGGCGCAGGCGATTCCGGAACGGCCGGAGGAACTGCGCTTCGCTCCGTCGGCCTTCGATCCGCCGCCGACGGACGGGTTGCGCTTCGAACTCGGGAACGGCCTGCCGGTGTACGTTGTGCCCGACCGCGGCCTGCCGCTCGTGGACGTCGTGCTGGCGCTTCCGGTCGGCGACCGGAACGAGGGACCGGGGGAGGACGGACTGGCCTCGATGACGGCGGCGATGGCGCGGCGCGGCGGCGCCGGCGACCTCGGCCCCGAGCAACTCGACGACGCGATCGACGCCCTCGGCGCCCGTATCCAGGCGAGCAGTTCCTGGGGCCGTACCGTCCTGGTGCTCGACACCGGGTCGGAGGCGCTCGACCGGGGCCTGGAGCTGCTGGCGGCGATCCTGTTCGAGCCGCGTTTCGACGACGAACGACTGGAACAGGCCAAGGGCAACCTCCGCGTCAGCCTGCTGGCGGAGGCCGACGACCCGCGGGCGGTGCTGGACCGCGAGTGGCTGCGTCTCGTGCATGGCCCGGACTCGAAGCGCAGCCGCCGGTTGACCGAGGCGTCCGTGGCGGCGTTCGAGCGGGGCGTCCTCGCTCGGTTCCACCGGCGGCACTGGCGGCCCGAGGGAGCGGTGATCGCCGTCTCGGGCGACATCGACGCGGGCCGGTTGGTGGCGCGCCTCGACGAGCTGTTCGGCGATTGGGAGGCCGCAGGCGAGGAGGCCGCTCAGCCGGGCCCGGCAAGCCGCACGCTCGGCGGCGCCCCGGGCGATGAACGAAGCGAGGCGTCGTCGAACGTCGTCGCCGCGTCGCCGGGCCGGTGGACGTTTCACCGCGAGGGACCGCAGGCCGCGATCGCGATCGGCCACCGCGGCGCGGTCTTCGATACCTGGGACGACCCCGATCGCTGGGCCCTCATGCTGCTGACCGAGATCCTCGACGGCCCCGGCGCGGTGTCCCGGCTGCGTTCCCGGCTGCAGCTCGAGGAGGGACTCACCTACCGGGTGCTCACCTGGTTCGACCTGGACGTCGTTCCGGCCGCCTCGGTCTCGGCGCGGAGCCAGGGTGGGGGAGAGTTCCGCGTCTTCCTCGAGACCGCCCCCGAGTCGGCGGCCACGGCTGCCGACTCGGTGCTCGAGGAACTCCGCCGGCTGCGGCAGGAGCACGTGCCGGAGACTGAGATCACGACAGCCAGGCAGTCGCTCCTCGCCCGCCTGCCGCTGCTGTTCGACCGCGCCGAGACCATCGCGGGCCGCTACGCCGAGGACGAGCTGCTCGGCCGCCCCCACGAGTACTGGGCGATGTACCGCGAGCGGCTGCTCGCGGTCACCGCGGCCGGCATCCGGCGTGCGGCGCGACGCTTCATCGACCCCGAGGGCGTGGCGGTGGTCGTCGTGGGCGACTCGGCCGCCCCTCAGTAGATCCCGGTATCCGGGTAGAACGCGTACCAGCCGAACCAGAAGGCGACGTGGCCGGGGACTCGCGGCAG
>JAJDZH010000077.1 GCA_022824725.1 Thermoanaerobaculia bacterium | reverse complement strand
AACCGCTGGCCGTATCTCGCGGACCTGGGCTTGGAGCTGGTCTCGCCCTTCGCTTCAACGAGGAGTCGCCTGCCTTGCTGGACGGCCTCGATGTCCGGGCCTTGCTGGTGGGTGTTGCTGGTTCGGTCGATTTGCCAGTCGGCGGCTTCGAGGAACGCCTGCACGATGCCGATGACGTCGTTCTCGTTCAGCATGGGGCCCGATCTGGGGAGCAAGGTTGGACGTGGGTGCGAGCTATGGTCGAGATTCGTGTACGGGGTTGAAGGAGGTGGCGTGAATGGACGGCGGTGCTGACGGCTGCATGACCGGTTTGTCGCTACTGGCTCCGCAGCCGTGGCTCAGGGCCTGTTTTCAGGAGCGGCAAAGTTCAGGCATTGCACAGGAGCTGAGCGGCTCCGGGCATCACTTCGTCAACGGCTTTGCCGGTGACCTTGAGGTACAACGCGTCGGGGCATAGCTCCACGTCATCGCCCCACACGACGGCGCCGTGCTCGGCCACCCGAACTGCTTCAAAGGCGTCGGCGTTGGCCCAGCATCGGAAGACGCCCCTGCCGGCAAGGCGGGAGAGGTCGACGACGCCCTCGGCACCGTCCGCGAAGCGGAGCCAGAGCCTGAAGCCGTTGCGCGGCTTGACTTCGATTGGTCGAGTCATCGGTTGATTGGCGCGATCCTATCCCGCATGTTCGCCCCCCTGTTCTGGGAAGTCGGTGTGTGTGGTGCGTGATTGGAGGGCCTCGATCCGCTCCCACAAGCCGGGGATGTCGGTTGCCGGCAGGACGGTGATGTGGCGTTCGACCGGATAGGCCCGCCTGGTCGGGCATACGACGAAGAGGTGGTCGAGCCGGAGCGTTTCGGCCATGTTGCGCATCGTCCCGGTGACCTTCGGGGCTTCGCTGAACTTCATCTCGAAGCCGATGCGAAGTCCGCGGGTGCGGACCATGAGGTCGAGCTCGCCGCCGCCGTGGGTGGCCCAGAACCAGGCGTACGGCTGGCCGAGCGCGTGGAGCGCCTGCTCGATCGCAAAGCCCTCCCAGGACAGGCCGACGCTTGGGTGACCCAAGAGGGCACGCTCGTCGGCGATGTTCAGCAGGGCGTGAAGCAGGCCCGTGTCGCGGAAGTAGACCTTGGGCGCCTTGACCTGCCGCTTCGCCACGTTCTCGAACCAGGGCTGGAGCTGCCGGATCATGTACGTGCCGGTCAGGATGTCCAGGTAGTGGCGCACCGTCTTGTCCGATGCGCTGATCGACCTGCCGAGTTCGGAGGCGTTCCAGGTCCGGCCGTGCCAGTGGGCGAGCATGGTCCAGAAGCGGCGCATCGTCGCGGCCGGCGTCGCGATGCCCAGTTGGGGCAGATCCCGCTCGAGAAACGTGCGGATGAAGTCCTCGCGCCAGGCCAGACTCTTCCTTTCTGAAGGCGCCAGGTACGCGTCCGGGAAACCGCCGCGGTGCCAGAGCGACCGGAGATTCGCGGCGCCGGTCTCGTCCAGGGCGAATCCACCCATGTCGACGAAGGCCACTCGACCGGCCAGGGTCTGCGAGGCTCCGCGCACGATGTCTGGCGAGGCGCTGCCGAGGATCAGAAAGCGCGTATCGCTGTTCGGGCGATCTACGAGTACGCGCAGGACGTTCAGGAGCCGCGGCATGACCTGGAACTCGTCCAGTACGACCAATCCGGCGAGACTTCCGAGCGCCAGTTCCGGATTGGCGAGTTCGCGGACATCCGCCGCGGACTCCAGGTCGAAGATGGTCGCCTTGCGGCCCTGTGCGAACTGGCGTGCAAGTGTTGTCTTGCCGCACTGACGAGGGCCGAGCAGGGCGGTGACGGGCGCGCGGGAGATGGCGTCGTCAAGCCGGTTCAGGTGCTCGGGTCTCTCGATCACGGCGTGGATTCTACTTGAAAACTCGGAATGACACTCCGAGTTTTCAAGTAGATGGCGACTAGTTCATCTTGAAGATTCGGAGTCCGACTCCGCGATTTCAAGTGGGTCGACTCCGAGATTTCCGCCCCCCGAACCCGAGATTTCAAACAACCTCGGTCCGCCGGCCGAACACCGCAACGCCCACGATGAGCACCGCCACTGCTGCGTAGGGCAGCGCCAGCAGGCGGATCGCCACCGGTACGTGCGCCGTCGTGTGGGCGGAGAAGACGACGTACCACGCGGGAACGCACCAGCCGGCGGCGAGGACGCCGAGCCAGCGCCAGGGCTCTTCCAGGGAACGTCGCCGCTTCAGGACGAAGACGGTCGCGGCGATCAGGGTCAGGGCCGTGCCGGCGATCAGGATGAGGGCGACCGCGGTCGAGCCGAAGCCGACCGTGCCCAGGTTGTTTCCGAGCCGTTCCAGGAACCTCTCCATGGTCGGCCGGGAGGCGTAGAAGACGTCGATATCGGGATGGATCGAGCTGCGGGGCGCTCCGTAGAGCCGGTGCGTGAGCTGGTCCCAGAACTTGAACAGCACCGGTTCCCTGAACACGAACTCGGCGATGACGACGCGGAGCAGGAAGGCGGCGCTGAGGCAACCGGCGTAGGCGCCGCCGCAGCGCAGGAAGAGAGCAGGCCACCAGCTCCGGGCGACCGCGACCGTGGCGTGAGTCGGGGGCGGCGACGTGGCGAGGGCGAGGAGC
This sequence comes from Thermoanaerobaculia bacterium, assembly GCA_022824725.1. GTDB lineage: Bacteria > Acidobacteriota > Thermoanaerobaculia > Multivoradales > Multivoraceae > Multivorans. The sequence continues at coordinate 4,637 of JAJDZH010000077.1, read as the reverse complement.
ACGCAGACAAGCCCGATCAGGGCGCTGCCGAAGAGGAGTTCGTGGTAGGCGATCGCGGCGCCGAAAGCGGCGAAGAGGAGGACCTGGCGTCCCGGCTTCCAGTTGGCGATTCCGAACGCCGGCACCGCGACGAGCAGGGCGAGCGTCAGGATGTTGGAGGCGCCGGTGGTGAAGCTCTCCGCGCGACGGTCGAGGTCGAGGAACAGGAACAGGCAGAGGAAGAGAGCGGCGAGGGCCATCGCCTGGAAGAAGTGCTCGCGCCAGCGCCTCGAGTTGCCGGCGCTCTGGCGCGGCGCCGCCCTGTCGGTGCGCCGGCCTTCCGGCCGGCCTCCGCCCGCCTTGCTTTCGGGCTCGCGGCCGATGAAGAGAAGGACGATGCGTGCCAGCGCACCGAAGAACCCGAGCCCGAGCAGGCCGAACGTCAGCACCCGCAGCGTCCGCCTCAGGCCGTCGACGCCGAACGGCGGCAGCAGCCCCTGCAGCATCACCCGCTGGCCGGCCCAGTACTGGTGGTAGAAGACGGTCAGGTAGTCGGAGTCGTCGACGGCGCCCTGGCTGAGGCGCTGCTCGAGGGCGTCGCAGGGGCGCTGGGGCCGGGTGTACCGGTAGACGCGCCGGGGCGAGACGGTGCGTTCGACGACCGTGCCGCCGCGGTCGAGCGCCATCAGGCTCAGCAGGCAGTCGTTGAAGCGCTCGGCGGAGTCTTCGAGAGTGCGTTCCGGGTGCGCGTACGAGGCTCGGAGAGCGTCGGCGACGGGCTCTGGATCGGCGTTGGCCGCGAGCCAGTTGAGGCCGAGGAAGGAGGCCGTGGCGACGACCGTCACGGTGGCCACCAGGACGGCGGCTCGCAACGCGCCGAGGCGCTGCTCACCCGCGGCCGCGGCCGGCGACCAGAGCAGTGTTCGGAGGATCCGGAATCCGTCCCGGAAGGCGTGCAGTTTGCTTCGCGACCCTGGCGGGCGCGCGAAGTACGGGCACTCGATCTCGTCCCAGGCCATTCCCGCCGACGCGGCGAACAGGGTCATCTCCGTCTCGACCTCGAAGCCGTCCGAGCGGGCCGGGAAGGCGTCGACGTACCGGCGGGAGAAGGCGCGGTAGCCGGAGAGCAGGTCGCGGACCGCTCGGTGGCAGCGCCACCGGGCGAGCAGGCTGAAGAGGCGGTTGCCAAGGCGGCGGATCGGCGTGTAGGCGCCGGGCTCCGTGCTCCGGCGAACCGCCACGACCATGTCCAGGTAGCGGCCGGTCAGGGTGGAAACGAGACGCTCGGCGCTGGCGGCGTGGTAGGTGCCGTCGCCGTCGGCGATCAGGTAGACGTCGGCGTCGACTTCCTGGAACAGGCGGCGGACGGCCTGGCCCTTGCCGCGCCGTTCCTCGACGATGACCTCGGCGCCGGCTCTGCGGGCGGCTGCGGCGGTGCCGTCCTCCGAACCGTTGTCGCAGACATGGACGGAAGCACCCGGCAGGGCCGTCTGAAACTGGCCCACGACGCTGCCGATCGTCGCCTCCTCGTTGAGGCAGGGCAGGAGGACCGCGACGCGCCCGGCGCTTCTCGTCGACCGTGGCTCCGTGCTGGGATGTGCGGGGCTCACATCGCGCCGTCAGATCATGGTGCGCCGCTGCCGCTCCCCGTTGCCGTGTCGCTCTCTCCAGCGGCCGGTCCGAACGCGAACAGGTGCTCCCGTCCGCGGACGTACAGCCGGTCCCCGGCGATGGCGGGAGTCGCCCAGACCGACTCGCCGACCGAGAAGCTGCCCAGCACTTCGTGCTCGCTTCCGGCGCGGAAGAGCGCCGCGTCGCCGTCGGTGTTCACCATCAGGATGCGGCCGCCGCCGCCGACCATGGAAGCGGAGTAGCGGCCGCGGATCGGCAGCCGGCCGCCCTCGTAGACGACTTCGCCGCTGCGCGCGTCGAGACAGGTGATCACGCCGCCGTCGTTGGTCAGGTAGAGGAGGCCGTCGTAGAGCAGGTTCGAGGGCACGTAGCCGGTGCCCTTGCGGTAGGTCCAGACCCGCGCGTCGTCGCTGCCCGTGAGATCGCCCCGGCTGTCGAGCCGGATCGCAAACGAGATCTTGGCCGGGTAGCCGGAGGTGAAGACGGCCAGGTCGTCAACGAGCATCGGGATGTGGATCGCGTTGTTCTCGAGGCCCTTCGCGCGCCACAGTTCGCTGCCGTCCGCCGGGTCGTAGGCGATGACCAGTTCGTTGCCGCTGGTGAGCAGTTGCTGCTGGCCATCGTGTTCGGCGAGGACGGGTGTCGCCCAGCTCGCCTGCACCGGCCGGTCGCGCTTCCAGACCTCTTCGCCGGTCGCCGCGTCGAGCGCGACGATGAAGGAGTCGTCGCCGCTGTCCTCGTCGGCCAGGATGATCAGCAGGCCGTCGTGGAGCACGGGCGAGGTGCCGACGCCGAGGCCGACCGTCTTGATGTCGCCGATGTCGCGCTCCCACACCGGCTCCCCGTCGACCGTGTAGGCGTAGACGCCCTCGGAACCGAAGTAGGCGTAGACCCGTGCACCGTCGGTGACCGGCGTGGGCGAAGCGTAGGACGATTCGGAGTGGCGGTCGTCGTAGACGCGGCCCGCATAGGCCGTGTGGGACCAGAGCAGGTCGCCGTGGTCGGCGTCCAGGGCGATCACCTTCATCGTGTGATGGCGGTTTCCGTCGACGGCCTGCGGGTGACGGAACGGCTGTCCTCCGAACGTGTGCTCAGGCGGGGCGGCGCCAGGGATTTCGTCGCCCACGATCGCCGTGGTCAGGAACACCTTGCCGTCCGAGACCACGGGCGAGGAGTGGCCGCGGCCCTCGACCTTCGCCTTCCAGAGCAGGTTGCGGTCGAGGTCGAGGTCGGCCGCCGGGCCGGGACCGGAACGGGCGATGCCGCTGCCGTCGGCGCCGCGGAAGCCGGGCCAGTCGTTGGCTTCGTTCGAGTCGACGGCAGCCGCGGGCGCCGCTGCAAGGGTCGCGGCGAGGAGAAAGTGGAGGCTTTTCGACACGGGATTCTCCTGAATGGGATTGGCTCGGGCTCGCCGCTTCGCGGCAGTCTTGCTCCGCGGGTCAGAAGGCCCGCGGCTACAGCCGGCGGGGCGCCGGCGCACCCAGTGGCGAAGGCGTTTCGTTCGCATGCTATGGCGTCTTGATCGGGTCGGCCGGGCGGCCGGGCAGTGTCCGCGGATCTTCCTCCAGCTTCTCGAGCAGGAGCTCGACGGCTTTCGCGAGTTGCGGGTCCCGCCCCTCGAGGATGTCCCGTGGCAGGTTCGTGACCTCGATGTCCGGGTCGACGCCGTACCCCTCGATCACCCAGTTGCCCTCCGGGTCGGCGGAGCCGGCCTCGGGCACGTTGACCGAGCCGCCGTCGATGAGCGGCGCGCGGCCGTAGATGCCGACCACGCCGCCCCAGCTCCGCTTGCCGACGATCGGCCCCAGCCCGGCTCGGCGGAACTGGTACGCGAACTGGTCGCCGTCCGAGGCGGTGTCCTCGTCGATCACGCAGACGAGGTGGCCGTGGAAGACGCCGCCGGGCGAGGTGTCGACGGAGTCGCGGTTGCGCTCGAAGTCGAGCATCAGCGTCTCGCGCCGCAGCCGCTCGATGATCATCGGCGACACGTTGCCGCCGCCGTTCGAGCGGACGTCGACGACCATGGCGTCCTTGCGGACCTGGCCGTAGTACCACTTGATCCACTCGCGGATGCCGCTCGCCGACATGTCGGGGATGTGGAGGTAGCCGATCCGGCCGCCGCCGAGCTCCTCGACGATGCCGCGGGCGCGTTCGGTCCAGGCGAGGTAGATCAGCGCGTCCTCGCTCGCGATCGGGTCGACGAGGACGTTCCTCGCCTCGCCGCGGTCGGCGCTCGAGCCGACGGTCAGCTCCAGGGGTCCCCGCCCGGCCTCGCGCAGGAGCTGGAAGGGGTTCGTGTCCGGCGTCAGTTCGCGGCCCTGGATCGCGAACACGTAGTCGCCCGCGTCCACGCCGACGCCGATCTCGGTCAGCGGCGAGCGGTAGCGCGGCTCCTCGTTCTGGCCTTCGAAGATGCGGGCGATCCGGTAGCGGCCGGCGTCCTCGTCGAGTTCGAAGCGGGCGCCGAGCAGGGCGGCGCGGGGACGGTCCGGCGCTTCGTAGTCGCCGCCGCTGACGTAGGCGTGGGACACGTTGAGCTCGGCGACCATCTCGCTCATCAGGTAGTTCAGGTCGCTGCGGTGGCCGACGTGCGCGAGCAGGGGGCGGTACTGCTCGCGCAGCGCCTCCCAGTCGTAGCCGTGCATGTTCGGGGCGTAGAAGAAGTCCCGGAAACGCCGCCACACCTCGTCGAAGATCTGGGCCCATTCCTCGTCCGGCACCCGGTCGACGGTCAGGCGGCTGAGGGAGATGGTCTTCGCCTCGCCGCCGCCAACGTCGAGCAACCGGAAGGCGCGCCCCTCGCGCACGAGGAGCTTCCTGCCGTCGCCGGAGAGGACGAGACCGCCTATGCCCCTGGCCAGGCTCTTGCCCTCGCGCTCCTTCAGGTCGTACGAGAAGACCTCGGTCTGGACGTCGGACGAGCGTCCCAGGTAGCCGGCGCCGCCGCGCACGTAGAGGACCTTGCCCTCCGCGGCGCCGAGGCCGATGTAGTTGTCCGCCTCGAGCGGGAAGCGGGCGACGCGCCC
>JAJDZH010000453.1 GCA_022824725.1 Thermoanaerobaculia bacterium | reverse complement strand
CCGGACCCTAGCTGACCTGACAGGTCGATCGTCGTCACGTTGTGGGCGGCGTCGGTCAGCCGCAGCAGCAGCAGGCTCGCCCCGGCCGGCGCCGCGATGAAGAGCGTCTCGCGCTGGCTGTCGAGGAGGCCGTCCTCGACCCGGGCGGAACGCCACTCGCCGGCGTCGACGCTGATCACCGCCTCCCGCAGCGGGCTCCAGGCATCCTCGACCACGGCGGTCAGCCGGTCGCCGTCGCGGTTCGCGGAAACGAGCCGGGCCGGGCTGTGGTCGACCACCGTCGCGGCCGATACCTCCTCCGCCTCCAGCGCCTCGCCGGCGACGTTGTCGAGCCGGTCGCTCGCTTCCACCCGGAAGCGGTAGACGCCGTCCGGCAGGACGGTGGCATCGAAGCTGAGGAACGTCGCCTTCAGGTCGTCCGCCACCTCGAGCCACAAGGCGTCGGAATCGCTGTCTCCCTCAGCGGCTGCCGCCAGAGCGGCCTCGCGGGCGAAGGAGAGCCGGTAGCGGAGACGGTCCTTGTTCGGGTCCTCGGCTTCCCAGCGGAGGGTCCGGTAGCCGAGCTTCCACAGGGTCTTCGTCGAGCCCTGCTGCGTCTGCGCCGGGTCGCCGACGACCGTGAAGATGCGGTCGCGGTTCGGGTGCGCCGGCTCGTAGGCCTGGTTCGACGGGTTGAAGTTCGTCGGCACGAGGATGGTGCCCGCGGGCAGCACGTCCAGCTTCTCGATCTCCGGCTTGCGGTTGTGCTGACGGTAGGTGACCTCGACCGCGACGACTTCGGGGGTCCGGTCGCCGCTGCCGCGAAGTTCGGCCCGCCACTGCAGGTACCGGCCCGGCGGCAGGTCGGAGAGCGGCGCCTCCCGCGCCGCGGAGGCCGTGGTCCACCCGGACCAGGTTTCGTCCGGCGTCGAGCTCATGCCGCTGCGGGCGGAGAGCGCGACCTCGACTCCGTCGCCGGCGCGGCCGCGCCAGCGGATCGAGCCGAAGCTCGCCACGGACGACGCGTCGAGCGGCTTGGCGGTGACCGTGCCGCGTTCCGCCAGCCCGGCGGCTCCGCCGCCGACGAAGCCGTAGACAGCGGCAGCGTTCGTGCTCGCGAAGACGGGACCCGCGGGCCCCTCTCCGAGTCCGACGATCTGGCCCTGGTCGAGGTCCTTCTCCAGCACCATCTGCTCGTTCTGGTAGCTGAACAGTTTGCCCTCCTGACCGGTGGCGACCCACAGCCTGCCCTGCTGGTAGCTCAGGGCGTACACGGTCTCGGCCTCGAACTTCCAGATCGACTCGACCGAGCCGCTGCCGTCGATCCGCAGCACCTCGGAACGCGGTCCCTTGAACGAGGCGGCGCGGCTGCCGACCGAGATCGCGCCCGCCTGGGACGTGACCTGGGTGGTCTGGCTGCTCGACTCGGTTGCGCTGCCAGCGGCGCCGCCGGAGCCGCTGCTCCCGCTGCTCGAGGAGCTGCTGGAGGTGGACCTGCGCGCGCTGCTCAGGTCGACGAAGCTCGCCTCGGAGGCCAGCGCCGTGGCGTAGAAGGCGCCCTCGTCGCCCGGAACGATCGCCAGCACCTCCGGCCCGGCCGCGTCGTAGAGGGTCCGGGCGGAACCCGCGGCGTCGATCTCGAGCAGCAGACCCTCGCCAGCGGTGCCGGCGAACAACGTGCCGTCCGCGCGCCGGGCGAGCGAGCGGATGTGGAGATCCGTGCTGTCGTAAAGCAGCGTCGACTCGCCGCTGCCGAGGTCGACTCGATGGAGCTTGCCTTCCGGACCGGTGCCCACCAGCAGACCGCCGTCGCCGTCGCCCATAAGCGCCCAGATGTACTTCGCCTCCGGATCGAACACGACCTCGACTTCCCCGTCCGGCCGCTTGCGGTAGACCTTGCCGTCCGGCGAGGACCCGGCGTACACCACGCCGTCGCCGTCGACCCACACCGCGAAGATCTCCGGTTCCTCGGCGGCGAAGAGCTCCGCGACGGAACCGGCGTCGGCGCTGGCGGTTATCTCCAGTACCTTGCCCGAGTTCCCGGTGCCGGCCGCGAAGCGGCCATTCGCACCGGCGAAGGAGAACAGGAAGGGCTCGGTGAGGGTGGCGAACTGCTCCGCGCGCTGCGCCAGCCTCAGAACGCCCAGGCGATCGACGCTGACGTCGACGAGTTCGCCGGCAAGGAAGGCCGCCTGACTGTCGGCCCGCCAGATCTGGACTTCCGAGGCGCCGGCGGTCCCGGCGTTGCCGAGCAGCAGGCTTGCCGCCGCGGCGAGAGCCGCGGCGGTACGGTGTCGGCTCCTCACGGCGCGGTACCCGGCAGGATCTGGAGGTCGATCCGGAACAGACCGTCGAGCGGCGTGCCGAGATCGCGGCCGTGCTCGCCGACGATCGCCAGGTTCAGGGCCCGCGGCTCCCCCTGCAGCGGCGACGCCTGCCAGATCGAGCGCACGCTGGCCGGCAGGTCGGGCATCGGCCGGCCTTCGACGATCAGCCCGCGCGCCGGCACGACGCCGAGCGCGGCGAGCCGGCTCTGGGACCTGAAGGACCGCAGCAGGTCCAGCTCGTCCTCGAGCGAAGAGGATCTGGCTGGCTGAAGCTGAAGCCGGGCGGCGTCGATGCTGACGCCGTCGCCCACGAACAGGTAGTAACGGCCGGGGCGACGGTCCTCGGGCACCACCACGTCCAGCGTCTCCTGGAAGCGGTC
>JAJDZH010000357.1 GCA_022824725.1 Thermoanaerobaculia bacterium | reverse complement strand
TGTCTCTGGAGGATGCGTACCGGCTCGACGACGTGCGGCAGGCCCTGCGTCGAGGCGACCTGGCAACGGCGACGAGGTACGCACGCGTGTTCAGCTTGACGCCGGTGGCAGTGTAGGGAAGGACTGCGGTGCGAGCGGTCGTTCCAGTTCGGAGTGGACTCAGACTCGGCCAGCTACATCACGCGCCACCACGGCACAGCGAGAACACCGTCCGCCATCCACTGCGTCTCGTCGCCCGCGTGCAAGAGGATCCCGCCGGCGCAGCGTTCCCCGTACTCGTCGCGGAACAGGCGCAGGCCCCGCGTGTCCCGATGGCCGGGGTTGGTCGTCGTCTTCGCCTCGACCGCCAGAAGCCGCTCGCCCGCCTCGATGACGAAGTCGACCTCGACGTCGCCCGCGGTGCGCCAGTAGAGCACGTGGGGGCTGGGCGTCTGGCCGTCGCGCCAGGCGAGCAGATCGGAAAGCACCAGGTTCTCGAAGTCGGCGCCGGTGGTCTGCGGTTCACCGCCCAGCCAGCGGCCCAGGGCGGGGTCGCTCCAGTAAGCCTTCGACGTCTTGATCAGGCGTCGGGTGCGATTGACGGAGTAGGCCGGGAGCGGGACGAACTGGTAGGACGTCTCAAGCAACTGGAGGTAGCGCTGGACGGTGGCGCGCGGCACCTGGGTGTCGCGGCTGATCTCCGTCTGGTTGACGAGTTGACCGCACCGCAGGCAGGCCGCGCGCATGACCCGGCGGAAGTCGACCAGGTTGTCGATTGCCGCGAGCGAGCGGAGGTCGCGTTCGAGGTACGTCTGAACGTAGCCGTCGAACCAGAGCGCGCGCGCGTCCTGGTCGGCCAGTTCGACCGCTGGCGTCGGATAGCCGCCGACGCGCGCTTCGCGCCGCCAGTCGGCGGGGCCAGCGTCCCGGGAGGCGACCAGGTCGAGCCAGTCCCGGCGTGGCGTGGACAGCAGGTCGGACCAGATGCCGGCGTCGGCCAGTCCGAGCCGTTCGCGCCTGGTCAACGGCCACAATTGGACGTACGTGGCCCGGCCGGCCAGGCTCTCCGACACGCGCTGCATCAACAGCAGGTTCGCGGAGCCTGTGAGAACGAACCGCCCGGGCTGCCTGGGTCTGTCCCCGTCGACCGCCCGCTTGACCGCCAGCAGGAGAGCCGGCGCGCGCTGCACCTCGTCCAAGGTGATTCTCGGCGCGCTTCGGACCAGTTCGTCGGCCGCCAGACTGGCGCGTTCCTGGACGGCCGGATCATCGAGCGTCAGGTAGAGACGGTCCTCCCCGAACGGGTCCGTCTGCACCAGCGTGGTCTTGCCGGTCTGGCGGGCGCCCATGACGACGACGACTGGCGAGGTCGCCAGAGCGCGTTCGAGGAGCCGGGCCGCGAGTCGCGGGAATGGGGGATAATCGCCCATGTGGTGGGCGATTATCGCCCACACGATGGGCGATCGTCAACGCGGTTCCCTGCCGATAGGGTGAGCGGTCCATGAGAGCCCTAGCCTTCATCCTGCTGTGCGCCGTCTTCTCGCCGCTCCTGCTGGTCGGTTCGCTGGTGTTCGCCTTCAGGGTCCGCTTCGTCAACATGCCGCGGGGCATCTCGGGAACGGCCTACGAGCCCTACATGGCCCGCCTGGTGCTTCACCTGATCGGCAGCCGTCGGGACGACGTCTCCGAGCGCATCGCGCGGCACCTGCCGGCGCTGTCGCCGCTGGTCATGCGGATACTGGTGCACCCGATGGCCAACGCGGCGCGGTGGAGCGGCTTCCGGGGTTCGTTCTTCGCCTGGCCGGGGCCACGGCCGTCGACCCTGCTGACGTTCATCAGCCACCGCACGCACTTCTTCGACACGGCCATCGGGGCCGCCGTCGAAGCGAATAGCCCGATCCGCCAGTTCGTCTTCCTGGGCGCGGGCTGGGACACGCGAGCGTACGGCCCGTTGTCGGAGGGCGCCGATCTGGCCGGCGCCGGCGTGAGGATCTTCGAAGTCGACGAGCCGCCCACGCAGCAGGTCAAGGTCGAGGCCCTGCGAGCGGCCGGCGCCGAACACTCCCACGTGACGTTCGCGCCGACCGACTTCAACCAGCAGTCCTGGCTGGAGTCGCTCGTGGAGCACGGCTTCGACCCGGCACTGCCCACCTTCATCCTCTGGGAAGGCGTAACGATGTACCTCGACGACGCGGCGATCTCCAAGACGCTCGCCGAAGTCGCCGGACTCGCGCCCGGCTCACGGATCGCCTTCGACTTCCTCAGCCGGGAACTCGTGTTCGGCCGAAAGCCGTACGCCGTGATGGGTGCCTACATGAGGTACGCCCTCAAGTCGTTCTACGGCGAGACCATGCACTTCGGCGTCTCGACCGCCTCGCCCGCGCGCCAGCAGGTGCTGGACTTCTTCGAGGGCCGCGGCCTCAAGGTGGAGAAGTTCGAGCCGCTCGGCCGGGAGGCTGGCCGCAGTACTCCGATCGGCGGTCTGGTCCTCGCGGCCGTGCCCGACCGGTAGCCTTGCCGCCCCTGCAGGCATGACGCCGAAGCTCCATCCGCTCAACCGGGACTTTCGCTGGGAGGCCAGACGCGGCCCCTACCGGCGCATCTCGTCCGAGCAGGCCCGCCAGTGGAGCGAGCAGGGCTTCTTCGTCCTCGAGGACGCGGTCGAGCCAGCCACGCTGGAGCGCCTGATCGCCGAGATCGACCCCTGGGAGGCCAGGGCGGAGGCGGCGCTGCGCGAGCTGCCGCAGGGGCGTCGCTTCATCGCCCGCGCCGACGAGATCACCTTCACCGTCCACCTGGTGCTGCGTTCCGCTTTCCTGCGGGACTTCTGCGCCGGGCCGCTCTTTCGGGACCTCGCGTGGGACCTGGTGGGTGCCGACGTTCGGCTCTACTGGGACCAGGCGGTCTACAAGAAGCCGAGCGTTCCGGCCCCCTTTCCCTGGCACCAGGACAACGGCTACGGCTTCCTCGACCCGCAGGCCTATCTCACCTGCTGGATCGCGCTGACCGACGCCACGACGAGCAACGGTTGCCCGCGGGTGCTTCCGGGGCTGCACCGCCACGGCACCCTCGAGCACTGGACCACCGACCTCGGCTACTGCTGCGCGAACGAAGACGCCGAAGGGCTCGCCGCGCCGGCGAGAGCGGGCAGCATCGTCGTCTTTTCTTCACTCACTCCGCATGCCACCGGGCCGAACCTCACCTCGGAGGTCCGCAAGGCCTACATCGTTCAACTCGCCCCCGACGGGGCCCGCCGCATGGAGCCGGACGAGAGCGCCGGCGGCTACCGGCCCGTTCTCCAGAACGATCCGGATCGGCAGTTCCCCATCCTCAGAACCGGACGCCGACCTTGAGGCGGAACTCCCGCGTGTACTGGTAGGTGTCGAGGGAGCCGACAGGACGGCCGTTTCTCGTGTTGATCAGAATCAGAGCCTGCTCGTTCGTGACGTTGGCGACCTCGCCGCCGATGATGCCTTGCACGCCGCCCCTGATCGGGAACTGGTAGGTGGCGTTCAGGTTGAGCGTGAAGAAGTCGTCGAGCCGGTTCGTTCCTCTCCTGTCTCTTAGGGTCGTCGTGGTGATCGTCTGGCCGGACACCGGGTGCCTGACCTGGGTGGCGGGCTGCAATCCCCAGGGCTCGCCGTCTGCCAGGTGCGCGCTGGCACTGGTCATCAGGTCATGGCTGCCGAACCTCCAGCGCTTCATGCCTACGACGTTGACGATGTGGTCCCGCTGGTAGCTGATCGGTCCGAACCAGTTGGGGCCACTGGTGGGATTGAGAATCCCGGTCGAAACCTCGATGCCCCCGAAGCCTTCCAGGTGGTCGTCGTTGTCGTTGCGGGACTCGTTGTTGCCTTCGTTCCAGTCCCTCGCGTAGTTCATCTGCAGTGACCAGTCGTTGCGGAACGCCCGGTTGAGCTGGAGCAGGATGCCCTCGTACTCGCGTCTGTTCTGCGGCCAGTTTCTCAGGTCGCGAACGACCGCGCCCTGCGCGTCGAACTGCAGGGTGCTGTGGAACATGTTCTCCATATCCCACGAGGTCACGCGTGACTTGAAGGCCCAGTTGCTCGAGAATTGCCAGTCGAAGCCAACCGAGATCTCGTCCTTGTAGTAGGGCTCGACGGAGGAGGCCAGGGGGTCACGGGGCTCGACGCGGCGCTGGAAGACGTCGTAGAGCTCCGTCTCGGAATTCCAGCCGTACTGCGTGTAGGCGTTCTCGCCGTTGGCGCCGGCCGTGAACTCCGTGAAGACGACACCGAGGCCGATGTAGTCGTAGTAGCGGCCGGCGGATGCCCGCACGAGCATCCTGCCGTCGGCGTTGAGGTCGTAGACCGCCGACAGGCGCGGCGCCACCTTCTGGTAGTCCATGACTTCCTGGCCGAGGTTGTTCTTGATGTCCTGGGTGTCCTGGCGCAGGCCGAGACTGACGGTGAGGTGGTCACCGACCGTGATGCGGTCCTGGACATAGGCAGCACCAATGTCGCTGGTGAAGGCGGTGTTGCAAGGGACGGGGCAGTCGAAGACCCGCTTGTTGACCGGGCTCGCGTAGCCGCCGGGCAGCGAACGGCCGTAGCCGCGGCCGCGATACTCGGAGCCGATACTCGTGATCGTCGCAAAGGTGACGTCCTGGATGTCGATGCCGCCCTTGAACTCGTGCTTGCCTCTGAAGAAGGTCAGCGAGGCATTCGCCTGATCGCGCGGAAAGTCGTTCCCACCCGCGCCGAGGCGATTCACGGGAGCGTTGTAGCGCCGACCGTCGGCGAGATCCCGGTAGCGGAAGTTGTTGCCGTCGGGTGTGTCGGGAGACGCGCCGGGAAGGATCTCCGCGGGCGGGGAACCAATACGGGCTGTCTGGAGCTCGCGGTTGGCGGCCTTGGCTTCGAGAAACGCCGAGTTGGTCAGGGCGAAGCTCCAGGTCAGGGTCTGGATTCTGTTGTTCCAACTGTTCCTGGTGACCGAGTAGATGTCGCCGGCCGACCCGGGTGGATTGAGGCGGCCTGACGGAGAGTCGATCAGGGTCAACGCGAGCTGGTGACGGTCGTTGGGCTGGGTGTTGACCTTGCCGACGAGTGGCTCGGCCGTGCGGTTCGTATTGATCGTGTTGCCGTCGCGGGTCAGGTCGAGCCGGTTGTCGTTCATTTCGCTCAGGGAGGCATAGAACCAGGCCTTGTCGCGGAAGAGCGGCCCGCCGAGACCGGTCTCGTAGCTGTTGATCATGGAATCCGGCCGCTCCATCTCAAGCCAGTTCTCGGAGCGCCACGCCGGGTTCTGGCCGATGTAGAGGAAGTCGCCGTGGAACTCGTTCGTGCCGGTCTTGATCGTCGTGTTCATCACGCCGCTGACCCCCCGGCCGTACTCGGCGCTGAACCCGGCGGATTCCATGCGGTTCTCGGCGACCACGGTCGACGGCATGTAGAAGGTCATTTCGCCGCCGCGACGGTTGTGGGAGATGTCGACGCCGTCGATGAAGAGGACGTTCTCCTGGGCGATGCCGCCGTTGACCCCGGGCGCCTGATCGAACTCCTGTTTGTACGACACGACGCCGGCCATCAGTTTCATGTTCGACCAGTAGTTCCGCGTGGCCTGGGGGACGTGCTGGAGCTCCTCTGTCCCGAGCGCGCTAACGGCGCCGGTGTCGTACTTCGTGATCAGCGCCGCCTCCGAGGTGACGGTGATCTCCTCCTCCGTGGCGCCGAGCGTGAGGTCGACGTCCTCGCGCTTCCCCAGTTCGAGGACGACCGCGCGCTCTGCCGAGCCCAGGCCTTCGAGGTCGGCGGTGACGGTGTAGTCGCCCGCCTGGAGAAGGGCGAAGCGGTA
>JAJDZH010000370.1 GCA_022824725.1 Thermoanaerobaculia bacterium | reverse complement strand
GGAACCCCATCCGCTTGTCGTGGGCGCGGAGCGCCAGCTCCACCGACTCGGTGGCGGTTCGCTGCATGCGGCTGTCGAGCGTCGTATAGACGCGGAGGCCTCCGCGGTAGGTCCTCGAGTCTCCGTAGTGGTCACGAAGGTAGGCGCGCACCATCTCCATGAAATGGGGCGCAAAGGGGTCGGCGCCGCGCGGCCGCAGCCGGACGGGCTCGGCCCGCGCCGCCTCCTGCTGCTCGGTGGACAGGAACTGCTCGGCCACCATCCTTTCGAGGACGATGTCCCGCCGCCGCTCGGCCGCCTCGAGGTTCCGGAAGGGATTCCAGCGACTGGGGTTGGGCGCGATGCCGACCAGCATGGCGGCCTCCCCGACCGAGAGTTCGGACGCCGTCTTGTTCAGGTAGAACTGGGCGGCGGCTTCGATGCCCTCGTTGTTGTAGCCGAGGTGGACCTGGTTCGCGTAGAAGGTCAGGATCTCTTCCTTGCGGTAGGCCCGTTCGATCCGGAACGCGGTGATGGCCTCCTTGATCTTGCGCTCGAGGGTTTCCTCGCGGTTGAGGAACAGGTCGCGCGCCACCTGCTGGGTGATCGTGCTGGCCCCGGACACGATCCGGCCCGCGCGGAAGTTGTCCCACATCGCCCGGGCGATGCCGATGGGATCGAAGCCGAAGTGCTGCCAGAAGCGCTGGTCCTCGGCCGCGACGAACGCGTCGCGCAGGTGCCCGGGGAGGTCGCCGTACTCCACCTCGATCCGGCGTTCGACCGCGAACTGCCCGATCTCGGCGCCGTCCCGGTCGTAGACGATGGTCGTCGCCGTGCCCTCGTAGGCTTCGAGTTCCTCGATCAGCGGGATGTCGCTCTGATAGGCGGCAAGCAGTCCGAGCATGGCGCCGGCGACCGCCGTGGCGCCGAAGGCGAAGACGACGATCAGGATCCGGGCGAACCGGCGGCCCGCCGCCGGCCGGCGTGGCGCCCCTCGGGAACCGGGCACTCAGTTCCCCACCAGGTCTATCAGCGCCGGCCCGATCTCGGGGTGCCGGAACTCGAAGCCCGAGGCGGCCAGCCGCCGGGGAACGACCCGTTGTCCGGAAAGCAGCAGCGCATCCGCCATTTCGCCGAACGCGAGGCGCATGCCGAACCCGGGGACCGGAAAGATCGTCGGCCGCCGGAGCGCCCGGCCCAGGGCGCTCGTGAAATCCGCGTTGTTCACGGGGTTCGGGGCCGTGAGGTTGTAGACCGGTTCGAGGGATCCGGCGGGGGCTTCCAGCAGGTGCACCATCGCGGCCACCACGTCGGCAAGATGGATCCAGGGCATCCACTGGCGCCCGCTCCCGATCCGGCCGCCCACGCCCATGCGGAACGGCGGCAGCATGGTCGCGAGCGCTCCGCCCCGCGGCGAGAGCACGACACCGATCCGCATCAGGACCGTCTCGACCTCGGCCTGACGGGCGCCGGCGCTGGCGTCTTCCCACTCGGTGCACACCTCGGCGAGGAAGTCGCTCCCCGGACGAGCGTCCTCGTCGAGTTCCTCATCGTCCCGCGGCCCGTAGTACCCGACGGCGGAAGCGGCGAGAAGACGCGCCGGCCGCTTGGAGGCGGCGCCGAGGGCCGCGACCAGGGTCTTTGTGCCTCCGACGCGGCTCTCGCGAATGGCGCGCTTCCGGGCGGGGGTCCAGCGTTTCCCGACCGGCTCGCCGGCGAGGTGCACCAGGGCGTCGAGTTCCTCCAGCACGCCCGTCAGGCCGGCGTCGGCTCCGCCGCCACCCGGGTTCCACTGCGCGGAGCGCACTCCCGGCGGCAACCCGTCCGGGGCGCCGGCGCGGCGGGTCAGCGCCACGACTTCGTGGCCGCGGCCGGCCAGCTCCGAAGCGAGGGCCCCGCCGATCAGGCCGGTCGCTCCGGTGATTCCAATGCGCATCCGCAGAACCGCATTCTAGCGGTCAGTCTCCCGGCCGGCAGGCGGTTGAAGCCGGGCGACACCGGACGGACAATGGGACAATGTTCGGTTCCGGGAGGTCCCCCATGCCCCGTCTTCGTCTTCTCTTCGTTCTTTCCTGCTGCCTGCTGGCCGCGGCTCTCGCTTTCGGACAGCAAAAGCGCCCCATGACGATCGTCGAGCTGATCGACGTTCCCTCGCTGGGAAGCCCGCGCCTGTCGCCCGACGGCACCCAGATCCTCTTCACCCGGACCGACACGGACTGGAAGAAGAACGGCCGTACGACGCACATCCATCGGATCGACGCCGACGGCAGCGGCGCGGTCCAGCTCACGAACGGGGAGGACGGCGAGTCCAGCCCCCGCTGGTCCCCCGACGGGACCCGCGTCGCCTTTCTCGCGAAGCGCGGCGAGGACGAGCACACCCAGATCTACGTGATGCGGAACCGGGGAGGGGAAGCTTCCCCGCTCACCGAGCACGACAGTTCCGTGGGGTCGTTCCAGTTCTCGCCCGACGGCAGTCACATCTTCTTCGTCGCCGCCGATCCGAAGAGCGCCGAGGAGAAGAAGAAGGACAAGCTCCAGGACGACGTCTTCGCCTTCGACGAGGACTACAAGCAGCGCCACCTGTTCCGGGTGGCCGCTGACGGGGACGGGCCGCAGAAGGCCGAGCGCCTCACCGAGGGCGACTTCTCGGTGATCGGGTTCCGGCTCTCGGATGACGGCATGCGCATCGCGCACCACCGGTCCGTCAGTCCGCTGGTAGACAACCGGGACGAGGGCGAGGTCTGGCTCATGGACGCGGACGGCGGGAACGCCGTGCAGTTGACGGACAACACCGTCAGCGAGTTCGGCGCCCAGCTGTCTCCGGACGGCGCCCACGTGATGTTCCTCTCGGATTCCAGCGCCGACTTCGAGACCTACTTCAACGACAACATCTTCGTGCTGCCGGCCGCCGGAGGCGCGCATCGGGTGCTCTACGAGGACATGCCGCACGAGGTGAACGGCGCGCGCTGGGCCCCCGACGGCTCGATCTACTTCACCGCGAACACCGGGGTCCGCACCGAGCTCTTCCACGGCACGCTGGACGACGACGCGCCGACGGCGCTCACCGCCGGCGACCACTCGCTCACCGGGTGGAACTTCTCAGCGGCCGCCGGGAAGCACGTGTTCGGGATCAGCAACCGCGAGAACAACGGCGACCTGCACCTGCTGCCCGCGGACGGCGGGGATCCGATGAAGGTCACGAGCGTCTTCGACTATCTCGCGGAGACCTTCGAACTCCCGGTCCAGGAGGCGATCCGCTGGAAGGGTGACGACGGCGCGGAAGTGGAGGGGCTCCTCTACTACCCGCTCGACTACCAGGAGGGGCAACGGTATCCGGTCGTCGTCCAGACGCACGGGGGGCCGGCGGCCTCCGACAAGTTCGGTTTCGGACGGTGGAGCAGCTACGTGCAGGTGCTGACCGCGCGCGGCTGGGCGGTGTTCAAGCCCAACTACCGGGGCAGCACCGGCTACGGCGACGAAGTGCTCCGGGACATGGTGGGCCACTACTACCGCCAGTCGCACCTCGACGTGATGACGGGCGTGGACCACCTGATCGAACTCGGGATCGTGGACGGCGACCGGATGGCCAAGATGGGCTGGAGCGGCGGCGGCCACATGACCAACAAGATCATCACCCACACCGACCGCTTCAAGGCGGCGGCGTCGGGCGCCGGCGCGGTGAACTGGATCTCGATGTACGGAACGAGCGACGTCCGGATCTACCGGACCCCGTGGTTCGGGGGAACGCCGTGGCAGGAGGACGCGCCCATCGACCTCTACTGGGGGCACTCGCCGCTCAAGGACATCTACAAGGTGACCACGCCGACGATCGTGCTCGTCGGGGAGAACGACGTCCGGGTCCCGCCCGAGCAGTCGGTCGAGCTCTACCGGGCGCTCAAGTCGAACGGCGTGGACACCCATCTCTACATCGCGCCGCGGGAGCCCCACGGCTGGCGGGAGCTCCGTCACGAACTCTTCAAGGTGAACGTGGAGATCGACTGGTTCGAGCGCCACGTCCGGGGCATCGAGTACGAGTGGGAAACGGCCCCCGGCGATGACGACGTGGACATGGAGGCCACCACCGACGAAGAGAGCCGTTGACGGCGCCTGGCGCGGCGAAGAACCGTCCGTGACGGGGCCCTGTGCGTCGCCCCGCTGGCTCCCCGCCGCCGGCCTGTGCGGCTTGGTTCTGGTACCGACGACGCTGCCGGCCCAGGACAAGCGGCCGATGACCATCGTCGAGCTCGTCGAGGTCCCCCGGATCGGCAGCCCGCGGCTCTCGCCCGACGGGACCGAACTCCTCTACACCCGGACCGACGCCGACTGGAAGGCGAACGGCCGCACCACCCACATTCGCCGGATCCGGAGCGACGGGACCGGCGACCTGCGGCTGACGAGCGGAGAAACCGGGGAATCGAGTCCACGCTGGTCACCGGACGGCGCCTGGATCGCGTTCCTGGCGCGCCGGGGTGAGGGCTCTTCCAGCCAGATCCATCGCCTCCGGACTTCCGGCGGCGAAGCGTCGCCCCTCACCGAGCACGAGACTCCGGTGCAGTCGTTCGCCTTCTCACCCAACGGAGACTTCGTCTACTTCATCGCTGCCGACCCGAAGACCGAGGAGGAGAAGAGGAAGGACGAGTTCCGGGACGACGTGTTCGCGTTCGACGAGAACTACCGGCAGCGGCACCTCTTCCGCGTCGGGACGGACGGCGAGGGGCCCCGTCCGGCCGAGCGGATCACGGAGGGCGACTATTCGGTCGTCGGCTTCCGGCTGGCGGACGACGGGACCCGGATCGCCCACTCACGGGCGCCGACCCCGCTCTTCGACAACCGCGACGAGGGCGAGGTCTGGATCATGGATGCCGACGGGGAGAACGCCCTCCGGTTGACCGACAACACCGTGAGTGAGCGCGGCGCCCAGCTCTCCCCGGACGGAAGCCAGGTGCTCTTCCTCTCCGAGTCGAACGCCGACTTCGAGACGTACTACAACGCGAACGTGTTCGTCGTTCCCGCCGCCGGGGGAGCGCACCGGCTCCTGTGGGAAGACATGCCGCACGAGGTCCACGCGGCGCGCTGGGCCCCCGACGGCTCCATCTACTTCGTCGCGAACACCGGAGTGCGCACCCAGCTCTTCCACGCGGACAGTCCAGACGCCGCGCCGCGCGCGCTGACCGCCGGCGACCACTCCCTGGTGGGGTGGAACGTCCACGCCCCCACCGGCCGGCACGTCTTCGGGATCAGCAAGCGGGAAAGCCGCGGTGACGTCCATCTGCTGGACGGGAACGGCGGGGATCCCGTGAAGATCACGAGCGTCTTCGACTATCTCGACGAGACCTTCGAGCTCCCCGTCCAGGAAGCGATCCGCTGGAAGGGTGCAGACGGCGTGGAGGTCGAAGGCCTCCTCTACTACCCCCTGGGTTACGAGGCGGGCCGGCGGGTTCCGCTGGTCGTCCAGACCCACGGCGGCCCCGCGGCCTCCGACCGGTTCGCGTTCGGCTACTGGGCCAACCATGTCCAGATCCTGGCCGCCCGCGGCTACGCGGTCTTCAAACCCAACTACCGGGGAAGCACGGGCTACGGCGACGCGTTCCTCCGGGACATGGTGGGCCACTACTTCCACCAGGCCCACCTCGACGTCATGGCCGGCGTGGACCACCTGATCGAGATCGGGATCGCCGACGGCGAGCGGATGGCCAAGATGGGCTGGAGCGCCGGCGGCCATATGACCAACAAGATCATCACGCACACGGACCGCTTCCGGGCCGCTTCCTCGGGCGCCGGGGCGGTCAACTGGATCTCGATGTACGGCCAGAGCGACGTCCGGACCTACCGGACGCCGTGGTTCGGAGGCACGCCCTGGCAGGAGGACGCCCCCATCGACGTGTATTGGGGCAACTCACCGCTGAAGGACATCCACAAGGTGACGACGCCCACGATCGTGCTCGTCGGAGAGAACGACGCGCGGGTTCCGCCGCCCCAGTCGGTGGAGCTCTACCGGGCGCTCAGGTCGAACGGGGTGGACACGCACCTCTACATCGCGCCGCGGGAGGGACACGGCTGGCGCGAGCTCCGCCACGCGCTCTTCAAGGTGAACGTGGAGATCGACTGGTTCGAGCGGCACGTCCGGGGAATCGAATACCGGTGGGAAACCGCGCCGGGCGACGGCGATTCCGGCCGAACGGTCACGACTGACGGCGAAAGCCCGTAATCGGCGGAGAGAATCCGCCGGAGGAGGCCCCACATGACGAAGGCCCGAGTTTCTTTCTTCCGCTTCGCCGCGGCCGGATTCGCCGTCGTGGCCGCGATTGCGCCGGCCCAGGACAAGCGGCCCATGACGATCGTCGAGCTGATCGACGTCCCGCAGGTCGGCAGCCCGCGCCTGTCCCCGGACGGGACCGAACTGCTCTACACCCGTTCCGACACCGACTGGGAGAAGAACGGCCGGACCACTCACATCCACCGGATCGCCGCCGATGGCAGCGGTGACGTCCGGCTGACGAATGGCGAAAACGGGGAATCGAGTCCCCGCTGGTCGCCGGACGGAGTGTGGGTGACCTTCCTGGCACGGCGGGGCGAGAGTCCGTTCCAGCAGATCCACCGGATGTCCAACCGGGGCGGGGAAGCCACCCCGCTGACGCAGCACGAAAGCTCCGTGCAGTCGTATGCCTTTTCGCCGGACGGCGAACACGTCTACTTCCTCGCGCCCGACCCGAAGACCGCGGAAGAGAAGCGAAAGGACGACCTCCGGGACGACTTCTTCGCCTTCGACGAGGACTACAAGCAGCGTCACCTGTTCCGCGTTTCGACCGCCGGGGACGGCCCGCGGGACGCCGAGCGGATCACCGAGGGGGATTTCTCGATCCTCGAGTTCCGGCTCTCGCACGACGGAACGCGCATCGCCCACTCCCGGTCCCTCTCTCCTCTCCTCGACAACCGTGACGAGGGGGAGGTCTGGATCATGGACGCGGACGGCGGGAACGCCCTGCAACTGACCGACAACACGGTGGGTGAGAGCGGCGCGCAGATCTCACCGGACGGTTCCCAGGTCCTGTTCGTTTCGGCGTCCAGCGCGGACTTCGAGACCTACTTCAACAGGAATGTCTTCGTTGTTCCCGCCGCCGGCGGACCGCACCGGGTTGTGTTCGAGGACTGGCCGTACGAGGCGAACGGGGCCACCTGGGCCGCCGACGGTTCCATCTACTTCATCGGCAATACCGGCGTGCGCAGCCAGATCTTCCAGGGGGGCGTGGATGACGCCGAGCCCACCGCGCTGACGGCCGGGGACCACAGCATCGTCGGCTGGAACTTCGCCGCCGGGGCCGGACAACACGTCTTCGGGATCAGCAATCGGGAGAACAACGGCGACATCCACCTGCTGCCGGCTGACGGCGGCGATCCGGTGAAGGTCACCGGCGTCTTCGACTACCTGGAAGAGACCTTCGAACTGCCGGTCCAGGAAGCCGTGCGGTGGCCGGGCGAGGACGGCGTCGAGGTCGAGGGTCTCCTCTATTACCCGCTCGACTACCGGGAGGGACAGCGCTACCCGCTGGTGGTGCAGACCCACGGCGGGCCGCGGTCCTCCGACAAGTTCCGGTTCGGCCGCTGGAGCAACTACGTCCAGGTCCTCGCCGCCCGCGGCTACGCCGTCTTCAAGCCCAACTACCGGGGCAGCACCGGCTACGGCGACGAGTTCCTCCGGGACATGGTGGGCCACTACTTCAACCAGGCCCACCTCGACGTGATGGCGGGCGTCGACTACCTGATCGAGCGCGGCATCGCCGACGGCGACCGGATGGCCAAGATGGGCTGGAGCGCCGGCGGCCACATGACGAACAAGATCATCACCCACACCGGCCGCTTCAAGGCGGCGTCGTCGGGCGCGGGAGCGGTGAACTGGATCTCGATGTACGGGCAGAGCGACGTCCGTTTTCCCCGCACCCCGTGGTTCGGCGGCACGCCGTGGCAGGAGGATGCGCCGATCGACGTCTACTGGGGGAATTCCCCGCTCAAGGACATCTACCGCGTGACGACCCCCACCATCGTGATCGTCGGCGAGAACGACGTGCGGGTGCCGCCGCCGCAGTCCGTCGAGCTCTACCGGGCGCTCCGGACGAACGGCGTGGACACCCACCTCTACATCGCGCCGCGGGAGCCGCACGGCCTCCGGGAACTCCGCCACCAGCTCTTCAAGGTGAACGTCGAGCTCGAGTGGTTCGAGCGCCACGTCCGGGGCATCGAGTACGACTGGGAGCCGGCCCCCGGAGAGGGGGACGGCGCGAAGCGCACCGCCACCGATGGCGAAAACCCGTAACTCCCGATGGCGCGCCGGCTTGGAACGCCGGTCTCCGACCGGCACGCGGCCCGACGGGCCGCAGGCGACGTGTCGCTGTTTACCCCCACGGGACGCCGGGACAAGCAGGTGCCCTCGCTTCCGGTC
>JAJDZH010000359.1 GCA_022824725.1 Thermoanaerobaculia bacterium | reverse complement strand
CGCATGGCGCCAGCCGGCGCGCGCGTATACGCTATGTCGCCTTTCGCGCCCTCCGACGACGACGTGACTTCCCGCCCATCCGATCATGAAGGTACTCAAGTTCGGCGGCTCTTCCGTGGCCGATGCAAGCCGCCTGCGGGCGGCGGCGCGGATCGTCGAGCGGCAACTCGACGGTTGTCCGGGGGGCGGCGCGGTCGTGGTGTCCGCGCTGGGCGGGGTCACGGATCGTCTCCTGGCACTGGCGGCGGGCGCTGTCGAGGGCAACGGAGGCGATGAGCCGGCGCGCGAGGCCGCCGCGCTTCGCGACCATCACCTGAAGATCGCGGCCGAGGTCGCTGCCGAGGCCGACCTGGCCGACCTCAGCGCGGCTATCGACGAGCTCTGCGACGGCCTGGTCCGGGAACTCGACGACTGCGCACGGGCCGGGGTCACCCCGGAGCGGCCGCGGGGAGCCTGGATCGACCGGATCGTCTGCCACGGCGAGCTCCTGTCGACCCGGCTTCTGGCCGCGGCGCTGCGTGCCCGGGGCCTGCCGGCAGAGGCCCGCGACGCCCGCCCCCTGGTGCGGACCGACCGTTCCTTCCAGGCGGCGCAGGTCGCGCTCGAACCGACGATGGACGCGATCGCCTCCCACTTCGCCGGCATCGGCGAGGACGGACCCCTGCAGGTCGTCACCGGCTTCCTCGGCAGCACGCCGGAGGGTGCGACGACGACCCTGGGCCGCAGCGGTTCCGACCTGACGGCCTCCCTGGTCGGCGCCGCGCTCGACGCCGAGCAGATCGAGATCTGGACCGACGTGCCGGGCGTGATGACGGCCGACCCGAGGCGGGTCGAAGACGCCCTGCCGATCCCGCGGCTGAGCTACGAGGAGATGCTCGAGCTCTCCCACTTCGGCGCGAAGGTCGTCTACCCGCCGACGGTCACCCCCGCACGCCGCAAGGCCATTCCCCTGCTCGTTCGGAGCACCCTCGACCCCGAGCACCCCGGAACCCTGGTCGACGGCACCAGGGATCGGGAGCGGGCCCGCGGCACGGCGGTCACCGGCATCTCGTCGATCGACGACGTTCACCTCATGCTGCTCGTCGGCGACAACCTGGTCGGCACCCCGGGCGTCGCCGCGCGGCTCTTCGATGCCCTGCGGCGAGCGGCGCCAGCGCGATCCTGATCTCGCAGGCCTCCAGCGAGCACTCGATCTGCTTCGCGGTCGAGCCCGGAGTCTCCGAAGCGGCCCGCCAGGCGGTGGACGCCGAATTCCAGGCGGAGATCGAAGCCGGATCGGTGCGGCCCCTGCGCGTGGAGCGAGACCAGTCGATCGTCGCGGTGGTCGGTGACGGCATGCGGGAGCGCCCGGGCATCGCCGGCCGGGTGTTCGGGATCCTCGGCCGGCGAGCGGTCAACGTCCGGGCCGTGGCCCAGGGCTCGTCCGAGCGGAACATCTCGATGGTCGTCGCCAAAGCCGACCAGGGACGCGCGGTGCGCTGGATTCACCGGGAGTTCTTCCACGGCGCCGCCGCCGGGCGGCTCGCGGTCTACGTGCTGGGCGTCGGCGGCGTCGGCTCGGCGCTGCTGCGGCAGCTCGCCGCCGAACGGGACGCGCTCGAACAGCGGGGCATCGACCTTCAGCTTCGGGGCCTGGCGAGTTCGCGCTTCATGGAGCTCGCGCTGCGCCGGGGCGGCAGGCGGCTGGACCCCGGCGCCGCCGCGGATGGGGACGGCTGGCGCGCGGCGCTGGAGCAGGGCGGCGAAGCGGCGGACCTCGACCGCCTGCTCGAGCACCTCGGCGAGACCGCTGCCGGCGGCGGCCGGACGGTACTCGTCGACGTCACGGCGAGCGGCGACCTGAGCGCCGTCTACCACCGAGCGCTCGCGGCCGGCGCCGCGGTGGTCAGCGCGAACAAGCTCCCCTTCGCCGGGCCGATCGCGGACTTCCGCGCGTTCCACGCCGACGGCGGGGCGAACGTCTTCCACGAGGCGACCGTGGGCGCCGGCCTTCCGGTTCTCCACACCGTCGATCTGCTGCTGGGCGCGGGCGATCCGATCGAATCCGTATCGGGCGTCTTCTCGGGCACGCTGGCCTATCTCACCGGCGAGTTGAGCGCGCGGCAGGTGTGGAGCGACGCCGTGCGCCGGGCCCACCGGCTGGGCTACACGGAACCGGATCCGCGGGATGATCTCGGCGGACTGGACGTGGCCCGCAAGCTGCTCATCCTGGCCCGGTTGTGCGGCGCCGATCTCGAAATGGACGACGTCGACGTGGCGCCCATGCTCGACCGGCCCGACCTCGCGGACCTTCCGCTCGAGGACTACTGGCACCACCTCGCCTCCGCGGACGAGGAGATGGCGGCCCGCTTCGCCGAGGCCAGGTCCGCCGGACTCGAACTCGCCTATCTCGCCGAACTCGACACCAGCGGCGACGAGGCGAAGGCCCGGGTCGGGCTTCGGGCCGTGCCGCCCGACAACCCGGTGGCCGGAATGCCGGCATCGGACAACATGTTCGTCTTCCGCAGCCAGCGGTACGATGCACGGCCGCTGATCGTCCAGGGACCAGGCGCCGGGACCGAACTCACCGCGGGCGGCGTGTTCGGCGACATCCTGCGCGCCTGGGCCGAGCGGGGAGCCTCGCCATGACAACCCGGAGCCGAACGACCACCCGGAATGGGCCCCTGCGCGCCGCCGTCCTCGGCGCGACCGGCACCGTGGGCCAGCGCTTCGTCACCCTGCTGGCAGGGCACCCCTGGTTCGAGTTGACGGCGCTGGCCGCTTCCGAGCGTTCGGCCGGGAAGCTCTACCGCGACGCGGCGACCTGGATTCAGACCCGGCCGATCGACGACGCGGTCGCGGCCATGCCCGTCCGGACGATCGACGAACTGATGGACGGCGCCAACCTGCCCGGCGGCGAACTGGACATCGTCTTCTCGGCCCTGGACGCCAGCGTGGCGAGAGACGTCGAGCCCGAGTTCGCCCGCCGCTGCCTGGTCGTCACCAACGCCAGCGCCCACCGCATGGACGCGGACGTCCCGCTGATCGTGCCCGAAGTCAACCCGGACCATCTCTCGCTGCTGTCTCCGCCCGAGGACGGCAGGGAACTCCCCGCCGGCATCGTCGCCAACCCGAACTGCTCGACCATCGGCCTGGTCCTGGCGCTCAAGCCCCTGGCCGATGCCTTCGGCTTCGAGCGGATCTCCGTCGTGACGCTGCAGGCGGTGTCCGGCGCCGGCCTGCCCGGCATCTCGAGCTACCAGATCCTGGACAACGTGATCCCCTGGATCTCCAGCGAGGAAGAGAAGCTCGAGATCGAGACCGGCAAGATCCTGGGCCGCGCCGCCCGCGGAACGATCGAGCCGGCCGAGGTCGCCGTCTCGGCCCAATGCAACCGCGTTCCGGTGGTAGACGGACACACGCTCTGCGTCTCGGTCGACCTCAAGGGCGAGCCCGCGATGGAGGACGTCCGCGAAGCCTGGCGGACCTTCCGCGCCGAGCCGCAGGAGCGCGGGCTGCCGTCGGCGCCGGCGCGGCCGACCGTTTACCTCGGCGACGACGAGCCGCCGCAGGCCCGCGTCCACCGCGACCTCGGCCAGGGCATGACGACCTCCATCGGCAGGCTGCGGGAGTGTCCGATCCTCGGCTACCGCTTCGTCGCCCTCTCGCACAACACCCTGCGGGGCGCCGCCGGCGGGGCGCTGCTCGCCGCCGAGCTCGCCGTCGCCCGCTGCGGTCGACGGACCGCTTGATGACGAACCCGGTGAGGGCGTTCGCTCCAGCGTCGGTTTCCAACATTGCCTGCGGATTCGACATCCTGGGCTTCGCCCTGCAAGCGGAGAACGGCCAGACGGGGCCGGGCGATGTGGTCACCGCGAGCTACGGCGAGTTCCCGGGCGGGCCCGAATCGGGAGGCCCCGTGCGCATCGCCAGGATCACGGGCGATGGCGGCAGGCTGCCCCTCGAGCCGGGCCGCAACACCGCGGCCGTCGCCGCCCGGGCGCTGATCGAAGGCGAGGCCCCGGGAGCAACGGTCGATCTTCAGATCGAGAAACGCATGCCGCTCGAGAGCGGCCTCGGCTCGAGCGCGGCCAGCGCGGTGGCGGCGGTCGTCGCGGTCGACGCGCTACTCGACCTGGCGGTGCCGGAACAGGCTCTGCTGGGCTACGCCCTGGCCGGCGAGGTCCTCGCCAGCGGCGGCGCCCACGCGGACAACCTTGCCCCGTCGCTGCTGGGTGGACTCGTCCTGGTCCGCTCCCTCGACCCGGAGCCGGACGTGATCGAGCTGCCGGTGCCTGCCGGTCTCGCCTGCGCCCTGGTCCGTCCCCACGCCGAGGTGAACACCAGGGAGTCCCGGGCGCGGCTCGAACGCCAGCTTCCGCTCGATCGCGCCGTGACCCAGTGGGGCAACGCCGCGGCGCTGGTGTCGGCGCTCTACCGTTCCGACCTGGAACTCCTGTCCCGCGCCCTGGTCGACGTCGTGGCCGAGCCGGTTCGGGCGCAGGGCGTGCCCGGCTTCCACGCCGCCAAGGCGGCCGCGATCGAGGCGGGGGCCCTGGGTTGCAGCCTGTCGGGCAGCGGCCCGGCGCTGTTCGCCCTGTGCGATGGCCGCGATCGGGGAACAGAGGTGGCGGCGGCCATGGCGGACACGATCGAGGCCGCGGCGGGTGTTGCCTGCGACCGGCTCGTCTCGCCGCTGCCGGCGCCCGGCGCGCGCGTGATCGCCGGCGAGGCCTGACGTGCGTTTCGTCAGCACGGCCGGCAGGACGCGGCCGGTCACCCTGGGCGATGCGCTGCTTGAAGGGCCGGCGCCGGACGGCGGCCTGTTCGTCCCCGAGGATCTTCCGGCGCTGAACGCGGCGGACCTCGCCACCCTCCGGTCGTTGCCGCTGACCGGGATCTCCGCCGTTCTCGGCAGCCGCCTCTTCGGTTCGGAGGTCCCGGAAGGGGACCTCGTCGCGCTGCTCGGGGACGCCCTCGATTTTCCGATCCCTCTCGCGACGATCGAGCCCGGCATCCACTGCCTGGAGCTGTTTCACGGGCCGACCCTCGCCTTCAAGGATGTCGCCTCACGGGTCATGGCCCGCCTGATGGCCCGCTTCGCCACGGTCGCCGGCGACGCCGAAACCACCGTGATCGTGGCGACCAGCGGCGACACCGGCAGCGCCGTGGCTCACGCCTTCAGCGGCGTCCCCGGGTTCCGGGTCTGCGTGCTGTACCCCGACGGCCTGGTCACCGAGGCGCAGCGGCGCCTGTTCACGACCCTGGGCGGCAACGTGACCGCGGTCGCGGTCGAGGGCACCTTCGACGATTGCCAGAGCCTGGCCCGGAAGGCCTTCGCCGACGGCGAGTTGCGCCGGCAGCGCCCTCTTGCCTCGGCCAACTCGATCAACATCGGCCGGCTGCTGCCCCAGGTCTTCTACTACTTCCATGCCTGGGCGCAGCTCCCCTCGCCGCCGCTCGACGCCGCCGGCGAAGCGCTCGTGTTCTCGACGCCGAGCGGCAACTTCGGGAACCTGACGGCCGGCCTGATCGCCAAACGCATCGGCCTGCCCGTTTCCCGTTTCGTCGCGGCGACGAACGCGAACGACGTGGTGCCCGCCTACCTCCGGAGTGGCGACTACCTGCCGCGCGGTTCGGTCGCCACGATCTCGAACGCGATGGACGTCGGCAATCCGAGCAACTTCGCCCGCATCATGCACCTCTACTCCAGCGCCGGCGAGCCGCTGGAGCGCATCCGCCGGGATCTCTCGGGCCGCGCCTTCGACGACCAGGCGACTCGCCGCGCCATGCGCGACGTCCACGACCGCACCGGCTACCTGCTCGACCCCCACACCGCCGTCGGCTACCTGGGCCTCAAGGCGGAACTCGAAGCCCAGGGCGGCGGTTCCGGCGTCGTCCTCGCCACCGCCCACCCCGCCAAGTTCGCCGAAACCGTCCAGGCCGCCGTCGGCATCGACCCGCCCGTGCCGCCCGCCCTCGAGCGCACCGCCCACCTCCCCGAACGCATCATCGAGATCCCGGCCACCTACGCCGCCCTGCGCGACGTGCTGTTGCGCGGCGACTGAGGCGCAGCTGGAGCGCGGCCGGCGAAGGCGGAAGGCAGAGGCGCGGCTGAGGCGCGGCACCCGTCAGCGGCGGCCGGTTCCGCTGGGTGCGCGGGTCCTCTGACCCGCTGCCGCCGGAGGCGGCTTCGAATCGCCGGCCGGCTCCGCTGGGTGCGCGGGTCTTCTGACCCGCTGCCGCCGGAGGCGGCTTCGAATCGCCGGCCGGCTCCGCTGGGTGCGCGGGTCTTCTGACCCGCCGCCGCCGGAGGCGGCCAGAGAATCGCGCCGCGAAGCGGCGGCCTTGTTGTTCACTCAAGCGGGGTAAAGACCAGCCCGTTCCGTTCCTGACTGTCCTGAGAGAAACCCGAGTCGATTGGGGTAACGAGTTCGGACTCGATCCGGGCGTGCTCGGGGACCCGGACTCCCGGGGCGACGATGGCGTCCCGGAGTTGCGCGCCCTGGACGACACGGGCGCCCGGTAGTACGAGGCTCCGTTCGACGACGGCCCCCTCGCCGATGTGGCTCCCCGGCTCAAGCACGCTGTGCTCGATGGTGACGCCGGCGGCTACCGAGACGCCGGGGGCGATGAAGCGACGGCGGCGTTTGCGGCTACCGGCGGTGCGGCCCCAGTCCAGGGCGCCTTCGAGGTAGCGGCGGGGAGTTCCCAGGTCGTGCCAGGGGCGGCGGCAGCGGAAGCCGACGATCCGGGCGCCCGAGCGAAGCAGCGGCTGGTAGAGACCTTCGACGATGTCGTTCGACGACGGGCGGGCCGGGAGCTGCTCGAAGACCCGGCGGGAGAGGACGTGGAGGCCTTGGAACGTCCGTTTCCGGCCGCGGACGGCGCCGACCCGAAGGTCGCGCAGCCCGACCACCAGGCCTCGGGGATCGACTTCAACGCCGCCGCCGACGCGGTCGTTCCAGCCGACCTGGAGGGTGACGTCGGCGCCGCTGCGGCGGTGGCGGTCCAGCGCCTCGCGGATCGGCCAGCGGCAGAGCGAGTCGCCGTTGACCACCACGACGTCGTCGGCATCGGCGAGGAAGTCGCGGAGGTTGACCACCGCGCCCAGCGTGCCGAGCAGCTCCGGTTCGACCTCGAAGCGGAGTTCGATCCCGCGGGCGACGGCCTCGCTCTCGAGCCCGCGCCGCACCGTGTCGCCGAGGTGGAAGAGGTTCACCGCCGTCTCGCAGCCGGCGCGGTGCAGGATGTCGATCGTCCGCAACGCGACGGCGCGGCCGGCCACCGGCAGCAGGGGCTTGGGCACGGCGGCGGTCAGCGGCCGCAGCCGTTCTCCGCGGCCGGCGCAGAGCACGAGCGCCCGTACCCGCCGACTCGCGCCCCTCACTGCGAGCCTCCGCCGGGTGCGCGGGTCTTCTGACCCGCCGCCGCCGAAGGCGGCTTCGAGGCGCCGGCCGAAGGCCGACTTCTCTTCCCAAACACCATGTCCCGGGGCAGCCCCTTGTGCCGCGCGCGGTGGTCGCGGTAGATCGCCAGATAGTCCCGTAGATCGGCCCGCTCGGGATCGATGCCGCAGCGGCGGCAGACGTGTTCGATCCCGCCGGCTGGAAGGTCCGGGTCGACCTGCTCGACCTCCACGAAGTCACCGATCGGCGTCCGGTCGAGGGCGACCTCGCAGCCGAGAAGCAGCCAGCGCTCGCGGACCTTCTCGTAACGCGCCGTGACCTCGAAGCCGAGCGACTCGAGGAAGACGCGCGCAGCCGCCGGGTCGTCGACGGCGAACTCGTGTTCCGCCCTCTCCTTGACGCCGCCCCGCATCTCGGGAGCGGACTTGAAGGTCAGCCGGCTGCCGCCGCCGTCCGTGCGGAGACGAAGCAGCTCGCGGCGGGTCCGCAGCCGCTCCGCCACGGGCGCGTCCCGGCGGTCGAAGACCCAGTTCGACTCCATGGCGGCGGCTCGTTCGAGCTTGCCGCCGGCGGCGCGGACCCGTTCCCGGAGCCGGTCCAGATCGGCGACCGCGACCTTGATCTCACGCTCGCGCCCGGCAACCACAGGCGGTCAGGCGGCGGCGCAGCCTCCGAGGCGGTCGAGCACGCGGACCACGGTCCGAATGCCCTGGTAGAAGTTGGAGAGGTCCATCTTCTCGTTCGGGGCGTGAAGCCGGTCGTCCGACAGCCCGAAGCCGATCAGCAGCACGGGCACGCCCAGTACTTCGGACAGGGTGGAGACGATGGGAATCGAACCGCCCTCCCGGACCCGCACCGGCTCGCGGCCCCAGGCTTCGCGCACGCCCTCGAGAGCCGCGTCGACGAGCGGGCCGTCCAGGTCGACGAGCACCGGCGGCGCCCCGTTCAGGTTCTCCACCTCCACTTCGATGCCCGGCGGCGCCAGGGAGCGCATGTAGTCCGCGAAGGCACGGAAGAGTCTCTGCGGATTCTGGTCCGGCACCAGCCGCATCGAGACCTTGGCGCCGGCCCGGTTCGCGATCACCGTCTTGGCGCCGGGGCCCTGGTAGCCGCCCCACAGCCCGTTCACGTCGCAGGTGGGCCGCGCCCACACCCGTTCCAGGGTCGTGTAGCCGGCCTCGCCCCACAACGCGGACGCACCGATCTCGTCGCCGTACTTCGCCTCGTCGAACGGCAGCGCCGCGAACGCCGCCCGTTCTTCCGCGCCCAGCGGCCGCACGTCGTCGTAGAAGCCCGGAACGAGGATCCGGCCGTCCCGCGGGTCGCGGAGCGCCGCCAGCATGGCGCCCAGGACGTTCAGGGGGTTCGCGACGGCGCCCCCGAATGTGCCGGAGTGCAGATCCCGGCCCGCGCCGCGCACCCTGACCTCGGTGTAGAGCAGGCCCTTCAGGCCGTAGAGCACGGAGGGCTGGCCCGGGCCGTACATGGAGGTGTCGGAAACCAGCGCCAGGTCGCAGCCCAGGCGCTCCGCTGCCGGGCTCCGGACGTAGGCCTCGATCGCCTCGCCGCCGCACTCCTCCTCGCCCTCGATCAGGAACTTCACGTTGACCGGCAGGCCGCCGGTCTCGGCCATGATCGCCTCGACCGCCTTGATGTGGGTGAAGGACTGCCCCTTGTCGTCGGTGGCGCCGCGGGCGACGATCCGCTCGCCGCGTTCGCCCGTCTCGATCGTCGGCTCGAACGGGTCGTTCCGCCACTCTTCCAAGGGGTCGACCGGCTGCACGTCGTAGTGGCCATAGAAGAGGACGGTGGGGCGACCGGGAGCGCCGAGCCACTCGCCGTACACGAGCGGATGGCCCGCCGTTTCGACGATCTCCGCCGCCAGCCCCGCGGCCTCGAGCCTCTCCTTCACGAAACCGGCGCAGCGGCGCACGTCGCCGGCGTACTCCGGATCGGTCGAGACGGACGGAATCCGCAGGTACTCCTTCAACTGATCCAGGCTGGCGCCGGTTTCGCGGTCGACCCGCTCGAGAACGGCGTCGACGCTCATCGGACCAGGCCGCCGCCGTCAGTCATCGAAGCTCTTGCCCGTGGCCCGCCAGTCGGAGAGGAAGTTCTCCAGGCCGATGTCGGTCAGCGGATGACGGTAGAGCTGGCTCAGCGTCTTGAAGGGAAGGGTCGCCACGTCGGCGCCCATCTCGGCCGACACGACGACGTGGACCGGATGGCGCACCGAAGCGACCAGGACCTCGGTCCCGAAGTCGTACTGGGAGTAGATCGAGACGACCTGCCGGATCAGGTCCATGCCGTCCTGGGCGATGTCGTCGAGGCGTCCGACGAAAGGCGAGATGTAGGCGGCGCCCGCCTTCGCCGCCAGCAGCGCCTGGGACGGCGAGAAGCAGAGGGTCACGTTGCACCGGATCCCCTCCTCCGCCAGGCGCCGCACCGCGGTCAGCCCGGGCGGTCCGAGCGGCACCTTGACGACGACGTTGTCCGCCAGGCCGGCGAGCCGCCGGCCCTGCTCCAGCATGCCGTCGAGGTCGGTCGCGAGCACCTCGCCGCTCACCGGTCCCGGCACCAGCTCCGCGATCTCCTTGACGGTCGGCAGGTACGGCTTGCCCTGTTTGGCGATCAGGCTCGGGTTCGTGGTGACGCCGTCGACCATGCCCCATTCCAGGCCGGTCTCGATCTCGGCCGTGTCCGCGGTGTCCAGAAAGAACTTCATCGTGGCGCTCCCACCCTGCTCGCTGCTAGTTGACTGGCTCCGTGGCGGCCGCTTCGGCGTCCCCGTCCTCGCCGTCTTCATCCTCGTCGCCGCGATCGGGGATGCGGGCCAGGGCGACGATGCGGTCGCCGTCGTCGAGGTCCATGACCTTGACTCCCTGGGTGGCGCGGCCGATGAGCGACACGCTGCCGGCCGTGATGCGGATGATCTTGCCTTCGGGGGTGATCAGCATCAGGCCGGTGTCCTCGCTGACCTGGCGGACGCCGACGACGTCGCCGGTGCGGTCGGACACCTTCAGGTTGATGATCCCGAGACCGCCCCGCGACTGCAGGCGGTACTCCTCGATCGCGGTGCGCTTGCCGAAGCCGCTCTCGCTCACGGTCAAGAGCGTCGTCTCCGGAGACTCGAGGTCCGCGGACTCCGCCCGCGGCAGCAGGCACTCCATCGACACCACCCGGTCGCCCGGGCGCAGGCTGATCCCGCGCACGCCCCGGGTCGCGCGGCCGAGAGAGCGCAAGTCGGTCTCCGGGAAGCGGATCGAGTAGCCCTTCTTCGTGGCCAGCACGATTTCGCTGCCGCTGTCCGTCACCTTGACCGACAGCAACCGGTCGTCCTCGTCGATCCGCAGCGCGATGATGCCGTTGGTCCGCGGCCGCGAGTACTCCGACAGCGCCGTCTTCTTGACCACGCCCGCCTCGGTGGCGAAGGTCAGGAACCGATCCTCCGGGAACTCCCGCACCGCGGCGGTGGCCGCGACACCCTCGCCGCTGTCGAGCCGAAGGAGGTTGACGATCGCCTTGCCGCGGGCCGCCGGACCGAGTTCCGGGATCTGGTGCACCTTGAGCCAGTAGCAGTAGCCCCGGTCGGTGAAGACCATGATGAAGCTGTGGGCGGAGGCGACGTAGAGCTGCTCGACGAAGTCGCCGTCGCGCGTGGCCATGCCGGTCCGGCCCTTGCCGCCGCGGTGCTGGGCGCGGTACAGGCTGAGCGGCGACCGCTTGATGTAGCCGGACCGGGTGACCGTGATCACCATGTCCTCGTCGGCGATCATGTCCTCGATCGTGATGTCCGAGGAGTGGGCCACGATCTCGGTGCGCCGCGGGTCGCTGTAACGCTTCTCGATCTCGTCGAGCTCGCCCCGGATCTCCTGAAGCAGCAGGGCGTCGGAACCGAGGATCGCGCGCAGACGCTCGATCTCGGCGATCAGCTCGCGGTGCTCCTGCTCGATCTTCTCCCGCTCGAGACCGGTCAAACGCTGCAGCCGCATGTCCAGGATCGCCTGCGCCTGGGGCTCGCTCAGCGAGAAGCCCTCGATCAGGCGCTCTCTGGCTTCCGGCGGGGTGCGGCTAGCGCGGATCGTCGCGATCACCGCGTCCAGGTGGTCGAGCGCGATGAGCAGCCCCTCGAGGACGTGGGCCCGCTTCTCGGCCCGGGCCAGGTCGTAACGGCAGCGCCGGATCACCACCGTGCGGCGATGGTCGAGGAAGTGGCGCAGCAGGGCGCGCAGGGTCAGCACCTGGGGCTGGCTGTCGACGATCGCCAGCATGTTCATGCCGTAGCTGACCTGGAGCTTGGTCATCTTGTACAGGGTGTTCAGGACGATCTCGGCCAGCTCGCCCCGCTTCAGGTCGATCACGATCCGGATGCCGTCGCGGTCGGACTCGTCGCGCAGATCGCGGATGCCTTCGAGCTTCTTCTCGCGCACCAGCTCGGCGATCCGCTCGATCAGGCGGGCCTTGTTCACCTGGAAGGGAAGCTCGGTCACGATGATCGACTGATTGTCCTGGCCGGCATCCTCGATCTCGGCGCGAGCCCGCACCTGGATGGAGCCACGGCCGGTGGCGTAGGCGGCATGGATGCCCGCGCGGCCATGGATGAAACCCCCGGTCGGGAAGTCCGGCCCAGGCAGCAGTTCCATCAGCTCTTCCAGGGTCGCCTGGGGGCGGTCGATCAGCAGCTTGACCGCCGCGAGGGCCTCGCCCAGGTTGTGCGGCGGAATGTTCGTCGCCATGCCGACGGCGATGCCGGCCGAGCCGTTGACCAGCAGGTTCGGGATCCGCGCCGGAAGCGGCGAAGGCTCCTGCTCGGAACCGTCGTAGTTCGGTATCCACTCGACGGTGTCCTTCTCGATGTCCTCGCGCAGCAACTCCTCGGCGATCCGGGTCAGGCGAACCTCGGTGTAGCGCATCGCGGCCGGGTTGTCGCCGTCGATCGAGCCGAAGTTGCCCTGGCCGTCCACCCGCGGATAGCGCATGGAGAAGTCCTGCGCCATGCGCACCTCCGTGTCGTAGATCGGTCCGTCGCCGTGCGGGTGGTACTTGCCCATCACGTCGCCGACGATGCGCGCCGACTTCTTGTAGGCGCGGCCTGCCGTGTTGCCGGCTTCCCACATGCCGTAGAGCACCCGCCGGTGAACCGGCTTGAGGCCGTCCCGCACGTCGGGCAGGGCGCGGCCGATGATCACGCTCATCGCGTAATCGAGGTAGCTCCGCCGCATCTCGCGCTCGAGCTGCACCGGCACGGTGTCGCGGCCGGACGCCGGCGGCGGCTGGATGGGGTTCTCGCCCTTGCTCACGGTCGATGGGTCAGATGTCGAGGTTGATCGCGTTCAGGGCGTTCTTCTCGATGAACTCGCGCCGGGGCTCCACCTTTTCGCCCATCAGGGTCGTGAAGATGCCGTCCGTTTCGTCGTAGCGGTCGTCGTCGATCTCGACCAGCAGCATCCGGCGCCGATCGGGGTCCATCGTGGTCTCCCAGAGCTGCGACGGGTTCATCTCGCCCAGGCCCTTGTAACGCTGGATCGACAGGCCCTTCTTCGCGGCCTCGAACAGCGCGTCGAGCGCCTCGTCGACGGACTCGGCCTCGACCTCGTCGGTCGTGGCGCTGCCGTTCAGCTTGCGCAGCCGGATCGAGGGCGATTGCCACGCTTCCAGCGCCTGTTCGTTGGCGGTCAGGGAACGGAAGTCGGCGCCCGTGACCAGCGCTTCGTCGATCGTGACCTGGCGGTCAACGCCGTCCCGGCGCGAACGGAACCGGATCGCCAGGAACCCCTCGCGGCCATTCTCCACCGACACGTCGTGAAAGCCGGAAGCCTCGATGACCTGGGCGGTCAGTTCGACCCGCTCGCGGTCGGCCAGACTGTCCCGGTCCCTGATGCCGCCGGCGATCGCCGCCCGCAGCGCGTCGCGCGGAATGCCGCGGGCGCTCAGTGAGTCGAGCGACCGCCTGAACGCAGCCAGACGGTCGAGCAGGACGCGCAGGCGGTCGCCCTCGAACACGGTCGGATCGTCGATGTCGCCGTTCGGGAGGGCAACCTGCCAGCTCCGGCGAATCCGCTCCACCAGGTAGTCGTGGTATTCCTCGTCATCCTTCAGGTAGCTCGAACGACGCCCCTCCGTAACCTTGTAGAGCGGCGGCTGGGCGATGAAGAGATGGCCGCGGTCGATGAGCTCCTTCATCTGGCGATAGAAGAAGGTGAGGATGAGCGTGCGGATGTGACTGCCGTCGACGTCCGCGTCGCACATGATGATCAGCTTGTGGTAGCGCAGGCGGTCGGCGTCGAAGTCCTCGGTGCCGATGCCGGTGCCCAGGGCCTGGATCAGGGTCCTGATCTCCTCGGACGAGAGCATCTTGTCGAGGCGCGCGCGCTCGACGTTCAGGATCTTCCCCTTGAGCGGGAGCACGGCCTGGAACCGCCGGTCGCGACCCTGTTTGGCCGAGCCGCCGGCGGAGTCCCCCTCCACGAGGAAGAGTTCCGCGAAGGCCGGATCCCGCTCGCTGCAGTCCGCCAGCTTGCCCGGAAGGTTCGAACTGTCGAGGGCGCCCTTGCGCCTGGTCAGTTCCCGCGCCTTGCGCGCCGCCTCCCGCGCCCTCGCCGCTTCGACGACCTTCTCGACGATCCGTCTGGCGTCCCGCGGGTTCTCCTCCAGGAACGCGGAGAGCTGTTCGCCCACCGTCGACTCGACCCAGCCGCGGACCTCCGAGGAAACGAGCTTCTCCTTGGTCTGACTGGAGAACTTCGGATCCTGCACCTTGACCGAAACGATCGCCACGAGGCCCTCGCGGATGTCCTCGCCCGAGAGCTTCTCCTTCAGGTTCTTGCCGAGACCCGAGGAAGCGACGTAGGCGTTCACCGTGCGGGTCAGCGCCGACCGGAGGCCCGAGAGATGGGTGCCTCCGTCCCGGTTGTTGATCGTGTTCGTGAAGCAGAAGATGCGCTCCTGGTAGCTGTCGTTCCACTGCAGCGCGACCTCGACCGACTCGCTGGAGCCGGCTTCGCCCATCTCGCTGTGAAGGTGGACCGGATCCGGGTGCAGCGCCGTCTTGTTCCGGCCCAGGTGCGCCACGAAGCTGCTGATCCCCCCTTCGTACTCGAACTTCGCGCCTTTGCCCGTCCGTTCATCGAAGAGGCTGATCGCGATGCCCCTGTTCAGAAAGGAGAGTTCCCGCAGGCGCTGCGCGAGCACCTGGTAGTCGAAGGAGAGCCGGGTGAAGACCTGCGGGTCCGGCATGAAGCGGATTCCGGTGCCGGTCGCCTCGGGATTCTCAAGCGCGGCGACCGCTTCGATCGGCGCCTTCGGCACGCCGCGGCCGTAGCTCTGCCGCCAGGAGTGGCCGTCGCGGTCGATCTCCAGATCGAGCTGGACCGAGAGAGCGTTCACCACGGAGAGACCGACCCCGTGCAGGCCTCCCGAGACCTTGTAGGCGTTCTGGTCGAACTTCCCGCCGGAATGCAGTTCGGTCATGATGACTTCAGCCGCCGACCGCCCCTCCCCCTCGTGGAAGGCCACCGGAATTCCGCGTCCGTCATCCCGCACGGAGACGCTGCCATCGCCGTGGATGACCACCTCGACCAGCTCGCAGAAGCCTGCCTGCGCCTCGTCGATCGCGTTGTCGACGAGCTCGAACACCATGTGGTGCAGGCCCGAACCGTCATCGGTGTCGCCGATGTACATCCCGGGCCGTTTCCGGACCGCTTCGAGGCCCTTGAGGACCTTGATGTGCTCGGCCGAGTACCCGGTCTCGGCCGCCGCCTGAACATCCGTCGTCCCGGCTGCCGTCATGTGCCGAAAACTATCACATGACGGCCATTTCGACCGCTTTCCGGGGCCGCTTCAGGACCGATCGCAACTACCTGAAAACAGGAGGCTTAGCTGGCCGACTAAAGATGCTCAGATCCGCATCGGCATGATCACGCACAAGTAGCGGAAATCAGGCCCCCCAACGGGCTCACCGAGGCACTGGCTGTTCTCGTCCTTGAGCGCGAATTCCACCTGCTCGGTGTCGATCGCGGACAGGAAATCCCGCACATAGACAGGGTTCAGGCCGATGTCCAGTTTCTCGGCCGCGTAGTCGCAGGCGAGGCTCTCCTCCGCCTCCCCCAGATCCGGGTTCGAGGACGACACACGCAGCGACTGGGGCTCGAAACCGAGCCTGACCATGGGGGCGCGGTCACCCGTCAGCAGGGCGACCCGATGCACCACCTCGGAGAGCGCGCCGCGATCGAACGTCGCCTTGCGGTCGTTCTCCGTGGAGATCACCTTCTCGTAGTCCGGGAACGTCCCCTCGAGAATGCGGCACGTGAGCTCGCGACGCCCGATGACGAAGCCGAGATGGTGCTCGCCGCGACGGAAACGAATCGTCTCGTCGCTGTCGAAGCGCATCAACTCGAGCAGTGCCTTGCGCGGCGCGAGAACGCCGTCCGCTTCCGCGACGCCCGCCATCTCGGCCTCGATCAGGGCAAGCCGGTGGCCGTCGGTCGCGACCATCTCGACCTTGCCGTCCTTCAACTTGAGCAGGGCTCCGTTCAACTGGAAGCGGGACTCTTCCGCCGAGACGGCGAAGATGATCTTGCCGATCATCCGCTTGACCTCGGGGAAAGGCGCCTCGAACGACGAGGACGACGAGTCCTGGTCGACCGTGGTGAGCGTCGGGAAGTCCTCGGCCGAGAGACCGTTGATCCGGAACTTCGAAGACCCGGCGTCGATGTGAAGCGAGTTGGAATCGCCGGTCGACAACTCGACGGGACCGTCGGCCAGGGCCCGAACGATCTCGAGGAACTTCCGGGCCTGCACCGCGGTGGCGCCCGGCTCGCAGCTCCCTTCCTCCGCGCTGCACCAGGAAGTCAGGGAAACGTCCAGATCGGTCGCCGCGAGTTCCAGACGGTCGTCGCGGACCGTCAGGAGAAGATGGGAGAGGACGGGAATCGTCGACCTGCTCTCGACGATGCCGCGCATCGCCACGAGCTCGGTCAGCAGTTCTCGGCGTTCGACTCGGGTCTTCATCTGTCTTCTCCTCGAGAAGAAATATACACCAAGAAAGTAGCCGTAGAAGGCACCGGCTGCGGTCGCGGAAGAACCTTGTAAATCATTTATAATCAGTAGTTTAGGTTGTTCCCGCGGGGGCCTGTAAGGAGCGGAGTCGGCAGCGGAGCGATTGTGGATTCAGCGGACTTCGGCCGCCGGGCCGTGCGGAGCGCGGATTCTCTCCGCAGTACGGCCGCAGGACAACCGGAACCGCTGCCCTGACAATCCGCTGCCGGTGCGCAGATCCGCAGGTGCCCGATCCGCAGCGATTCCGCAGGATGTTCATTCGACAGGTTGCGCGGAGGTCG
Source organism: Thermoanaerobaculia bacterium (assembly GCA_022824725.1). Taxonomy (GTDB): domain Bacteria; phylum Acidobacteriota; class Thermoanaerobaculia; order Multivoradales; family Multivoraceae; genus Multivorans. The sequence continues at coordinate 8,711 of JAJDZH010000359.1, read as the reverse complement.
TCCCTGGCGATACGGCGGCGGCCCTCGCTCAGCCGAGTTGACGGGTGAAGCGCTCCAGTTGAGCGGCCAGGCGCTCGTCGTTGGCGCGGCGGCGCTCGATCTGCTCGACGGAGTACATGACGGTCGAGTGATGCTTGCCGTTGAAGACCCTGCCGATCTCCGAGTAGGACATCTCGGTCAGGCGCTTGCAGAGGTACATCGCGATCTGCCGGGGATAGGTGATCTGCCGGGAGTTGCTCTTGCTCTTGATCTCGCGGACCTTGAGCCCGTAGTGGTGGGCCACCATCTTGATGATCTGCGCCGAGGACACGGGACGGTCCTGTTCCGGCAGCACGTCGCGCAGCGCTTCCTTGGCGAACTCGAGATCGAGGGGCACACCCGACAGCGAGGCGAAGGCGGTGACCCGGTTGAGCAGGCCTTCGAGCTCGCGCACGTTCGAGTGCACCTGCCGCGCGATGAACATGGCGACGTCCGTGTCCAGATCCAGGCCCTGGAGTTGCCGGGCCTTGCGCTGGAGAATGGCGACCTTGGTCTCCAGGTCGGGCGGCTGGATGTCGGCGAGAAGACCCGAGCCGAAGCGGCTTCGCAGGCGCTCTTCGATGTCCGCCATGTCACGCGGCTGGGCGTCCGAGGTCACGATGATCTGCTTCTGGCGGGTGTAGAGGACGTTGAACGTGTGGAAGAACTCCTCCTGGGAGCGCTCCTTCTTGGCCAGGAACTGGATGTCGTCCACCAGCAGGACGTCGATCGTCCGGTAGCGCTCGCGGAAGGCGGGCATTCGCTCGAACCGGATCGAGGTGATCAGGTCGTTCACGAAATCCTCGGCGGCGAGGTACGCGACTCTCGTACCCGGCGCCGCCCGCTTGAGGCGGTTTCCGATCGCGTGCAGGAGATGGGTCTTGCCCAGGCCCACGCCGCCGTAGAGGAAGAGCGGGTTGTACGCGATGCCGGGCTTCTCGGCGACGGCCTGGGAGGCCGCGCTGGCGAAGCGGTTCGAGTTGCCGACGACGAACGAGTCGAACCGGTACTGGGGGTTGAGCGAACTGCTTGGCGTCCCCTCGAGGTCGGGGCGAGTCGCCGGCTCCCGGCTTGCGATGGACTTCGCAACCGCCGATCGTCCCGGCGTTTCGACCCTGGTCCGCGTTTCGCCGCTCTTGAACAGGACCTGGTACGTCGGACCCTTGAGGTCGGCGATCGCCCAGTCGACGATCGGGCGGAAGCCCTCTTCGAGCGCCTCGACGAAGCGCGAGTTCGGCGCTTCGAGGACGAGGTGGTCGGCGTCCTCCGACGCGACCCTCAGGGGATGAAACCAGGTGCGGAAGTCCTCGGCCGGGAGATCCTCCCGCAACTGCCGTCGTAGAGTCGGCCAGACGGAACTAGGCATGCTCCCTCTTTCCATCCGCAGCGACCAGAGCCATGGTGAGCCGGCGCACGGCAGAGCCCCTGCCTGCTTGTTCCGTTGCTACTCCGAACCGACGCACTTCTCCCCCACGTTCCGACGCGCACGACCACCAATTCCCGGTGCCAGGTAGGGAATTGCCGCTCCGCAGAGCTACGTTCCGCAGCTTTTCCGCACAATGTGGAAAAGCCTTGGACGACCGGCGAAGAGACTCGGGGCAGATAGCTCCAGGGGGCTACCTGTTGGTCCCACGCCGTGTGGCCTCCGTTGCGCGAGAAGCGCAGGATAGCAGCGGGATCTGGCTTCAACAAGGGGTGTCTGACCACTTTCTTCACGTTTTCTTCGTCGCGGGCGGGGCGCGGTCGGGCCGGGCCGCGCCCAGGTTCTGAACAGTGTTGCAGTTAGTCGAGCCGGAGGCGCTCCGGGGGACGCTGCTGGCCTGGTTCGACCGCTGCCGGCGCGACTTGCCCTGGCGGCGAACCGAGGATCCATACGAGATTCTCGTTGCGGAAATCATGCTCCAGCAGACCCGGAGCGAGGTCGTCGCGACCCGGTACCGGGCCTTCCTGGATCGCTTCCCCCGTGTCGGCGCGCTGGCGCAAGCGCCGGTCGAGTCGGTCGAGGCGGCATGGTCGGGCCTCGGTTACTACCGCCGTGCCCGTAATCTCCACCGGGCGGCCCGGATCCTGGCGGAGCGGCGCACGCTGCCCGCGAGCGCCGCCGAGTGGGCGGAGCTGCCGGGAATCGGCGCGTACACCTCGGCGCTGCTCGCGAGCCGTTGCTGCGGCGAGACGTCGCCCGTGCTGGACGGCAACGTCGAACGGGTGCTGAGCCGGTTCCTGGCATCGACGGAACCTCCTCGCCGCGCCGCCGCCAGGCGGAGGCTTCTGGCGACCGCGGCCCGGTTGCTGGACCCGAGCCGTCCCGGCGACTCCAACCAGGCGCTGATGGAGGTCGGTTCGCTGGTTTGCCGTCGAAATGCGCCGGATTGCGGCGTTTGTCCTCTCGCCCCGGGTTGCCGCGCGTTCCGCTCGGCGGATCTCGATCCGCGGTCCTTTCCGGTTGCCGGACCGCGGCGCGCCCGGGAGGTCCGCCACTGCTTCACGGCCGTCGTCCAGCGAGGCGACGACCTGCTGCTCCATCGCCGGCCCGAAGACGCGGACTGGCTGGCCGGCCGCTGGCACCTGCCGACGGTGGAGCTCGCGAGCGGCGAAGGGCCGGGCCGCGCGGCGGAAGTGCTGGGTCGGGAGTTCGGTGGCTGCTGGGAGTGTGACGAACGCCCGGTCCTGGTGCGGCACGCCGTGACCTACAGGGACTTCCTCGTGCGGGCGGCGGTCGCCCGCTGGCGCCCGGAACGGGCGACGGCGGGGCGATCGTCCCTGGCCTGGTTCGGCCAGGAGGAGATCGAGGAGTTGCCGACCTCGTCCCTGCTGCGGAAGACGCTCGACGCCGTCGGCGCCAACCGCGCCGATCCGCTACTACACTCCGGGCCATGACGCCGACGGAACCTGCGCCGAGGATCCCCTTTGTCGACCTGGCCGCCCAGTCGAGGCGGCTCCGGCCGGAGATCGACCGCCGGATCGCCGACGTTCTCGACCACGGCCGCTACGTCATGGGCCCCGAGGTCGACGAGCTGGAGGCGGAGCTGGGTCGATGGGGCGGCGGCGCGACCGCGGTGGCAGTCTCGAGCGGCTCGGATGCCCTGCTGATCGCCCTGCTCGCGCTTGGTGTCGGCGGGGGCGGGAACCGCCGCGACGCCGTCTTCGTTCCAGCCTTCACCTTCACGGCGACCGCGGAGGTCGTCCTGCTCGCCGGGGCGGTGCCTGTCTTCGTCGACGTACGGGAAGAGGACTTCCTGATCGACCTCGAGTCGCTCGACCGCGAGTACGAGGCCGCGTTGGCCGCCGGCGTCGCCGTGCCGAAGGCGGTGATTCCTGTGGACCTGTTCGGCCTGCCGGTGGCCGAGGAACCGCTGGCGGAGTGGGCGGCCAGAAGACAGCTCGACGTGATCTCGGACGCGGCCCAGAGCTTCGGCGCCCGCCGCGACGGAAACCCGGTCGGTTCGCTGGCGCCGATCACGACGACCAGCTTCTATCCGGCCAAGCCTCTTGGAGGCTACGGCGAAGGCGGCGCGGTGCTCTGCCTGGAACCGGCAACGGCGGAGATCGTCCGCTCCATCCGCGAGCACGGCCAGAGCGCCGACCGCTACGACATCGTCCGGCTCGGCGTGAACGGCCGTCTGGACAGCCTTCAGGCCGCCGTGCTGCTGGCGAAGCTGACCATCTTCGAGCAGGAGCTGGCCGCGCGGCGCGCCGTCGCGGCGGGCTACGGCGAGCGGCTGCGAGCCGTTGCGTCGTCGTCGTCGACGCCCTGGCGGGTGTCGGCGCCGGAGTGCGGAGCCGGCCCCGGGTCGAGTGTCGAGTCGAGCTGGGCCCAGTACACGCTCCGCGTCGACGACGCTGCCGGCCGGCCGTCGGCCGAGACGAGGGACGCCCTGAGGGCCCACCTCGACCGCGCCGGCATCCCCACCGCTGTCTACTACCCGCGGCCGATGCACCTGCAGCCCGCCTACGAGAGCTACGGCCGCGGCGCCGGCTCGCTGCCGGTCAGCGAAAGCCTGGCGGACCGCGTCGTCAGCCTGCCGATGCACCCCTACCTCGACCAGGACGCGCTGGACCGCATCTGCGAGCGGATCGCGAACGCCTGACGGAAGTGCGCTCGCACGGGCTCGAGAGCGGCCGCCTGCTGCCGGAGATCCTGACCCCGCCTCCCGGGCCGCGGGCCAGGGCGATGGCCGGACGCCTCGAGGCCGCCGAGGCGCCGGGCATCAACACGCTGGCCGGATCGTCGCCGCTTCGCGGCGCGCTGTCTTCCACGGGTCAGAAGACCCGCGCACCCAGCGGAGCGACAGCGATGCTCTGGGCGGAGGCCCTGGGCAGCAACGTGGTCGACGTCGACGGAAACCGCTACGTCGACCTCACCGCCGGTTTCGGTGTCGCGGCCGTCGGCCACCGCCACCCGGCCGTCGTCTCGGCGGTCAGGGAGCAGGCGGAACAGCTCGTCCACGGACTGGGCGACGTCTACGCCCACCCCGCCCGCCTCGAACTGGCGGAGCGCCTGTGCGCGCTCGCGCCGCTCCCCGATCCCCGGGTCTACTTCGCCGTCTCCGGCGCCGACGCGGTGGAGATCGCGCTGAAGACCGGCCGCCTGCACAGCGGCCGCCCGGGCGTGCTCGCGTTCGACCCCGCCTACCACGGGACCACCCTCGGAGCGCTCGCGGCCACCTCGCGGCCGGCTTTCCGCGAACCCTTCACTCGGCCGCTCGAAGAGGTCCTTCACCGTCTGCCGTACGGCGCCCCCGCCGAGCGGGTGCAGGAGATCCTGGAGCGGCAACCGGACATCGGCACCTGCCTGGTCGAGCCGGTCATCGGTCGCGAGGCGACCCGCTGGCCGCCGCCCGGCTGGCTGGAGGCCCTGGCCGAAGTCTGCCGCCGGCGCGAAGTCGTACTGGCCGTCGACGAGATCTTCACCGGCTTCGGCCGCTGCGGCGCCTGGTTCGTCTGCCGCGAAGCCGGCGTCGAACCCGATCTCGTCTGCTGCGGCAAAGCCCTCGGCGGCGGTCTCCCGATCGCCGCCGTCCTCGGCAGGAAGGAGGTCATGGACGCCTGGCGAAGCGACGGCGAAGCCCGACACACCGCCACCTTCGTCGCCCACCCCCTCGCCTGCGCCGCCGCCCTCGCCACCCTCGACGTCATCGAGACCGAAGACCTCGTCGTCCGCGCCCGCACCGTGGGCGACCGTTTCGGCCAAGCCCTCGAACCCCTCAGCAACCGCCCCGGAGTCACCGACATCCGCGGCCAGGGCCTGCTTTGGGCCATCGAACTCGACTCCCCGAACCGCGCCCACACCCTCAGCCGCAACCTTCTCCACCGCGGCCTCATCGCCCTCGCCGGCGGCGCTTCCGGCACCGTCCTCCAGATCGCCCCACCCCTCGTCATCACGGCGGAGCAACTCGACTACGCGGCAGCGGCACTGCGCGACGTCGTTGGAGAGTAAGCCACCGGCCCAGACTAGAACGTCCCGGACTGCGCGCTCACGCGTGACGCGATGGCCGCTAGGCGGGTACTGCTGACGATCAGGTTCGTCGCCAGGATCGGACAGCCGTTGTCAGCGCCCGAAGCGGAACGGCCGCATCCCGCAACAGAACGAGAGCATCAAGAGGCTCATTCCGGCCGACTGCACAGCGTCTCCAATCACACGCTCCCAGCCCCAAACCCGGTCTGCCAGCAACGAGAAACCGAAGCCGAGCACCGCCCCAACGAGCAAGGACCGCACAAACCAGTCGGGGACCGAATCGAGCCAGCGCAACGGGGTTGAGGGACGATCAGCGCCGGGACCCGCGCTGCGCTGCCAAGCAACGGCCGCGCCGCCGCCGACGGCGAGAATCACAAGAGCGAGCGGGAGATACGCGAGCCAAGACCGCTCACCGGCGGCCATTGCCTCAGCGACCGCGACAATGAAACACGCGAGGAAGAGCCAGAAGAAGAGCCATCGCACACCGTCCGTGTCCTCCCGGTCCGCTGCGTCGCCCAAAGCCTTCATCTGCGCATCTTACGCGCCCACCCTCGCAACGATCGCGTCCAGAACGACCAGAGAAGGCGGCAAAGTGCGTCGGGTTTGACCTCGACTCCGCCGCGCAAGCTCGGGCCGCCAGCGCGCCGAACAGGTCGGCCGGGCACCGGGCATCCGGCCGGATGGGAGCGGGGCCGGGGCCTCGGCCTACGTTCGGGCGCTCATCGTCGCCGACCTCGAAGCGGCCCGTCTACTCGACCGGGACGGCGGCTACGTCCGGCCGGCCGACGATGCCGGTGCGGGTCGGCGCGAGGATCGGCCGTCGAAGGATGGCAACAGTTGCGATCGCCAGCTCGCGGAGTGGCTTGTCCGCTTCGGCTCGGCCCGAACGGTCAGCGTCCACGCGGCCTCCGAAGCCGAAGCCGGCCAGCAGGCGAGGCTCGAAGCCGAACGCCTCGACGAAGGCATCTACACGGGGCGGAGCGGTCCCGCGCTTGAGTGTGGCTACACATAGCGTCCGGGCCTACGTCCGGGCGCGCCGACCGCCGCCAGATCGAGACCGAGCGTTGCCGGCGACGCCAGCCGGACCCGCCTTCGCCGTCCAGGTCCAGCCGCCGGCCCGATCGGCCAGGGAATCCGCGACCGCGAGATCCCGGCCCGCCGCGTGTTCGACGCTGGCCGAGTCGCCGGGTTTGTCCGACAAGTGACCTTATCGGACAAGCGACTGCTACCGTCCGGCAAGGACGTGGCCAGCAGCGACCGCCACCAACGGATCCGGAACCGCCCGCGGCGGCCCTCGACCGTCCGCAAGGGCTGGAAATTCGACGCCTGCGGAGCGCTGATCGAAGCCGGCGGAACCGCCTACGTCTACAGCGAGATAGCGGCCGGCCGCACCCACACTTGGAGATTCTGGGCCCCCGGTTGCGGCCGCCGGCCCAGGGCGTAGGAGCGAGCCAGACGCAGAGCCGCCGCCCCCGGTTGCCCGAGGACGGCGGAGAAACAACCCGGCGACGCTAGAGGAAGTCGCCGCCGCTCTACTCGCCGGCCGGCTTTTCCGGCGCAGCAAACTGAGCAACCCATCGGCTGCGCGCCACGAACAACCCGCCAACGGTAACGACGGCAACGACAGCCAGCGCCCCCCATTCACCATCCCGGATCAGGCGAACCACATGGCCGCCGAGCAGCAAAGCAAGCACCGCACAAGCGGCAATTCGATAGTCCTTCATCACATCACTTCCCGGCAAGAGAACACGCTGCCACCGCTACTTCGATGCTACCCTGAACTACGACGAACACCACCGGGTTCTTTTTTGCAATCGCCAAGATCGCAGCGATTATCGTTCCCCCGTGTTCGCCCTTCTTCAGTGCCGCGCAAAGATCGTTCGTCAACCTGTCGATCGCCGCCCAATCTTCCGCTGTCAGTGATTGATCGCCCGAAGGTGCCGGCGCACCTGACGACCGCCGCGGCGGCCTGCGCGGTGGAGTCTCCGGCACGACCGGCCCCCAGCCTATCATGGTCCCGCCCCGGTGGGGATCCGGCTTGGGCGTGACCGTCGTTTCATCCGTGCAGTTCTTGCCCTTGCACTTCATCTTGTCGTCCGCCGTCGCCGGTGCCGCCAGCAGCGCCAGCCCGCCCAGCAACAGCACGCTCAGCAGCGCGCCCCGTAGAGCTTCCCTCATTCGTAGCCTCTCTTTCCCCCGGTTAGGGGAGTGGTCCTCCCCAGGGGCCGAGACAAGCGAAGAACTCGCGGGCGCAGTCGGCGACGGGACGGCCGTCCTCGATCACGCAGCGGCGCAACTTGTCCGCGCACGTCTCTGGCGGGTCCGGTGTGAACCAGTCCCGCGGGGCCGGGAGAAACCCGACGCCGCAGACGAACACGAACACGCAGAGCGGCCACGCGCTCGACACGGCCGACACCGTGACTACCAGTGACCGGCGAACCCCCCTCATGTTCTCGGCTCCGTGGGCAGGTGCTACAGCCCGCCGTCAGCGGCTCATCCACGACGACCCGACCGTAGACTGGAAGTAAGACGCTGCGCACCATAGCACAAGGGGGGGGAGGGTGCTACGGTGGAATCTGGCCCGCTACGGCCCGCGACTACACCCGACGCAGGGCTGGAAGTAAGACACCCCCTCACTCGAGGTGGCCGTTGCGCCCCCCGTAGCGGGTCAACCTGCGTTTCTCCGTTTTGGCAGAGGACTAAGGCGGCCCCGGAGTGGTCGCCGCTTCGCGGCGCGTGTTGCTGGCCGCCTGCGGCGGCAGCGGGTCAGAAGACCCGCGCACCCAGCAGGCAGCGCGCTCCTGGCGACTCCGGATCCCGTTAGTCCAACTTACGCCGCCTGTCCCGAAGCCCGCGACGACGTGCCAGCCGCCGAGATGGTCCAGCCCGTGGCGGTCCGGGGGGAGGGTCCCCAGCGGGCTGGAGGCAAGCGTCTCCCGAGATCGTCAGCCTGACCGACGGCCTACCGCAGCGCAGCCGACCGAAGCGAACGCTGACCCCCCATCCACCCATCAAGCGTGAGCGTCCGCTGGGGACCCTCCCCCCGGACCGCCACGGGCGGTCGCGTCACAAATCGCGGCGGCCCGCCAGTGAACGGGCGAGGGTGACCTGGTCGGCGTAGTCGATGTCGCCGCCGACGGGGAGGCCGAAGGCGAGGCGGGTGACGTGGACGCCGCGGCGGTTGAGGAGGTTGGCGAGGTAGAGGGCGGTGGCTTCGCCTTCGACGTTGGGGTTCATG
>JAJDZH010000463.1 GCA_022824725.1 Thermoanaerobaculia bacterium | reverse complement strand
AGGGTTGTTGAGAAGATCCTCCAGAGGTTCGTTGCGTACCCCGTGGCGGGTCGTTTCGCTTCAAATCGACGTGCGGGCAAGGGCGGCCAACCAATCCGACCTCCTTGTCGACCAGCCGTTCGCGCAACCCGAGTCCCGGCGGCCAGACAACGCTCGCAAGTCCCTCTCAGCAGAGGTCGCCGCACCACAACCGGCGGACGAACGTCTCCGGCGGCAACACCTCGACGCCGTCGGCCGTCCTGCGTGCCCGAGGCTCCAGGCTCACGACGACGCGGCGGCCGACTCCCGGGTGATCCTGCACGAGGCTGCGGAGCCCCTTCAGGTGCTGGCGACTGATCCGTGGACTGGCCTTCGCTTCCACTGCCAGGTCCATGTCGCCGAGAATGAAGTCGACCTCCGTACCGCCGGCAAGCCGCCAGTGGGACAGCGCGCCATCGTAGGACCGATAGCTGACGAAGGCGGCAAGTTCATGGTGGACCCAGTTCTCGAAGGCGTGGCCGTAGGCCTCCGAACCGCGTTCCAGCCGGCCGCGGCGGGCCAGGCGATTCACGATGCCGACGTCCGCGAAGTAGAACTTCGCTGCCTGGATCACCCGGCGCTTCGGCCGCCTGCGGTAGGCGGGCAGCCAGCTTCCGAGCAGCGTGTCCTCCAGGATGCCGAACCAGGCCCGCACGGTGTGGCTGGAGATGCCGCACTCGCGCGCGATGTTCGAGAAGTTGACGATCCCCCCGTCGCTCAGGGCGGCGGCGTCAAGAAACTCGCTGAACGTGGGCAGGCCCCTCACCGCGCCTTCGGCCGCGATCTCCTCGCGCAGATAGTCGCCGATGTAGGCGTCGACCAGGCGCCGCGGCCGCCCGCTCTGATAGACCGGCGGCAGATAACCGTGGTTCACCAACCGGTCCAGTTCGAAGTCGGCGCCCAGTTCATCGGCCACAAGCCCGTGAAGCTGATAGCGCAGAGCGCGGCCGCCCAGCAGGTTCGCCGCTCCTCGCCGCACCTTGCGGGCGCTGGACCCGCAGAGAGCGAAGCGCAGACCGCGGTTCTCGATCAGCCAGTGAACCTCGTCCAGGAGCGCCGGCGCCTTCTGGACCTCGTCGATGACGATCTGCCGGGCCGGCGCCGCGCCCTCGGCTTCGATCTCCTGGCGCAGGAGTTCCGGCCGGCCGGCGTAGCGGCGGTACTCGTCCGCCTTGAGCAGGTCGATCCAGCGGCCCTCCGGGTAGGCGCGCCGCAGCAGCGTGCTCTTGCCCGTCTGGCGTGGGCCCCAGAGGAAGAAGCTCTCCGTTCCGGATGGCGGAAGCTCGAGGCTTCGCTTGAACATGCAGCGCAATCTATCATGATGAATTGAAGTGACGATGCAGATATCCTCTCAGGCGAAGCCTCTACCCCCCGACTACGCGGAACGCGTCTACGCCGGCGTCCTCGGAAAGGTCATCGGCGTCTACCTCGGCCGGCCCTTCGAGGGCTGGCCCTACGAGTGGATCGGGAAGCGGTTGGGCGACATCGAGTACTACGTCCACGACCGGCTCGACGTTCCCCTGATCGTCACCGACGACGACATCACGGGCACCTTCACCTTCCTGCGGGCGCTGGAGGATCACGGCTCCGGCGCCGACCTCAGCCCGCGCGAGGTCGGCGAGACCTGGCTCAACTACCTGATCCGGGAGCGCACGGTGCTGTGGTGGGGCGGCCTCGGCAACTCCACCGAGCACACGGCCTGGCTTCGTCTCAAGAGCGGGATCGAGGCGCCCGCAAGCGGCTCGATGGAGCTGAACGGCAAGGTCGTGGCCGAGCAGATCGGCGCGCAGATCTTCATCGACGGCTGGGCGATGGTCGCCCCGGGCGATCCGGATCTGGCCGTCCGCCTGGCCACCGCCGCCGCGCGGGTGAGCCACGACGGCGAAGCGGTCTACGGCGCCCGCGTCCTGGCCGCGATGGAGTCGATGGCGTTCGTCGAGCGGGACACGGGCACGCTACTGGACGCCGCCCTCGCCTACATCCCGCCGGACTCGGTGATCGCCCGGATGATCGGCGACCTCCGTCGCTGGCACGCCGCGGACGGCGACTGGCGCGCCAACCGGGAGAGGCTCGCCGAGCGCTACGGCTACGACAAGTTCGGCGGCAACTGCCACATGGTCCCCAACCACGGCCTGATCATCCTCTCGCTGCTCCACGGCGAGGGAGACTTCGCCGAGACGCTGAAGATCGTCAACACCTGCGGCTGGGACACCGACTGCAACTCCGGCAACGTCGGCTGTCTCCTGGGCATCAAGGAGGGTCTGGCCGGGATCGAGGCCGGGATCGAGAAGGGCCTCGACTGGCGCGGACCGGTGGCCGACCGCATCTACCTGCCCACGGCCGACGGCGGTCGGGCGATCAGCGACTGCGGGCACGAGGCGCTTCAGATCGTCAACATGGGGCGCCGCCTCGCCGGCAAGAAGACGATGGCGCCAAAGGACGGCGCCCAGTTCCACTTCGCCTTTCCCGGCTCGGTTCAGGGATTCCAGGTCGCGGAGGGCGAGGCCGAGATCGCGAACGTGGCCCTGCCGTCCGGCGAACGCGCCCTGCGCATCGACGCCTCGGGCGAGGTTCGCGTCGGCTCCCCCGTCTTCATCCCCTCGCTGGAGACGGCGAAGTGGTTCGAGGGCCG
>JAJDZH010000429.1 GCA_022824725.1 Thermoanaerobaculia bacterium | reverse complement strand
CGCGATCGACGGCCTGACCGGGGAGCCCATCGGCGGCTTCGGGATCGACGGCCAGGTCGACCTGCTGGCGGAACGGGGCGAGGTGGACTTCGGACGCCGGGTGAACCCGCGCGCGATCACCCACAGCTCGCCGCCGGCCGTCGTCGGCGACACGGTCGTGGTCGGATCCGTGGTCAGCGACGGTGCGATCCGTCAGGCGGCGCCGCCGGGACACATCCGCGGCTACGACGTGCGCACCGGCGAGATGAAGTGGATCTTCCACACGATTCCGCAGGAGGGCGAGTACGGCGTCGACACATGGGAGAACGACTCCTGGAAGTACAGCGGCAACACGAACGTCTGGAACATGATGGCGGTCGACGAGGAACTTGGCTACGTCTACCTGCCCGTGTCGACGCCGACGAACGACTTCTACGGCGGCCACCGGCTCGGCGACAACCTGTTCGCGGAGAGCATCGTCTGCCTCGACGCCGACACCGGCGAGCGGGTGTGGCACTTCCAGGCCGTCCATCACGGGCTGTGGGACTACGACTTTCCGACCCCGCCGCAGCTCGTCGACATCACGGTGGACGGCCGCGAGATCAAGGCGCTGGCGCAGGTATCGAAGCAGGCGTTCACCTACGTCTTCGATCGGGTGACCGGGGAAGAAGTGTGGCCGATCGAGGAGCGCCCGGTGCCGGAATCGGACGTGCCCGGCGAACGGGCGTCGCCGACCCAGCCGTTTCCGACGAAGCCGCCGGCGTTCGATCGCCAGGGCGTCAGCGAGGACGACCTAATCGACCTCACGCCGGAGCTTCTGGCCGAGGCGAAGGAGATCGCTTCGGGCTTCCGGATGGGGCCGCTGTTCACGCCGCCGAGTGTTGGCGCCGGCACGCTGATGCTGCCGAGCGCTGGCGGCGGCGCGAACTGGCCGGGCGCCGCGGTCGATCCCGAAACCGGTGTCCTCTACGTGCCGTCGTCGACGTCGATCAGCGTCCATCCGCTGAGCAAACCCGATCCGGCGCGTTCCAACCTGAACTACGTCGGCTCCTTCTTCGCCCCGTCCGGCAGTCCGCAGGGGCTGCCCCTGGTCAAGCCGCCCTGGGGGCGGGTGACCGCGATCGACCTGAACACCGGCGAGCACCTCTGGATGACGCCGAACGGCCACGGTCCGAAGGACCATCCGGCGCTCGCCGGCCTCGATCTGCCGATGCTGGGGGGCGGCCGCGGAGCGCCGATGCTCACGAAGTCGCTGCTCTTCGTCACTCAGAGCCAGGGGCGGGGAGAGGACAACTCGCCACGGATCAACGTCTTCGACAAGCAGACCGGAGAGCTGCTCGGTCATGTGCCGCTGCCGGACACGGCCCATGGGAATCCGATCACGTACATGGTCGGCGGGCGCCAGTACATCGTCGTGGCGCTCGGCGGCGGCTCGTTCTTCGCCGATATCGGCGAACTCGCTGAAGATGCCGGTCTGGACCTCAGCGAGGAGCAGCTCGCGGCGATTGCGGCCCGGAAGACGACGCCGCGGCTGGTCGCGTTCGCGTTGCCGTGACGGTAGCCGACAGAGCCACAGCGATGATCGACGCCGACGTTCACATTCCGAACCCGCGCCTCCGCGACCTCTACCCCCTGCTGCCGGAGCACTGGGTGGAGCACTTCAACAACACGGTGGACAAGGGCGCCTCCCAGGAGTACTACCCGCCGCGCTCGCCCGTCGCCGGCCGCCGCGGCGGCCTGGCGGAACTCCGGGAGGCCGTTTTCGAGCAGGGCGGCGCGGAGTTGGCGATATCGAGTTGCCTCTACGCGGTCGACAGCGTCCACAATCCTGACGTCGCCGCGGCGCTCGCGACCGCCACGAACGACTGGCAGTCCAGGGAATGGCTGGACCGGGAACCGCGGCTCCGCGGCTCGGTCGTCGCTCCGATCCAGTTGCCGGCGGCCGCGGCCGAGGAGATCGAGCGCTGCGCCGACCGGCCGGGGTTCGTCCAGGTCCTGATTCCGGTTCGCACGGAGCACCCGCTAGGAAGCCGGCTCTACCACCCGCTCTGGAAGACGATCGAGCAGAGCGGCCTGGTGGCGGCCATCCACTTCGGCGGCGCCCCCGTCATGCCGCCGACGCCCACCGGCTGGCCGTCCTTCTTCCTGGAGGAGTACACGGCGATGGCGCAGGTGTTCGCCACGCAACTCACGAGCATGATCGTCGAAGGCGTGTTCGATGCCTGTCCCGATCTGCGGGTCGTCTTCCTGGAATCGGGCTTCACCTGGATTCCGGCCCACCTCTGGCGCATGGACAAGGAGTGGCGGAATCTGAGGCGGTTGGTCCCCTGGGTGCGCCGCCCGCCGTCGGACTACTTCCGCGAGCACGTCCGCGTCGGCATCCAGCCGCTCGATTCGCCGCCCGACCCGGCGCACCTGTCCGAAGTCGTCGACCAGCTCGGTTCGGACGACCTGTTGCTGTACGCCAGCGACTATCCCCACGTCCACGCCTGCGACGCCGGCGATCTGCTGCTGCGCATGCTGCCGGAGTCGCTAGGGCGTAAGATCAGGTCGGAGAACGCGCGCAGCTTCTACCGCATGGGAGGGTAGCCAGATGACCGTAACCCTGCATGAGCCGTCCACGACGCCGTCGGTCCTGAAGGCGGGAATCGGGCCCGACCGACCGCCGATCATCGACTGCGACTTCCACAACGAGCTCGACTCGATCAAGGATCTCTACCCGTACCTGTCCAAGCGCTGGCGCAACCACCTCGAGACGTTCGGCATCCGCCATCCGAACAGCGGCTACTACCCGCGCTTCATGGATCACCGCGAGGAGGCGCGGCCGCCATCGGGCCGCACCCCCGGTTCGGAAGTCGGCTTCGCGCGGGAGGACTTCCTCGATCCCTACAACGTCGAGTACGCGATCCTGAACCCGCTTTCTCCGGTCAGTTCCGCGCTCGACCTGGAACTCGGCGCGGCGCTTGCGCGGGCCGCGAACGACTGGCAGATCGCCGAGTGGCTCGATCCCGAGCCGCGGCTGCGGGCTTCGGTCGTCGTCACCCCGCAGGATCCGGTCGCCGCGGCGGCGGAGATTCGGCGCTGCGGCGCCGACGGCCGCTTCGCCCAGGTGCTGTTCATGGGCCGCTTGCAGGAACCGATGGGCCGCCGGAGGTTCTGGCCGATCTACGAAGCCTGCGTCGAGACGGGCATGCACGTCGCGTCGCACGCCTTCGGCGCCTACGGCCACCCGATCACCGGCGCCGGCCACGCCTCGTATTACATCGAGGATCACACCAGCCCGCCCCAGGCGGTGCAGGCGAACATCACGAGCATGGTGGTGGAGGGCGTCTTCGACCGCTTCCCGAGCCTGCGGATGATCTCCGTCGAGAACGGCTTCGCCTGGCTGCCGCCCCTGATCTGGCGCCTCGACTCGGCGTGGAGCCTGCTGCGCGAGGAAGCGCCGCACCTCGAGCGCCTGCCGTCGGAGGTCATCGCGGAGCACGTCTATGTGACGACCCAACCGATCGAAGAGCCGCCGCGGCGCCAGGACTTCCTGAACCTGATCGAGCACTTCGGCGAGCTGGCGAGCCACATCCTGATCGCCAGCGACTATCCGCACTGGGACGGGGACAACCCCGACGTCGTGCTGCCCTCGGGGCTCGACGAGGACCTGGTCAAGGGCATCCAGTGCGAGAACGCCAGGGCCCTGTACGGCCTCTAGGAGTGGGAGCGAGAACTGGGTGCGCCGGCGCCCCCGCCGGCATCCGGCGCGAAGCGCCGGCCTCCGGGAGCGTGTTCGCCGCATGAAGTACATCGTCGCCGAGGCCTCCGAGATCGAATCGGGCGAGCGCAAGATCGTCTCCGTCGCCGGCCGGTCGATCGGCGTCTTCAACCTGGACGGCGAGTTCTTCGCGCTCCGCAACCGCTGCCCGCACCAGGGCGGGAAGCTCTGCGAGGGCAAGCTCTGGGGCGTCATCCGCTCCGACCGCCCGGGCGCCTTCGAGTACCGCCCGAGCCGCGAGATCCTCTGCTGCCCCTGGCACGGCTGGGAGTTCCACGTCCGTACCGGCCAGTCCTGGTGCGCCCCCGAGCGCCTGCGCGTGCGCCGCTACGAAGTCGAGACCGTCGCCGGCGAGGAGATCGCCGAGGCGGCGGAGGTAGCGGCGGCGCCGGTCGAAGACCCGGACGCCCCGGCTCCGGGCATGGTGAAGGGTCCGTACACGGCCGAGACCTACACGGTCACCCGGGAGGGCGAGTACCTGGTCGTCGAGATCCCGGGGTAGGTAGGGGGCCGCGTCACGCCACGAGCACCTCGTCGCGAACGGAGTGCAAGCGGATCAGCTTGGGACGCGGCATCGTGTCGTCGAAGTAGCAATCGACGGCCTCCTTGACGTTCCTATGGATCTCCTCGACGGAGTCACCTTGGGTGTGGATGCCGTATCCGAGGGCGCTGGCTGAGAAGCCGCCGTCAACCTCGTCTTCCGTGACTTCGAAGGTGATTTCGGTCATTGGTCGTCTCCTGTCTTGTTCGCCGGCTTGTTGCTGATGGTGGGCTCTCTGGCGAGCTTCCGTCGCCATTCGGCGAGTCGCGTGTCGTCCATCTTCAGGACCTTGGCGGCGGCTCTATCGATGAGTTTCCGGGCGGCGCAGTCTTCGGCTTCCTGCATGGGTAGTAGTCCCAAGTTACATGTGTCGTTGTAGACCGCTGCCAAGGCTCTCCATGCTGGGTTGCCGGGCTTGGGGATGCGGACTTCCTTCCAGTGGGCCACGGACCACTTCGGATAGTCCAGTGTCTTTGCCCGCCGGTTCAGGAGCATCAGTCTGGCGGGCGTCGAGTTCAGCCACAGAGCGAGGGCCTTGCTCCGGCACGACCATTGCAAGGTCGGTCGGTCGGTCGGTCGGTCGGTCGGTCGGTCGGTCGGTCGGTCGGTCGGTCGGTCGGTCGGTCGGTCGGTCGGTCGGTCGGTCGGTGCCACCGGTC
>JAJDZH010000351.1 GCA_022824725.1 Thermoanaerobaculia bacterium | reverse complement strand
GAACAGCCGTCGTGTTTCGCCGCGGTCGAGCAACGACCCGTGTAGCAGGAGTTACCGGCGAAGCCCTGCGGGCGGACGTTCGCGATCCAGCGTTCGACGTTCGCCTGCACTTCGGCCGCGGTCTGGCCGTGCTCGGTGATCAGAACCTTCGACAGGCCCCACCAGGCCCGTCCCAGGTTGCACTGGCAGCAGCAGGTGTAGGCAGAGCGGTCGCTGCAGCACGGCGCGGGAATCGGCGTCAGCGCGGCGCGCTTGATCTCTTCCTGCGCCGCGGTCAGCTCGATCTCCGCGTCGTACGCGATCAACCGCTCCATCGGCAGCGAGAGCAGCGCGGCAACGGGGTCGTCGCTGGCCGAGGCCGTGGCCGAGGACGGGGCCGAGGACGGCGTGTCACCGCAGCTCCAGACCACCGGGGCGGCCAGGAGGATGGCGACGGTGGCTGCGAGACGGCCGAGACGATCAGCATGGCGGCTCATGGCGCGCGATCCTATCCCCGATCGACCAGTCGTGTTCGGCTCAACCGCAGTCGTCGGCCGAACCCCGGTAGATCCGGTAGCCCGCCCAGAAGTACGGATTGGACGCGTCGAACTCCACTGGTTCCCGTTCTTCTCCCTGATCGAAGACAAGGGGATCGGCCAGTAGCCGGAGTTGCGCTTCCCGGAGCGCGGCGGCCATGTGCGTTCCGCCGGCGACGCTGCTGTAGAACGCGGCGAACAGGTGAGTGGCGGATTCGTCGACGACGGGCCACAGCGACGCGACGACGGAACTCGCGCCGGCCGCGCCGAAGGCGTCGACGAAGGGGCCGGGGCCGATGCCGTGGCCTCCCGTGTCCAGGCCGGAGAGGACGACGAGCGAATCGCGTTCCAGTGTGAGCCTCGATTCCAACTCGCCGGCCGTCACGGGAATGGCCTGTTCGTCGTACCGTTCGGGCGAAAGGAGCAGTGCCGAGCCGGCGGGGCGATCGGGGTCCACGGGCGCCTCGACGGCGATGTGCAGGAACTGGACGGCGTAGCTGTCGATGGACTCCCAGAAGAGGGCCGGCGAAGCGGATTGACCGAAGCGGGCGATCACCGGCAGGCCCAGGGCATCGATCGTGTTGGCCTGATTGCGGCGTGCCGCGTGCCGGCGCCAGGAGATGCCGCCGTCGCTCATCGAGGCGCCGAGCGGGCGTGCCGGTGGACGGTAGACGGCGTCGGCAAGCGCCAGCGCAACCGGCCGTTCGACCGGCTGCGGGTCGGTGTCGTCGCCGGTGCCGCTGGCGCCCAGGGCCGGGTCGATCCAGCACAAGGTCCGGGTTTCGACCAGGTAGCGGCCTTGAGGATCGAGCGACCGTGGCGCCCGGATGGCGCCGAAAGGCAGGTCGCTGAGGGGACCGCCGGCGGACAGGACGAGGCGGGAGACGCTCCGGAGTTGTTCGGCGACCGGACCGAGCAGGACGTCCCCCAGATCGTCTCCGAGCCGGACGATCCGACCGAGAGAAGCCGGCGGGCGAAGCAACGCGAGCTCGCGGATCTCCGCGACGAGAGGCCGCAGCTCCTCGGCGGTCGTGTCCAGGGTCAGCGTTGCGGGCGCCGCGCCGGCGCCAGCCGGAACGACGGTCAGGCGCACCCGGCTATCGGGCGAGGCGTCGTAGATCAGGGTCGCGACGTCGGCGACGGCGGGCCGGAAGTGCTCGGGGAGAGGCGCCGCCGCTGCACCGGTCTGGGCATGGGAGGCCTGCCCGCCGGCGACCGACAGGCTCAGGATCGCCGCGCCGGCCCAAGCGGCAGCCGATATCCGCAGCCTTGGCGTCGCGCCCGTCCTCGTTCTCTTCATGAGCTTCAGGGACCGCGACTCAGGGTCCGAACCGCACGCCGATGCCGAGGATCCGGCCAGCGCCCAGTCCCGGTCGAGGAAGCGGATGGGGCTGCGCCGCGGGCGGGAGGCCATCGACATGGCCGGGGAGCCTATCCGGCCGATCCGGGTACGATCCCGGACGGATGGCGAACGTCCGGCTCGACTTCGATGGCGACGTGGCGCGGATCGTTCTGATCCGGCGCTCGAAGGCAAACGCCCTCGATTCGGCAACCACCGCGGAGCTGCGCGGCGCGGTGCGCCGGTCCGCCGCGGCGAACCCACGGGTGCTGGTCATCTCCGGCGACGGCGTGTTCTGCGGCGGCGCCGACATCCGGGAGATGGAGGACCTCGACGCGGTCGCCGCGGAGCAGTTCATCCGCGGCCTGCACCGGGCCTTCCTGGCCATCCGCGAGCACCCGGCGCCGGTGGTTGCCGGGGTCCGCGGGGCGGCCCTGGGCGCGGGCCTGGAACTCCTCGTCTCCTGCGACCTGTCCGTCGCCGCGGACGACGCGATCTTCGGGATGCCGGAACCCCATGTCGGTCTGCCGTCCGTCATCGAGGCGGCCCTGCTGCCTCACGTCGTGGGCCTCGTCCGGGCCCGGGAACTGCTGTTCCTGGGCGATCCGATCGACGCCGCCGAGGCGGCGCGGATCGGACTGGTCGGCGAGGTCGTTCCGGCCGCGGACCTGGAGGCGGCGATGAACGCCAAGGTCGAGCGGCTGCTGCGGCTCAGCCCCGAGGCGCTCGTGCTGCAGAAGCGCCTGATCGGCCGCTGGCTCAACCTGCCCCTGGACCAGGCGGTTGAGGCGGGTGTCTCGGCGTTCCGGGTCGCCTATGGCACGGACGGTCCGAAGAGGGAGATGGAGAAGTTCTGGCGGCGGCGCCGGGCCTGAATCAGGCGGCCAGCCAGCGCAGGCAGCCGGTCGATTCCAGCACCGCGTCGATCTCGCCTTGTTCGGAGAGCTCGCGGTACTTGCCGCGGAGTGCCGCCAGCGACCTGGCGTGGTACTTCTGCGGCTTCTGGGTCCACTCGCCGCTGCCGAGCTCGACCGAGAACTCCTCCTGGCCGCCTGCGATCGCCCCGGCGTTGGCGACGCTCCAGGGCAGGAAGATCGCGCCCACCTGCTGCTCGAGCAGCGGCGTCAGGGTCGGCGCCAGGGCCGCCCAGTCCTCGAACTCGCCGTTCGCCGTCGGATCGACCAGGCGCTTGACCCAGGCGACGGTGCGGGGCGCCCGCTCCTCGAGCAGGCGACCGGGCGTCGGATCGGTCCACGCCTGGTGCATCTGGAATCCGATGCCGAAGTCGCCGAACGCCGGACGGTCGCCGAACAGATAGTCGCGACCGTCGAGGTGGGTCTCGATCAGGTCGACCGTGTCGAGGAAGGACTGCTCGATCTGGGGCGCGGTCTGCTCGTTCGAGCCGACGAACCAGACCCGGGGAACCATCCGCTCCCGGACCTGGGCGGTCATCGCCTGGAGCGTCTCCTCGTCGGCATCGGGGTTCATGCCCTGGGCGATGCGCCGCGCGCCGGACTCCTGGTCCGCGGGCCGGGCCCAGCGGTAGTGGAACATCCACTTGTTGCCCCACTCGTCGCCGAACTCCTCGAGCAGGACGGAAACGAAGGCAGCCGTGGGATCCGGCGGGTGGATGGAGGGTTCGGGGAACTCGGCCTCCATCGCCTCGATGATCGGCGTCGAGTCCTGCATGCCTCGGTCGTCCGGCGTAACGACGAGCGGCACCAGGGGCAGCCTGGCGTAGCGACGGAACTCGTCCTGGTTGGCTGGGCTCCGCCGGATCCACTCGTGGGGGATTCCCTTGTAGCGGAAGTAGGAGCGCACCTTGATCGAGTAGGGCGAGAGATCGCCGCCGAAGATTCGGTAGGGTCGGGCCATTGGCGGAAGCCTCCTGGAGGGGAGTCGTTGTCAGACGAAGGAGGCTGATCCTAGGAGGATTCTGGACCTCGTGGCAACGGCTCTCGATCTGAAACAGCGGCTGGAAAGCGTTTTCGGCCACTCCGCCTTCCGGCCTCACCAGGAGGAAGTGTGCCGTCGCACGGCGGAAGGGGCGGTCGGCCTGGTCGTCATGCCAACGGGCGCCGGCAAGTCGCTTTGCTATCAGCTTCCCGGCCTGATGCGGGGCGGCCCGACCCTCGTCTTCTCACCGCTCATCGCCCTGATGGAGGACCAGACGGCGAAGCTCCGCGAACTCGGGCTGCGCGCCGAACGGATCCACTCGGGACGCCCGCGGAGCGAGTCGCGGCAGGCCTGCAGGCTCTACCGCGACGGCGAAGTGGACTTCCTGTTCATCGCTCCCGAGCGCCTCGGCGTGCCCGGCTTCATCGAGTTTCTCGAGCGGTGCCGGCCGGCGTTGATCGCGGTCGACGAGGCGCACTGCATCTCGCAGTGGGGTCACGATTTCAGACCCGACTACCGGCTCCTGGGGCGACGCCTGCCGCGGCTGCGTCCAGCGCCCGTGGTCGCGTTGACCGCGACCGCGACGCCGCGCATCCAGGACGATATCGCCGCTCAACTCGACCTCGAAGGCGACGAGCGCTACATCTACGGCTTCCGGCGCGAGAACCTGGCCGTCGAGGTGGTGCAGAAGCGGCCCGGGGCACGGGCCGCGATCGTGTCCGAGGTCCTGGGGGATGCGGGTCGGCGACCAGCGATCGTCTACGCACCGACGCGCAAGGAGACGGAAACGCTCGCCGGTCGGCTGGCCGACGAATTCCCCGCCGCCGCTTACCACGCCGGGCTGCCGACCGCGGAGCGCGACGAGGTGCAGGCTGCCTTCCTCGGCGGCGCGGTCGAGGTCGTCGTCGCCACGACGGCCTTCGGCATGGGGATCGACAAACCGAACATTCGCACGGTGATCCACACGGCGATGCCGGCAACCGTCGAGGGCTACTACCAGGAGATCGGCCGCGCCGGCCGTGACGGTGAGCCCGCCCGGGCGCTGCTCCTGTACTCCTGGGCCGACCGCCGGACCCAGGAGTTCCTGCACAAGCTTTCCTATCCCGAGATCGAGGTCGTCTCGGGCCTTTTCGGGGCGCTCGGCGACGAGCCTCGCGAGCAGGTCGACCTGCGGCGCCGGCTCGGACTCGCGGAAGAGACGTTCGAGGCGGCGCTCGACCAGTTGCGCATTCATGGCGGCGCCGTCGTCGGCGGTGGCTACCGCGTGCGTCGGGGGGACGACTCGTGGATTCGCTCCTACCGGGTCCAGCGACAGCTCCGGCTGGATCAGATTGACGAGATGACGCGCTTCGCCGACCACCGGGGCTGCCGGATGCTGCGCCTGGTGCAGCACTTCGGCGACCGTGCGGACAGCGGCGAGCGCTGTGGCCTCTGCGACGTCTGCTTGCCCGAAGCGTGTCTGGTCCGGCGCTTCCGGACGCCCCTGGCCGAGGAGGTCCAGGCGATGCAGACCGTCGTGTCGATGCTCCGGCGTCGGGACGGCCTGAGCACGGGCAGGCTGTTCAAGGAGTTCCATGCCGTTCACGGCTCCTACGATCGGGGTGCGTTCGAGGATCTTCTCGGCGCGCTGGGCCAGGCGGGCGTGGCCTTCGTGGAGGACGCATCCTTCGAGAAGGCGGGCGAGACGATCCACTACCAGCGCGCCGGCCTGACCCCGAGCGGCCGCCGCCGGGGGGTCGACCTTGCGGAGCAGGTGCTGCTGCCGGACGATCCGCCCGCCGAACCGCGGGCCGGTCGCCGGCGCCGGTCCGGGGCGGCGCCGATCGAGATCTCCGAAGCCGATGCGGATCCGGCCCTTGTCGAGGAGCTCCGGGAATGGCGGGGGAAGGTCGCGCGCGAGAAGCGGCTGCCGGCGTACACGGTGCTGCACAACCGGACGATCGTCGCCGTCGCGGCGGCGAAGCCGGGCGATCGCGACCAACTGCTCAGGGTGCCCGGCATCGGCCCAACGACGGTGAAGCGCTACGGCGCCGCGCTTCTGCGGATCGTGGCGGCGGCGGGGAAGGCGGATCCGAAGTGACACAATCCCGCTCATGACGACATCGACGGCACAGTGGTTCGGCCATCCGCGGGGACTCTCGACGCTGTTCTTCACGGAGCTCTGGGAGCGCTTCAGCTACTACGGCATGCGGGCGCTGCTGCTCCTGTACATGACCGACGTCGCCACCGGCGGTCTCGACCTGGGCACCGAGCGGAGTTCGGCGATCTACGGCCTCTACACCTTCGGCGTGTACGCCCTGGCGCTGCCCGGCGGCTGGGTGGCCGACCGCATCCTGGGGCAGAAGAAGGCGGTGCTCTGGGGCGGGATCATCATCGCGCTCGGGCACTACGCCCTCGCCGTGCCGAGTCTCG